>JAVBSH010000193.1:0-6221 GCA_031547085.1 Bacteroidales bacterium
CGGAACGAAGTGGAGCTCGACGAAGTCAATCCCGCTTTGCACAACTTAGCGTAAGCGATCTCACCGCAGGTAAAACTTGGCAGTGTGCAGTATAATAAGGTAGAATATACGTTTGTGTCAGACCCTATGTAAACAACAATATCAGCAGTTGTGCAAAGAGTACCCGCAGGAACATGGTGAGCGGGTATACTGTAGCATAACCTACTGACGGAGCGTCGTTGCCGGCTGCGGTGTTGGCATACGACAAGGCAGGCGGGTCGGTAGTGCTTCCAGCCAACAATCCCATCAAGGTGTAATAGTTTAATTTATAGATGCTCCGGCCAACAATTCCTATAATCACTAATGGTAATACAGTGATGATAAATCCAAGGCCGATCCACTTCACACCACCATCCTCAACGATGGTTTTTACGAAGTTTTCGCCGGCGCCTAATCCCACACAGGCAAGGAACAGGCAGATACCTATTTCGCGAAGCATTAGGTTAGCGCTCATGGTTGTATAAGTCACCAGCTTGTATTTCGGACCGAATACACTGATAAGGATGGCGATAATCAATGGGCCGCCGGCCATACCAAGCTTAACAGGTTGTGGTATTCCTGGGAATGCAAATGGAATACTTCCTAACAATATGCCAAGGAAAATACCGGTAAAAATCGGTATCAGGTTAGGCTCATTCAGGCGTTGCATCTTGTTACCCAGTACCTTCTCAACGGCAGCAATGGCTTGTTCGCTGCCTACTACTGTTACACGGTCGCCCAGTTGGAGTTGCAGACCGGGTTGGGCAATCAGGTCAAGACCTGAACGATTGATGCGGGTGATGTTGATACCGAATGCTGCACGCAACTTCAGTTGACCGAGCGTTCTTCCGTTGATTTCCGAACGGGTGACCAGGATACGTCGCGATACCAAGGCACTGTCCAGCTTTTTCCAGTCAGCAGCGCTCATATCAATGGGTACCCCAATGAATGCAATGATGGCTTTGGCTTCTGCAGGAGAAGTTACTACCAGCACCTTGTCGCCTTCATTAAGAACTGTTGTTGATGAGGCAATCTCAATGCGTCCATCCTCATGGCAAACACGTGATACGACAAACTTGCGGCTGACAAGTTCGGATATGGTTTTAATGTCGGACCCAAAAATGGCAGGATTTTTCACGGCTAATGAAAGGGTTTCGGCAGCGTTGTTCTGCGCGTCGCTTTCAGCCTGTAACCGTTGGGTTTCAGTGTCAAGGTTGATACGGAAAATATACCGTATGCTGATGATGGAAAGTATGATTCCCACTACTCCTAAAGGATAGGCCACTGCATAACCAAGGGCAATGGTAGGGTCAGTCATACCGCCTGACATGTCGGCGCTGGCTTCCTGCGCAGCACCCAAGCCCGGAGTATTGGTCACTGCACCCGACATGATACCGACCATCGTAGGAATAGGGATGCCGGTGACGAAATGGATGATGATGGTGGTGAGTACGCCCAGTACGACGACACACATGGCCAACATGTTGAGTTTGACTCCGCCTTTTTTGAATGAGGCAAAAAATCCCGGACCTACTTGTAGCCCGACGGCAAACACGAAAAGGATCAAACCAAACTCCTTAACAAAATGAAGGATATGATGTTCGACACGAAAACCAAAATGACTCACAGCAATGCCCACAAAAAGCACCAGGGTCATACCCGGAGATATACCGAATATCTTGATTTTCCCCAACATAATACCAAATGCTATGACAAACGCAAGCAAAAGGACAGTGTGTGCAACACCATCTTCGAACAATAAGCTATATAACCAATCCATAATTTGGGCAAAGATATGAAATAGTATCATACGTAAATGATAGAAAAGAGTTTCGAAATGATGCCGGATGCGTATGATTATTTTGATTGCCGGGTATTTTGCCTAACCATTTATTAGCTGAGCGGGTCGTTACACCGACCCGCTCAGCCGCAGTTAAAATCCGACAGTCAATTTTGCCATATAATTGCGGAACGGCTGTGGGAAGAAATACCTCGCTATCCATTCATCACCACTTTCCGTATAGTTCCGGTAAACGGCTGCGTTCGAAATGTAGTCGGCATTCCACAGGTTATTTACAGCAAACTGTACTCCAACATAAAACTTCTTGAAATCAAGCTGGTATTGTGCTATTGCATTATTTACGAAATACCCGTCCAGCCGGCGGCCGGCATCCGATGTATTGTCGTAATATTGCTTGCCGACATATTTGGCTGTTAATCCAACGGATAATCCCTTGATGATTTCGTACGAAACATCAGCTGACCCAACCCACTCCGGTGAGAAAGCAAGATCTGTGGTTCCCAGGTGTTCTTCACGTTGGAAGAGAATAGTTTCCCCATCATCAGTTGTTACATTCACATAAGACACATAATCTTTGATCTTATTACGGCTATACGTCACATTTCCATTAATATCCAATCCTTTTATTGGACGAACACCGAAAGTAAGTTCAATACCCGTACGATAACTGTCCGGTACATTCTCCATCAGCGGATACCCTACATCATTCATCTTTCCGGTATTTACTAACTGGTCTTTATAATACATATAGAAAAAGTTAGCACCGATCATAAATAGGCTATTGCTCAGTTCATATCCTGCTTCCAGGTCGTATAATGTTTCGGGACGTGGCATCGTTGACCCTCCGTATTTGAATGCATCTTTGATATCGGCACGTGTCGGTTCGCGATGTCCCACGGCGAACGAGGCGTATGCGCGTTGCTGCGGTGTAATGGCAAAGGTAAGACCGGCTTTCGGGTTGAAGAAGTCATAATTGTGTTCCTGCGTAAGATCAGCCAAGTCGTCGTCAGGACCTTTCATATCATAATCGATATGCCGCCATTGAACATCTGCAAAAGCATACCAACGTTGACCGAGTTGTTGTGTCACTTTCAGGAAAGCGCTTATATCGGGTTTTTTACTCGTATTACGGTACCATTCATAACCAGCAGGCACAAGATTTTGATTTTCCGCCCAAATAATATCCCCATAATGGTCATTGTCGAAATAGCTTCCGGAAATGCCCAAATGTGCACGGGTTTTTTCGGTAGTATAGGCGGCTGTTACAATAGCACCCCAAAGATGATTATCTAGCCATTTGCGACGAATCAAATCGGTGATATCATTTGGTAAAGCATACTTTTTCAATGATGCATCTTCCTTGTACTGTTCGTAGTATCCCTTGCCGCGGGTATAATACAGGATTGTGTTCAACTTGAGCCGTTCGCCCAGCCGCTCGCTGTAATGCAGGTGGACATGTGTTTGTCGGTAATTGTCGGTTTCGTTATCATAACGTACCGGGTTTCCCTCATTGTCATCATACCAACCTGATGGATTGTAACGACGGTTTGTTTCAAGACTGTCTTCCGGGACTCCTTCCCAGGAGATATCCGTATGCTGGTCACCGTAGAATACATTCATTTTGATAATCCTCTGACTGCTTGTATAACCTCCCGTAAGAAATAACGATTGCTGGTTGGAACCGCTATGGTCGATATACCCGTCTGTCCTTCCCATTGAGTAACGCAGGTCGGCACTCCAGCCGTTCTTGCTACGCCCCGTTCCAAGTGCGGCATTCAGTTTAAAAGTATTGAATGACCCGTAGGCGGTGCTCACTTGTCCGTAAGGTGCAATGGCGGGTTGAACCGATTGCATGTTGAGTGTAGCGCCAAAAGCTGCTGCACCGTTCACCGATGTACCCACGCCACGCTGTATCTGCATTGTTTGTAGGGACGACATCAAATCGGGCATGTTTACCCAAAATACGGCCTGACTCTCGACATCATTAATAGGGACACCGTCAAATGTCACATTGGTACGGGTACCATCACTTCCCCGGATACGAAACGATTGGTTACCGATGGCAGCCCCATTTTCGGAAGTCATTACTACAGACGGACTAAACCCAATGGCATTTGGTATTTCGGGTGATACCATCATTTCATTGGCTTTGGTCACTTTCAGATTAGTAAATGTCGTTGGAGTGCGGTGGTCAGCTCGTGTAGCCGAAACCACAATTTCTGACAGATCCACCTGCGTGATGGAATCAGTTTGGGCAAATAGCCCCAAAGAACAAGATGAAAATAAAATAAAAAATACCTTTTTCATTAAAATAAAATTGTAGTTCCAGATTCGAAGTTTGGATATTAAACACAAAGACGCACTATGGGTGTTGCCTACGGCGAGCTCGTAAACTCGGTTTGCAAAGTCACACGAAGTTTTTTGTGATACTTGGTGACATACCTTAGTGATACTTTGGATTTGTCAAAGAATAATTATTCCATTTTGTCATACTTATTTCTTAACAATTCCTTTGTGCCCCAAAAACCTCAAATTTGAAATATCAAACTCGAAACTGAAACTGGTTCAACAAAAAAGGGGATGAGTGAGATACTGGAAACGCGATGAAGAAGAATTGCCCCGCGGCGGCAATCTTTATCCCTACGCCGGTATGATCCGGGTCAGGTTCAATGGGTATGATCTCAGTCTGTTGTACACTACACAGACACCCCTAAAAGATTTCGGGGCAAAGTTAAATGGTTTTTACGGAAAATAAAATAATAAATTCAAAAAAATATCATACCTTTGCATACCATACAGTATGGTATTAAAAATGTAAATACATGAAAATAAATTATTTCAAGTTAGGTGCAATCGCCTATATGATTTTAGGTGCAATGCATGGACTGTCTCACCTAGCTAAAGGAAACATTGATGATCCAAAATTGGCAAATACATTAGCCGAAATGAGTAACACCACAATTGATCTTCTTGGCGAACATTCGATCATGAAATTTTACGACGGATTCAGCCTTACGATGGGTTTCCTGCTTCTGGCTTTCGGCTTGCAGGCATTCGTAACGGACAAGCCCGGTAAAAAGATTGTTTTGGTGGACATTCTGGTCACGTTGATCACCTTAATATTGACCATCCGGTACTTCCACATCATTGCCTGGTCATTTATGGGCATTGCATTGGTTTGCTTTGTGATCAGTTATATCCAGATGAAAAAGGCACGAGTATGAAAAAGATCGATAAAAACGATTGGTTTACAGAAGGATTCAAAATCCTGGAATCAGAAGGGTTTGCAAGGATAACCATCGACAATCTTTGTGAACGGCTCCAGGTAACGAAAGGCTCATTCTATCATCATTTCAAAAATATGGATGGCTACGTAGCCGCACTGATGGATTATTGGTTGGAAGAAAATACGCTTTCCATTATTCGTAAGGCTGATACGTCAAAAGTAGCGAAGTCGAAGAAAAAGATGGTGGACAAGCTGGCGCTTGACCGCTCGCTGAAACTGGAACAAAACATCAGGGCATGGGGCTATTCCAACAACATGGTAATGGAACAGGTTCAGAAAGTGGACAAAATTCGCCTGGATTACCTTATCGAAATGGAAGTACAGGATGGGAAAGAACGGCATGTAGCCAACGATCTGGCGATACTTACATATGCAACCCTTGTGGGATTGCAGCAGTTATTTCCCGACCTTCCCAAAAAGGAGCAAATACGTTTAAATCAATTTTATTCATCAAAGTTTTAAACATTCGTGCTATGAACTATTTCTTTATTTCAGCAGGAATTGTACTGTTCATCGCTTTGCTTATCCACATGATAGCAGGCGACCAGGAATATCGCAAACTCAATCCGCAAAAGCAGTGCAACGAAACCGGCAAAGCATTCGGATACTGGCTTATGGGTCGCGGAACTTTCCAAATGGTCAGTGTCGACTTACTGCTCTCGTCAGTTTTCATCTTCCTGGTAGGAATCGGCACCATCCCTTTCAATGGCTGGCTGACGCTGTTCATTGCGCTACTTTACTTGGGATACCTGGTGTTTTGGCTGGTTACATTATTTGTTTCAAAGGCACGACCGGCTAATTACCTGTACCAGGGTCAATGGGTACTGTTTCTTATCGTTTTTGTCCTGGTCACCCTTGGTATACATTGTGCAAGATGAAAATCAGGAAAATATCTATACCGGAAACATCCTTGGTGAACCACTATCTTCCGGCCAACTATAAAGATGCTTTCGAATGTGAGTTTACAAATGAGCAAAAAATAACGGCTGATGAGTTTATGATCACCTTCTGGACGCAATCACCACCGTGGATTGACAAGCTTTTTGCTTTCCGCGATTGGTTGGTAAAACCTCTCGGAATTCAACCGGGAAAAGAACGTAGCAAGGAAAAGTTCAA
>JAVBSH010000073.1:0-3099 GCA_031547085.1 Bacteroidales bacterium
GGCGATATGACCAGTACAGCTTTGCAATTACTGATTGCCCGCAAGTTTTCCAATGTGATCTCGGCACAGGTAATGCCCATCTGGATACATTACGTAAAAACGCCACAGGATGGCGATCCCAACGATATCTTTTCCATAGGCTTGGGAGGAAGCGTTAAAATACTGAAACGGGTGAGGTTCAATGCGGAATATTACCCGCTTTTTTCAGGGAGCAAATTGAGCGGAACCGTATCGCCTTTTACCGTAGGGTTCGATATTCAAACAGGCGGGCATGTGTTCCAACTGTTTATAGGGAATGCCACAGGCACCAATGAACGCCTGCTTGTTACACAGACTACTGAACGTTGGGATAAGGGGCAGTTACATATCGGTTTCAATATTCTTCGCGTATTTACATTGTAAATAATTGATTAATAGCATAATATATTGTTGTAATTATCCGATACTTATCCGGAAAGATATTACATCTCCTTTGCTATTTCTATTTGTCATCGACAAAATATCCTACAAAAGTTGAAAGTAAACGACTCTATTGAGTTGAGGCGATAAAATTTTGCACGAAGATTGGGACTATTTAATATATATCCCTTCTGTACATCCTTCCTTCATTGATCGCAGTGTAATATGTTATTTTGTAAAATTTCTGTCGGATATGATGCAGTGGAAAATAAAATAATCGGTTCGATTATAGTTGTAAAAAAGAAAAATGTATAATTTCGTCGCTCTCATTGCCGTTCGTTTGTGTTGGTACACCACAAACCCACCCGAAATAGCAACGCGGTAGACAATGAATCAAATTATAAACTGTCCGACAAGAATATAGAAAGGAGTAATAATGGAACAACCTATAGAGTTTGAGAATTTGGGTATTGAACACCAGACCGAAGTAATGAATATCCTCAATTATTATGTTGAAAATTCTTTTGCGGCTTATCCCGATAAAAAGTTACCTGATGCCTTTTTGGGCGATCTGTTGGAAATGACAAAAGGCTATCCTGCGTATGCCGTCAAAATGGGTGGCAAAGTGGTAGGATTTAGTTTTCTTCGGGCATATAATCCGCTTGCATTCAGTGAGACTGCTGAAATTACCTATTTTATTGACAAGGATTATTCAGGAAAAGGGATAGGAAAAATAATATTGGACAAGATAGAAGGAGACGCAAAAAATAAAGGCATTTGCAATATTTTAGCAAGCATTAGTTCGCAGAATCCACACAGTTTGAAGTTTCACGAAAAGAACGGATTTGTTGAATGTGGAAAATTCCCCGAAATAGGGGAAAAATTCGGGACTAAGGTTGATGTCATCTGGATGATTAAAAAAATCAGCCATATATCAGATAATTGAAAAATTAATTCCCAGAAGTGTGATGCGTTCCGCAATTTCGCCCGAAAAGCAAGGGCGCGTTGGCTACCATTCGATGAAAACGTAGTTAAGACGAACAAAAGAATAGGAGATGGAAATAAAATCACTTGGAAAAACAGGCTTTGAAACGATCATCAAAGCATTCAGTCAGGCTTTTGCCGACTATGACATTCAGTTAAACGCTGGAGAACTCAAAACCATGTGGAAAAGGCGCGGTTTTAACCCCGATTTATCGTTTGCCGCATTGCAAAGATAGCGATTGTTTTCCGAAATAGCCGGAAAGGGAAGGGGGAAATTTGAGTTACGCCGGAATCTATCGGTAATATGCTGACGAAGAAAATCAGCCAAAATTTAAGACGGGAAAAACAGAGTAAAAATATTGGAATTCAGATACATTTTATTATCTTTGCAGATGAAAGGCGTTCTTTGTGTGTATTGTGACAAACGATACAAAAAAACGAGGTTAGCTCGTTTCTAAATCGTTACCTATCGAATATTCTGCTCTCGCAACTCGCTGTTTTTCAGTTCGGAAGATAAAATTCTATGTCTTGCCATGTGGAAGGTCAGCTTCAGTTCGATACCGCACTGCTTGGCAATTTCTTTCAAATACTTGTTAGTAAGATTACCGGAAATCATGGGAAATACTTTGTTTCCAGTCGCAAGTCCCTTGTATTTGTCAATCATGTTTAGTGGGATATCCAGTAAAGGGACATTGGACGGGGTATTGGTTTTCTGCCTATCAACGATCAACCATGATGTGCCATCGCTGTCTTTTGTTATTTGGTCATTGGTAAGATGATATAGATCTGAGAATGACAAGCCTGTGAAACTTGCAAAAACAAACATATCCCGGGCGAAATTGAGACAAGACCGATCGAAAGTGGCCGCCATTATTTTTCTGAGTTCTTCCTGGTGTAGATATTTCTGTTGGGTTTTGGGCCGCTCGGGCGTATATCCGGCAAACGGGTCGCGGTTGATAATGCTTTTTTTGATTGCTATATTAGTCACCTTGCGCAAATGTACCATCCGGTACAAGACGGTTCTGGGCATCATCCGGCAATCTATTCGCAGGTAAAAGTCGTAGTTTTCAATAAAAGCATGGTCGAGTTGCCTGACGGGAATGTCCCGAAGATGATACTTTTGGGTGATGAACCCTTCCAAGTGGTTGAACGAGTTGTTATAATTACACCATGTACTGGCCGACCTGTTAACCCCGATCCGTATCTTATATTCCTCAACATGCTCCCGGAACAATTCCAAAAGTCCCACCTGCGAGGAAGCAATACCTTGGAAGGCTTCTTTCACTTCCACAGGTGTGGCCGTCCCTTTCAGGGAAATGAGTTCTCTGTACCTGGAATTGATAGACACATTTGCCTTGTCTATTTCCCTGTTAACATCCCGTGCATGGTTACTCTTCCCGTTAACACGTCCAGCACGAACATCCCAAAGTTTGGGATCAGCATCCAGCTTGCAGTAAAACTGTACCATGTCTTTACCGATGGTGATCCGCCCCATCACAGGACATAAACCATTACGGGTAACATTCTTTTTCAAATAGAATGAAACCCTCAAATTTTCTTGCGCTGTTTTCATAAAAACTCTGTTTAAAAATTGATGTAAAATTAATTAGAACAGAGTTATTTAAGTGTATGAAATACAGAGCAAAAGGCAGCAAAAAAATCACAAAAAACAGGTAATGTTTTGGTAACAGAACTTTTGCTCCAAGATGCTTTTTT
>JAVBSH010000253.1:0-9016 GCA_031547085.1 Bacteroidales bacterium
GTGGCTCTGATATACGATGCCCTGAAGCTGGAACCGGCGCCTTTCATCCGTAAAAAATCCGTAGTGCCCAAAAATGATAAAGGGAATCACCGCAAATTTGATTTGCAGAGAGATACGGGGTAGGGGTTGCAATGTGGGTTATGTTTCATTTTTAGTTTTATATTTTTGATGATTTATCAAAACAGACGCAAGTAGTGCATAAATAAAAGCCTGGCAAATGGTTACATTCGCCAGGCTTCAAGATATTCAACAATAATTATCAATTGTCAATTATCAATTGTCAATTATTTAGTGGTTTCCTTTGATCGCTGCATGTGCGGCGGCCAAACGTGCAATCGGCACGCGGAAAGGTGAACAGCTCACATAGTTGAGACCGATGTGGTGGCAGAATTCCACTGAACTCGGTTCACCGCCATGTTCGCCACAGATACCTACTTTTAAGTCCGGACGGATCGAGCGGCCATTGACTGTAGCCATGCTGATCAGCTGGCCAACACCTTTCTGGTCGAGGATTTCGAACGGGTCGTGTTTCAGGATGCCTTTTTCGAGATACACAGGCAGGAATTTGCCGATGTCGTCGCGCGAGTAACCGAAGGTCATCTGCGTCAAGTCATTGGTTCCGAATGAGAAGAACTCGGCCGACTCGGCGATGCGGTTGGCAGTGAGCGCTGCACGCGGAACTTCGATCATTGTACCAACCTTGAAGTCGATATGGTCGTTACGTTCGTCGAATACCTTTTGAGCGGTTTCGCGGATGATCTTTTCCTGTAATTTCAATTCGTAGAGGATACCTACCAGGGGAACCATGATTTCGGGGATCGCTTCGATACCACGTTTCTTGAGGTTCAAAGCAGCCTCGATGATGGCGCGGGTCTGCATTTCGGTGATTTCCGGATAGGTGTTACCCAAACGGCAACCACGGTGACCCAGCATCGGGTTGAACTCGTGCAACGATTCTACTTTTTCTTTTACTTTCTGCAGTGAAATACCCATCACCTGTGCCATTTCGGCTTGACCTTTTTCATCGTGCGGTACAAATTCATGTAATGGCGGGTCGAGCAGACGGACAGTTACCGGTAATCCCTGCATCGCTTCGAAAATACCTTCAAAATCGGTGCGTTGCAACGGGAGAAGTTTTTCGAGGGCTTTGCGGCGTCCGGCTTCATCGTCGGCCAGGATCATTTCGCGCATCGGGACGATCTTATCGCCGTCGAAGAACATATGTTCTGTGCGGCACAGACCGATACCCTGTGCGCCGAAATCGCGGGCTACCTTGGCGTCGTGCGGGGTATCGGCATTGGTACGTACCTGCAGGCGGGCGTGTTTGTAGGCTAACTTCATCAGTTCGCCAAAATCGCCGCTCAATTCGGCTTCTTTGGTTTTGATCTGGCCTTCGTATACGTTACCTGTCGAACCGTTGAGCGAGATCCAGTCACCTTCCTTGTAGGTTTTACCTTTGGCGGTTAATGTGCGGGCTTTGTAGTCGATCACGAGGCTTCCGGCGCCCGATACGCAGCATTTACCCATACCGCGGGCCACAACGGCAGCGTGTGAGGTCATCCCGCCGCGGGCGGTGAGGATACCTTGCGCCACATGCATTCCTTTCAAGTCTTCGGGAGATGTTTCGACACGCACCAGGATGGTTTTCTTCCCACTGGCCGCCCATGTTTCGGCGTCTTCGGCAAAGAATACGATTTGTCCGGTAGCAGCGCCCGGCGAAGCAGGCAACCCTTGAGCAATTGACGAAGCCTTAGCCAATGCATCCTTATCAAAAACAGGGTGCAACAGTTCGTCTAATTTTTGCGCTTCGCAACGCAGTACGGCTGCTTCTTCGTCGATCATGCCTTCGCGGAACATATCCATCGCGATTTTCACCATCGCAGCACCGGTACGTTTGCCGTTACGGGTTTGCAGCATCCAGAGCTTACCATCCTGAATGGTGAATTCGATGTCCTGCATATCTTTATAATGTGTTTCAAGGTGTTTCTGGGTATCGAACAGATTCTTGTAGATCGACGGCATCGCTTCTTCCAATGAAGGATATTTGGCTGCACGTTCCTCTTCGGATACACCGGCTAATTTAGCCCAACGTTGTGAACCGATCTTGGTGATTTGTTGCGGGGTACGGATACCGGCCACCACGTCTTCGCCCTGTGCGTTGATCAGGTATTCGCCGTTGAATAATGCTTCGCCTGTACCGGCATCGCGGGTGAAAGCAACGCCCGTAGCCGAGTTGCTACCCATGTTACCGAACACCATTGCCTGTACGTTCACGGCTGTGCCCCATGCAGCAGGTATCTGGTTCAGCTTACGGTAGAGGATGGCACGGTCGTTCATCCAGCTTCCGAAAACGGCCATCACAGCGCCCCAAAGCTGTTCCCACGGATCGACCGGGAAATCTTTCCCTGTTTTTTCCTTGACAGCTTTCTTGAAACGGGCTACTAATTCCTTCAGGTCATCAGTAGTGAGGTCGGTATCGAGTTCAACACCTTTTTCCTTCTTCATGTGATCGATGATTTCTTCGAACGGGTCGTGGTCTTCTTTCGACACAGGTTTCAGGTCGAGTACCACGTCGCCGTACATCTGTACGAAACGGCGGTATGAGTCCCACGCAAAACGCGGATTACCACTCTTGACGGCGATCGCTTCCACAGCATCGTCATTCAGCCCAAGGTTGAGGATGGTATCCATCATACCCGGCATCGAAGCGCGTGCACCCGAACGGACAGAAACCAACAGCGGGTTGGTCTTGTCGCCGAATTTAGGACCGGCTACAGCATCTTCCACTTTTTTCATGGCTTCTTCAACGACGGGACGGATCATCTCAATCACACTTTCGCGTCCTACCTTATAGTATTCGGTGCAGATTTCGGTGGTAATGGTAAAGCCCGGAGGTACAGGGATACCGATCAGGTTCATATCGGCCAGGTTAGCGCCCTTGCCGCCTAGCAGGTCTTTCATCGAACCGTTACCTTCAGCGGTTTTGTTCCCGAAGAAGTAAACATACTTGTTTTTTGACATTGGTTATAAGATTATTAATTTAATAAAACTGTTATTTTCTGAGGGCAAAGGTATAAAAAAAGGTTGTTATTTCGGACTCAAATCCAGTTCGAATTTTTTGTCCGTGCTTTTGGGGGCTTCGATCCATCCTTTGTTGATATATTCCTGCCACAGTCCTTTGCCGTTCAACTCGTACCATAATGTACGTTCAAGGTTGTCATTGGCAGCAGGAGCAGGCGATAGCGACAGTTTGCCGTCGGGGTCGATCAGGTAAGCGGTCGGGAATATACGGACATCGTATTTTTCCAGGATATCGGGATTGTTGGCGTAGTGCAGGAAATCCCACTGGTAGCCGTTTTTCCGGCGGTATTCACGCATATTCGATAACCGGTCGTCAACCGACACGATCACGATTTGCAGCCATTGATGATGATCCTGGTATAGTTTTTCCAACAGTTTGTACTGGTTCAGGCAAACGTAGTTTTGCGTGGTGCAAAACATCAGGTAAACGTATTTTCCCTTATAATTTTGCAACGAGACGAGCGTGCTGTCCTGGTTATAAAGCGAAAAATCAGGTGGGGCAAAACCGCGCAGCAGTTTGGTGATCTTCGAACGTATTTCGCCGGCTAAAATCTTATGTTTTTCGATCTTTGTTTCTACTATTGCCGAATCAAGCAGGCGTAACAAGGCTTGTCTCGAAAAACGATCGGAATAAAATTCGTCATAGATATTTTTGAGGATCACCAATTCACGCAGATCTTCTGAGGGTAATATACCATCACTACCCAACAGGCGTTTCAATCCGCTGAAACTTGCCTGTTCATTAATTGTTTTATAAATTGCTTCGCCTTCGCTGGTGCGTCCGAAATACATGAAGTACTTGTCATAGGTGGTGTTGAAAAGCTCCATATACGCTTCGTTGCCGTATAATACCGGTTTGCCGGAAAAGTATGTGTTCGATATGTATTTTACGCCGTTACGTTGTGCCGCATAATACAACAATCCCGAACGGTAAAAAGCATAATTGTCGAAATAGCGGTTACCCGTCTGGGGAAGCTCCTTACGAACAGCGTTGATGGTGGAATCGATACGGGCTGCAGGACGTTTCATGGCGGCGTCGATGGCCAATTGGTCGTATAGCGGATTGAATATTCCGTCGAACTTCACCGTCAGGTAGTTCAGTTCCTTTTCGGGAGTAACCTTTTGTCCTTTGTCGTTTTTGACGGATAGAATGTTCATGTACACCATCACATTTTCGAAAAAAGGAGTAGAGGCCTCTTCGGGTGTCTTATCGGTGCGGGGCGGCAATTTTACCTCGTAGGTAAATCCGGGTTCAACAAAGAACCGTGCCTGGAAGATACCTAAGTAAGTATAGATCATCCTGGCATCCCGGCAAGGAAAATTAGCCGTAAAATTACCGTTGATGGCTACCGTACATTCGCCTAATTTGACTTCGTTGTTACAAAAATAGTTGTCAATAGAATAAAAAGACAACACGCAACCGGCGTAGTCCGGTTCATTGCCCGAAATGGTGACGTTTTGCGCCGTCAATTGACCGGCCATTGCAAAAGTCAATGTTATCAAAAAGAAAATCTTTACTGCCTTCATCATTTCACCTCTTACTTTTTTACCTCTCATTCCTCACCTCTCACCTCTAAACAAGGTATGCAAACAAATTGTCGTCTTCGGCGAGTACCGTGAAATCGAACTGGTACTCTTTCAGGCGTTGGATCATCATATCGTAATCATGCGCCGAGTTCAGTTCGATACCTACCAGCGCCGGGCCGTCGTCCTTATTGGTCTTCTTCATGTATTCGAACCTTACGATATCGTCGTTCGGTCCCAGCACCTTGTTCACAAAATCCTTTAAAGCTCCGGGACGCTGTGCAAAACGTATCAGGAAATAATGTTTCAGCCGTTCGAACTGCAACGACCGTTCTTTGATTTCCTGCATGCGGTCAATATCATTGTTGCTCCCGCTGACAATGCATACAACGTTCTTCCCCCTGATGACCTCAGCGTAATTATCGAGTGCAGCAATAGACAGCGCCCCGGCAGGTTCTGCCACAATGGCATTTTCGTTGTATAATTTCAGTATGGTGGAACAAACTTTTCCTTCGGGAACCAGGCAAATATCGTCGATGACATTCCGGCACACTTGGTAGGTGAGGTCTCCGACACGTTTGACAGCCGCACCGTCGACAAATCGTTCGATATAGCCGAGCGTGACGGGATGTCCCGCTTCGAAAGCCGCTTTCATGGATGGCGCACCCTGTGGTTCAACGCCGATGATGGAAGTATCCGGGGAATGATCTTTGAAATACGCTCCTACGCCCGCACATAAACCGCCTCCGCCGATCGGGATGAAAATATAGTCGATATCCGAAAGGTCTTCAAGCAATTCCACACCAATGGTTCCTTGCCCTTCGATGATACGGGGATCGTCAAACGGAGGAATAAATGTCATGCGATGGCTGGTTGCATATGCCTTGGCTGCTTCGGCGCAATCGTCGAAAGTATCGCCCGTCAAACGGATTATCACATTGTCCTCACCGAAACGTTTGGTTTGTTGAATCTTCTGGCGCGGCGTCACTTTAGGCATGAATACGACTCCGCGGATGCCGAGCCGTTGGCAACTGTAAGCAAATCCCTGTGCATGATTCCCGGCGCTGGCGCAAACTACGCCACGTTGCTGTTCGTCATGCGGGAGTTGGCTGATCATGTTGTAAGCCCCACGCAACTTATACGACCGCACTACCTGTAAATCTTCCCGTTTCAGGTAAATATTGGCATCGTAATAAGCAGAAAGGTTTTGATTTAGTTGCAACGGTGTATGAAAAATGACACCGGATAAATGTTGGTGCGCCTCTTCTACGTGAAGACCGAATTCTGAGAGTAATGACATTTATTTGTGCAGATACTTTTGAAAGTTAATTCCTTTCGGAACAAATTTTGACACATCGCCGCCATAACGCATGATTTCGCGCACTACCGACGAATTGATAGCTGTATGCTCCGGCAATGTCAACATGAAAAGCGATTCCACTTCGGGCAACATGGCCTGGTTGACTTGTGCAATGACTTTCTCATATTCAAAGTCGGACGAAGTACGCAACCCGCGCAGCATGTATTTTGCCCCCACACGTTTGCAAAAGTCGGTAGTGAGATCGTCATAGTAAAGTGCTTCTACCTTGGGGTTTCCGGCAAACAGTTCCTGGATCATTTCCAGTCGTTGTTCGGCAGTAAAAAAAGCTGCTTTATTCGTATTCGAGCCTATACCGATGATGATTTTATCAAAAAGGTTGATCGCCCTCATCACAATAGACTCGTGTCCTACGGTAAACGGGTCGAAAGAACCCGGAAACACTGCTATTTTATCCGTCATTTATCTTTTGATTTTCAGTTGACGATTTGATTATTGGGCAGCAAAGGTAAAAATAAATCATGAGGTAAGAGGTAAAAGTAAGAAGTAAAAGATAAGAGGTAAAACCGGGTAATCCTGAATAACATTTTTTATCTCCAAAATTTTGCTGTACTTTTCAGGCAAATTTTTAAGATTTGATTCATTGTTAATTTCATCATTACGAACACATCATGAAAAATACTATTCTTGTTTGTTTCTGTTATATTTTCGGCTTTTTTACGGCTTTGGCCCAAACGCCGGAAAACTGGGCGCGGTTTCGCGGTCCTAATGGTCAGGGGGTTTCCAAAGCTATCGGTCTTCCGGTGGGCTGGAGCAATGAAGAAAATATTGCTTGGAAAACGGACATTCCAGGCGAAGCTTGGTCTTCGCCAATTGTTTGGAATGACCATGTTTTTCTGACCACGGCGACGGAAGACGGGGAAAAATGCCATGTCATTGCAGTGGATCGAAAGACGGGAAAGATACTTTGGAACAAAATCGTGTTGACGCAAAAAGCGCAACAACACAGGCATGAAATGAACTCTTACGCAACACCGACGCCCGTTACGGATGGTAAAACCGTTTTTGCGGTTTTCAGCAGCGGCGGCTTTGTGGCTTTGGATTTCGATGGTAACGTTCGATGGATCAATACCGATTTGGATTTTTATTCTCACCACGGTATGGGAACTTCCCCGATTCTGTATGGCGACCTGTTGCTTTTGGCTGTCAACCACAGCAACCGGGAAGAACCGAAGGGGCTTGGCTGGACGGAACCATGGGACAAATCATTTTTGCTTGCCCTTGACAAAAATACCGGTAAAGAGCGTTGGCGGGGAATGCGGGGCATGTCCCGTATCGGACACTCCACGCCGGTGGTGATGCCGGTCAATGGGAAGGATCAGATCATCAGTGTGGCAGGTAATGTGATCCAGGGGTTCGATCCGGTTGACGGAAAACTGATCTGGACTGTTGCCAGTGACGGTGAACCGTGTGTTCCGTCACCCGCCATCGGGGACGGCTTGGTTTATTCGGCTCCGATGAACCGCGCCCCGATTCGGGCTGTTCGCCCCGACGGCCGGGGTGATTGTACAGCAACTCATATTGTTTGGGAACAAAGCGGTAATACCCCGATGATGTCTTCGTTTCTGTATGTGAAGCCGTGTTTGTATGCATGTGCGGACAATCGTAATATTGTCTGCATGGATGCGGCCACAGGAGAACTTCTTTGGAAGCTTCCACTGAAGAGCGGGGCACTGAATCCGTCGCCGGTATATGCCGACGGAAAAATCTACGTTTTGTCTGAACAAGGCGCAACCACCGTATTGAAGCCGGCAACTGATCCGAAAAAGCCGGCAGAGATCATAGCAACAAACGAATTGAAGGAACATTGCCGCGCATCTATTGCTGTTGCCGGAAAACAATTGATCATCCGCACTGATAACCGGCTTTGGTGCATTGGAAATTGAGAATTCAATGATTCAACGATTTAATAATTCAATGCCGATTTTATGAAGCTTTATTTCCGCGAGATGGGTCAAGGCTTCCCGCTGATGATCTTGCACGGACTGTATGGTAGTTCGGATAATTGGTTGACTATTATACGTGAATTATCGGCGAACTATAGGGTTATTGCACCTGATCTGCGTAACCACGGACGTTCGCCGCATGACCCAGTGCATACCTATCCGGCTATGTGCGCCGATGTGCTGGAATTGCTGGACGATTGTGATATAGACCGGTGTATCGTGCTCGGGCATTCGATGGGAGGAAAGGTGGCCATGCATGTGGCACACGAAGCCCCGCACATGGTTTCGCAGCTGATCATCGATGATATTGCGCCTCTGAATTATTCTTCGCTGACGGGTTATTCTTCGTTGGCCGTGGAGCATCTGAATATCGCCGATGCTTTGATGCATACGGATTTATCGAAATATACGCGACGAGAAGATATTGAACAAGCATGGGCAATCAATATCCCGGATGTGAATACAAGGCGGTTCTTATTGAAAAATATTCAACGCGACCATCTAAATAATTACAGTTGGCGGATCAATATCCAAGCTATTGTTGAAAACTTACCAAATATTCTTAACGGTATGGACGCTATTGGGTTGGATAAAGGTCAACAGATCGAGATACCTACTTTGTTCCTGAAAGGAGAACGCTCGCCATACCTACAGCCGGAAATGTACCCTTTTATACATCAGTCTTTTCCAGTGTCAGAAATTGTTGGTATTCCCCAGGCCGGACATTGGTTGCATGTGGAGCAACCAGAATCATTTTTGAAAGAAGTAATTCGATTCTTATCCACGAATGGTAGGAATTAGGGCGAACTTAGCGTAAGCGATCTCACCGAAAGCAATACACCTTTCACCACAAAAGGGCAAACGAGCGTAACTTTCAGATTAACTTCACCTTAATGCATTGCTTTACTTAATGAAAAGCAGTCAAAAGTAAGGAAAAAAGCATCCTGAAGCAAGAGTTCCGTTACCAAATCATTACCCTTTTTCGGACGGTTCTTTTGCACTCTTTTACGCTGTTTTTCATGCACTTAAATAGCTCTGTTTGAATTAATTTTACATCAATTTTTAAACAGAGTTTTTATGAAAACAT
>JAVBSH010000146.1:0-15137 GCA_031547085.1 Bacteroidales bacterium
ATCGCAATCGTTTTCTAACTGATGGACTTTATCCCATAATTGACCGGCATAAGTCAAAAATTCTTCTTTGCTATTCATCGATTTAATATTTATAATTTTGATTCACAAAGTTATAAATTCCCGACATTTTGGAATGCACCCCATCAATTCACCTAAATTATCTATTTTTGTACACTTTAAAAGTTGTCATTCGGAAAACCTTGTAACTTATCGTCCATTGCTTCACTTTATTTCTTACCAGTTATCTATATGGGAATGGTTTGCTATCATATTCTGCGGGTTATGCATCGGCATGTCCAAAACAGGCATTAATGGACTGGGAACCATCGTAGTGCCGGTCTTGGCTATTATTTTCGGTGCTAAGCCATCTACTGGTATTTTGCTACCCATGCTGTGTTGTGCCGACCTGTTTGCTGTAGCTTATTACCGCCGCAGCGCCGAATGGAAATACATCATCCGTTTGCTTCCGTGGGCATTGGCAGGCTTCGGATTCGCCTTGCTCACCGATCATTGGGTTCCCGACAAGGGATTCAAGATACTAATTGGTATTTGTATCCTCGCCGGACTTGCTGTGATGTTGTGGAACGAACTTCGCGGTAAGGATACTGCCATCCCCTCTGCATGGTGGTTCACAGCCCTGTTCGGTATCATGGGCGGATTTTCCACCATGATCGGTAATGCTGCCGGCCCCATCATGTCGGTTTTCCTTTTATCGGTACGCCTTCCGAAAAATTCGTTTGTCGGCACCGGTGCATGGTTCTTCATGATCATAAATTACCTCAAATTACCGTTACAGTATTTTGTTTGGCACAACATATCTGTCGAAAGCCTTGCATTCGACCTCGCTGTGTTGCCGGCCATTGCCATAGGTGCATGGTTGGGAATTGTCTTTGTGAAAAAAGTTTCCGAAAAAAATTACCGGGTAGTCGTATACATCCTGACACTGGTTTCCACATTGTTGTTATTCTTGTAAAAAGAATCGGATCATGCCTTCATTCATTGTATATTTGCATCGAACAGGATTGTTGCATCCGCAAACGCCGGCTTAAGGACATGTTAGATGCTGTTGTTATGCATGATGCATTGAATGTGCTTCACTAATTAATAATCTTTATTAAAATGAACCATATTGTCATTTTGGGTACAGCTTATCCATACCGGGGCGGACTGGCTTCTTTTATCGAGATGCTGGCTCGTAGTTTCAGCAAGCAGGGTAAACAGGTCGACATTGTTACTTTCAAGTTGCAGTATCCCGAACTGTTATTTCCGGGTAAAACACAGTTTTCCGAATCACCTGCACCTTCCGATCTGAATATTAAACAGATGGTTAATTCTATCAATCCGTTTAATTGGCTACGGGTAGGACGATATCTTCGTCAATCGCGTCCCGATGTGATCATCCTGAAATACTGGACACCATTTATGGCGCCATGCTTGGGAACGATTTGCCGGATTGCCCGGAAAAATAAGCATACAATTGTCCTGACCCAGTTAGACAATGTGATTCCGCATGAAAAACATTTCTATGACCGATTTCTGACCCGTTATTTCATCAACTCCGTAAATGGTTTTGTGTATATGTCGCGGCAGGTGAAAGACGATCTGGATGGTTTCACAACCATCAAACCTTCTGTATTTGCACCGCATCCGGTATTCAGTAATTTTGGTGAAAAGATACCCAGAAACGAGGCTTGCCGTTTACTGAACCTCCCTTACAACCAGCAATATATCCTGTTCTTCGGACTGATCCGCGATTATAAAGGCCTCGACCTGATGCTTGACGCATGGAAGCAACTGAAAAGAAACGGCCATACGGGAAATAAAAAGTTAGTAGTTGCAGGGGAATTTTATACAGATAAGTCGAAATATATGCAACAAATTGAACGGCTCGGTATAGGAGATGATGTCATATTACATGACTGGTTTATCAGGGACGAAGACGTAAAGTATTATTTTTCAGCAACAGATATCGTAGTGCAACCATACAAAAGTGCTACACAGAGTGGTGTAACACAAATTGCTTATCAGTTCGAAGTCCCGATGGTAGTGACAAATGTGGGGGGACTGGCCGAGATTGTCCCTGATGGAAAGGTAGGATACGTTGTCGACCCTGACGCGGGGAGCATTGCACAAGCGATTGAGAAGTTGTATGAACCGGAAAACCTTGAAAAAATGACTGCCAACATGAAAACAGAAAAACAAAGGTTTTCGTGGGAATATTTTACCGATCAAGTATCAAAGCTTTATGATATGTGTCTGAAAACATGACGATTTACATTTATTTACAATCTTTAATGATTATTAATGATTATTCCGATTTGAGAAATAAAAAACTTTTCTAACTTTGCACCATGCAGTAGAAATTAGAATGTGGGGGAATTTAGATTTGTTTCTTGCTTTCTAAAACATTCCAACCGCACTTCCTGACAGCAGGAATTATCGACTATTCGTAACACGTTCGACAAGCCTCCACAAGAATGTTGGAGGCTTATCGTTTTTTAAGCAGAAAAAAAATTGATTCTGACTTTCATCCGGTTTCCATTCGAATAAAATCATGTACATTTGCCTCGATAATTTGACTTAACGAGGCTTGTTGTTTTAATGTAAAATTAAACACGAAGCCCTTTAGTAGAAATTTGGATGTAAATGGAAATTATAGAAACCAAGGAAGCGCTTGCCAAAGTGCTTAAACCATTTAGAGAGAGTGATATTAGTATTGGATTTGTCCCAACCATGGGGGCTTTGCATCCCGGACACATATCGTTGGTAGAACGGTGCCGCAAGGAAAATGGTATCACTATGGTCAGCATTTTTGTAAATCCCACACAGTTTAACGACAAAAGCGACTTGGCAAATTATCCGCGTACTTTACCCGAAGATGTGGAAAAATTGGAATCGGTGGGTTGCGATTATGTATTTGCTCCATCCGTTGAGGAAATGTACCCTGAAGAAGATGCCAGGGTATTTGATTTTGGGATGCTCGACAAAGTGATGGAAGGGGCGCATCGTCCCGGTCACTTCAACGGTGTAGCCCAGATTGTCAGTAAACTGTTTGATGTGGTGCAACCTGGCAAGGCCTATTTCGGAGAAAAAGATTTCCAACAGTTGGCCATTATCCGCCACATGGTGAAAATAATGAATTACCCTATCCGGATCATTGGTTGCCCAATTGTCCGCGAAGCCGACGGGTTGGCCATGAGTTCCCGCAATGTCCGCCTTACGCCTGAGCAACGTCGTAACGCCCCGGCAATAGCCAAAGCCTTATACGAAAGCAAAGAGAAGATACATTCGATGCCGTTGGATGAACTCAAAAAATGGGTAATCGGGCAAATCGACCAGACACCCGGCCTGCAAACCGAATATTTCGACATTGTGGATCGGGATACGTTGCAGACAGCTACACAATACAAGGAAAATTCACTCCAAGGGTGTGTTGCCGTTCACGTCGGCGTTGTCCGCCTGATAGATAATATAAGTTTATAACGTTCATAACACCTGAACGTTCATAACGCACCCCGCGTTATAAGCGTCCAAACGTTACAAACGTTATAACGTTCAAACGTTATAAACGCTTTAGTATGCAAATAGAAATATTAAAATCGAAGATACACCGGGTTACCGTAACGGAAGCCAACCTCAACTATGTGGGTAGCATTACCATTGACGAAGGTTTGATGGATGCCGCCAATCTGATTGAATTCGAGAAGGTATCGGTGGTAGATATCAACAACGGCGAACGGTTCGAGACTTATGTCATCAAAGGCGGCCGTGGAACAAATGTGATTTGCCTTAACGGGCCTGCTGCCCGCAAGGTAGCCGTTGGCGACATTGTCATCATCATGTCATACGCTTCGATGGACTTTGAAGAAGCCAAAACATTCAAACCCTCAGTTATTTTCCCGGACACACAAACCAACAAGTTGGTAAAATAGTGAAACAGAAATTTGTAAAAGCCCTGCAGTTCATTTTTTTCCTGCTTGTAGGGCTGACCTTGCTTTATTTTGCCTTCCGGGGCATTGATCTGGACAGCCTGATGTTACAAATCAGGCAAGCCAACTATGGTTGGGTAGCTTTGTCGGTTACATTTGCCGTACTTGCGCTGCTGTTCAGGTCGTATCGTTGGCGGCTACTCATTGAACCGTTAGGTGAACATCCCAAGGTGACCAACATTTTCCACGCCATTAACATCGGCTACATGGCCAATTTCGTCTTTCCCCGGATCGGCGAAATCACACGTTGCGGTGTGCTGAACCGTACCGACCACATTCCGGTCGACAGGTTGTTCGGAACGGTCATTGTCGAGCGAATGTTCGATATGCTGATGGCAGTCATCATGTTGTGCCTGATCCTGCTATTGCGGTTCGAAGTTGTCGGGAATTTCATCAGTGAACATATTTTCCAACCGGTCATCAATAAAATGCCCGGAATGTTGAGTATCGGGTGGATTATTGCAGTGATCGTATTGCTCATCATAACTTTTTTTGTATTCTACAAGATATTCAGACGGCAATTATCGCAAATAAGCGCCCTGAGGAAAATACGCGATCTGATAAAAGGAATTGTCAGGGGAATCAAGTCAGTGTACCGGATCCGGAACTTTGGGTTGTTCGTGGTATTGAATGTGCTTATTTTCGGGATGTATTTCATGCAAACATACGTCATGTTCTTTGCTCTGAAAAGTACCTCGTCACTGGGACTTGTTGATGCATTGTTCGTTCTCGTACTCAGTTCGCTGTCGTTTGTCATCCCGGTACAGGGCGGCATTGGAGCCTACCACTGGATTGTGTCGATGGGGCTGACCATTTTCGGGTTAACCCGCGAAGAAGGAATGGTGTATGCTACTATATCGCATTCCGTTACATCTATTGTGTTGATCATATTGGGCGCCTTATCGTTGATTGCTGTATTTTACGGAAGAAAAGCAAAGGTGGCGGATGATGACGGCGACAGTATTATTCCCGGTTTACCACAATAATTGCAGGTATTCGTACGTTTACTGATAGAGTTATAAATTGATAACCCTTTGGTTTACCGTACAAAATATTTCCTACATATCGTATTGGTTACACTTTGCAGTGTGATTGCCTGTTCAATAGGTAATGCACAGGAATACCTGTTCCAGGCGCGGATCATAGTAGCTGATAGTACCGGGACTGCGATCAGGAATTGCCACATTATCAATAAAAGCAAAAGGATGGGCACGGTAAGCGACCAGTACGGTAACTTCCGGATCACGGCTGACATCAACGACAGTATTACTTTCAGTGCTATTGGCTATGAAAAATTAGCGATTGTCCTGACGGACTCCATTTACAACAGTTATTTCATCAAACTGACACCCGTCGCTTACGAGCTTGAAGAAGTTACTATAAAACCTTTCAATCTCAATCTCCCCCCTATCAACAAATACGAAATATATACCAACCCACTCCCCAACCAAGGAGGCGTGAATATCCCAACCGGTATCAGCCCAGTTTCATTCTTTTATGACAGGTTCAGCAAAGAAGCCAAACAGAAAAAACGTTACAAAAGCCTGACGGAAGGTACAGCCGATCACGTGATCATTGGCGAGAAATTTAATGGCGAACTTGTATCAAGGCTTACCGGCCTGAAAGATGACGAACTGATCGCTTTCATATCATGGTGTAATTTTTCGCAGGATTTCCTGAGATGGATGTCGCCTGAAACCATCAAGCGCACAATCGTGAAGAAATACAAGGAATACGCGGAAAATAAAGAAGAATCAGAAAATCGTTAACTGATTTTTTGTTTGTTAAAATATATCGTATATTTTTGTCGAATTGAAATTTTAGTACTTCCGTGTGCGCACACGGCACAAATGAAGTAATCTTTATCATCCACAAAAAATAAAAATATGGCAAGATTTTCAAGAATTGAAGTAGCCTTAAAGATGAAAGAAACAGGAATGATTCCTGTATTTTATCACTCGCAACCCGAAACTGCCCGTCAGGTTCTGAAAGCATGTTACGAAGGTGGAGTGCGTGTATTCGAATTTACTAACCGTGGCGACTTTGCCCACGAGGTATTTGCCGATTTGAACAAATGGGCGGCCAAAGAGCTTCCCGATATGATCCTCGGCGTAGGGTCGGTTGTGGATGCAGGCACTGCGTCATTATACATCCAGTTGGGCTCTAATTTCATTGTTTCGCCGGTGTTGAAAGAAGACATGGCCGTTGTATGCAACCGCCGCAAAATAGCCTGGAGTCCCGGGTGCGGATCGTTGAATGATATTTCGCGTGCAGAAGAACTGGGAGCCGAAATCGTGAAGATATTCCCGGGGTCATCCGTTGGGGGACCGAAGTTTGTAGCTGCCGTGAAAGGCCCCTGTCCGTGGTCGAGTATCATGCCAACGGGAGGTGTGGAACCCACCGAAGAAAACCTCAAGGCATGGTTCGATGCTGGTGTTACTTGCGTAGGCATGGGGTCGAACCTCTTCCCGAAGGATGTGATCGTTTCCGGCGACTGGGCAAAAATTACGGATTTGTGCCGGAATGCTTTGTCTATTATTACCAAAGTACGCAGTTGAACTGAAAAAATTGATTCCTCATAACCTAAAATCATTATCATGAATACATTTAAAGGAGCTGCCGATAAAATGACGAATTACAGGTGGGTCATTTGCGGATTGCTGTTTATGTCTATTACCATTAATTACCTGGATCGTCAGGTTTTGTCGCTGACATTTGAAGAGTTTATCAGACCTGAGTTCCACTGGACAGATGCGGACTTTGGAAATATAAACGGGTATTTTTCGCTTGCTTATGCGATCTGTATGCTGTTTGCCGGGCGATTCGTTGACTGGATCGGGACTAAAAAGGGTTTCTTGTGGTCTATCGGCGTATGGTCATTTGGCGCATGTTTACACGCCTTCTGCGGTATGGTTACGGAATCGTGGGTGGGATTGTCTTCCAAAGCCGATTTGATAAATGCAACAGGAAATACCGCCCTTATCATATCAACGGTGAGCATGTGGTGCTTTTTAGTGGCGCGTTGTGTCCTTGCGTTGGGCGAGGCGGGCAATTTCCCGTCAGCAAACAAGGTGAATGCCGAATTTTTTCCTAAAAAAGACCGCGCTTTCTCCCTGTCCATCTGGAACGCCGGCGCATCCATCGGCGCAATGGGCGCACCGCTTGCTATCCCCCCGTTGGCCCAGGCATTCGGATGGGAAATGGCCTTTATCCTCATTGGAGCTTTAGGTTTTATATGGATGGGCTTTTGGATATTTTTGTACGACGCTCCCGAAAAATTATTGGCAAAAGGCAAGTTTATCAACAAGGCCGAGTTGGATTATATTCAGCAGGATATGGAAACGGAAAAAACGTTGGCTCCTGTAACGGAAGAAAAGAAAATGCCATTCCTGAAATGTTTTACTTTCAAGCAGACATGGGCTTTCGCTTTCGGCAAATTCATGACAGACGGCGTGTGGTGGTTCTTCCTGTTTTGGACACCATCCTACTTAAAAGCCCAGTTTTCAATCAAAACGACGGAAGGGCTGGGAATGGCGCTTATTTTTACGCTGTATGCAATCACTACGGTATTATCTATTTATGGTGGGAAACTTCCGACCATATTTATCAATAAAACAGGCGCTAACCCTTATGCCGCCCGTATGAAAGCCATGCTTATTTTTGCTTTTTTCCCGCTATGTGTATTGCTTGCCCAACCGCTCGCTTATTATTTTGAACCGTCGTTAGGCAGAGCCGTCGCATGGATACCCATTATCTTAATTTCATTGGGATGTGCGGCGCATCAATCTTGGTCGGCCAACATTTTCTCAACAGTCGGCGATATGTTTCCAAAATCTGCTATTGCCACCATCACAGGTATCGGAGGCATGGCGGGCGGTATTGGTTCGTTGCTGATACAAAAGTCTGCCGGAAAGTTATTCACATTCGCAGCCGGAACAGCCGTTGTGGACGGTGAAAAGGTAGAATTGACGAAAGACCTGCTTGCAAAAGGGGTGGAAGTCGTTAACCAACCGATGTCTTTCATGGGGTTTGAAGGCAAGCCTGCCGGATATTTCATTGTCTTCTGCTTCTGCGCCGTTGCTTACCTGATCGGCTGGACTGTCATGAAGTCGCTGGTTCCCAAATACAAACCAATTACCGATTATTAAGATTCTTCATATTTCAACAAAAACCCGTTCCTGCAAGAGCGGGTTTTTTGTTTCCTTTGATGTTGAACTTGTATTCATTTCTAATGTAACCAAGTTAATTTTTATGTATTTTTGTTTCATGATATTTTAAAATATCCTCCTTGATATTATCGTATACATCAAATCTTGTCGAAAAAACACTTTCCAGTAAATCATACTTTTAAATTAGCACAACATGAAAAGACGCGATTTTTTTAGAACATTGGGAGCCGCAACTGTATCAGTGGCTTTTTGCAACGGAATGTCCGCGGCGGAGATATCAGGTAAAAAACTGCCCTCTATTGGCCTGATACCAAGTAACACTGCTGGTGAATGGTTCAAGCAGTATCCTAAAGCAGCGCTGGAAAAAATAGCCGGTTTGGGATATAAGGAGTTGGAATTTGGCGGCGACCTTGGACTGGGAATGGATGCTGCCGGAGTGAATAAGTATTTGAAATCACTTGGCCTTAGGCCGATCATAGGACCAACATCGATGGCTGCCATGACCGATATGGTAAGACTACAAGCTGATATCAAGGCTTGCCGGGAACTGGGACAGAAATATATTGTATGTTACTGGCCGTGGACTGCCGACGGACAAGGTCGCAAACTGGACGATTGGAAATGGGCGGCGGAAAACCTGAACAAAGGCGGCGCCGTATGTAAAAAAGAAGGATTATCGCTGTTGTACCACAATCATGACATTGAATTCCGCATCACGGAGGGGCAGATACCTTTTGATACTTTGATGAAATATCTGGATCCGGCATTGGTCAATATAGAACTCGACCTGTACTGGATTACCAAAGGTGGCCAGTCGGCTGTGGAATATATCAGGAAATATCCCGGAAGATATCCTGCATTTCATATTAAGGACATGAATAACCTTACCGATAAGGATTTTGCTTGTGTGGGAAGTGGTTGTATCGACTTTGCCGGAATATTCAAGCTTAACAAGACTGCCGGAGTCAAACATTTCATTGTAGAACACGACCAGCCCGAAAATCCGGAAGAATGTGTCACATCATCTGCAAAATACCTGTTAAGCCTGAGCTTCTGATATAAACCGATCAAAAACAAGATTATCTTTGAAGTTGTAAATACAAGTTGTATTTTTGCATATTGTAATTAGAACAATTAGGTCATATTTTATAAATAAAAACATCAATATTCATGGACAATAAACTGGTGAACAGGGCTGCCGATAACATTCGCATTCTGGCGGCTGCTATGGTTGAAAAAGCAAAATCGGGACATCCCGGAGGTGCGATGGGTGGTGCTGATTTTATCAACATTCTTTATACCGAGTTCCTTAACTACGACCCGTCGGACATGACCTGGGTCAACCGCGACCGTTTCTTCCTCGACCCGGGACACATGTCGCCCATGTTGTATTCTACCCTTACCCTTACAGGGAATTATGCGATGGATGAAATCAAGAACTTTCGCCAGTGGGGAAGCCCGACCCCGGGACATCCCGAAGTGGATGTAAAACGTGGTGTTGAAAACACTTCCGGTCCACTTGGGCAAGGCCACACAATGGCCGTAGGGGCTGCCATTGCCGAAAAGTTTCTTGTGGCACGCTTTGGCGATTGGATGTCGCATAAGATTTATGCTTTTATCTCTGATGGCGGCATACAGGAAGAAATTTCGCAGGGAGCAGGCCGCTTGGCCGGCCATCTCGGGTTGGACAACCTGATCATGTTCTACGACTCGAACGATATACAACTTTCTACAGAAACCTGCGAAGTAACCAACGAGGATACCAGCAAAAAATACGAAGCTTGGGGTTGGGAAGTAATGACCATCGATGGGAATGACGCCGGACAAATACGCCAAGCGCTCACTAAAGCCCAGTCGGCGAAAGGCAAACCTGTCCTGATCATCGGTAAGACCATCATGGGTAAAGGCGCTGTGACCGAGTCGGGTGAAAGCTTTGAGCGTAAATGTGCTACACACGGTATGCCGTTGGGCGAAGCCGGTGCGTCGTTTGCCAAAACTATTGCCAATCTGGGTGGCAACCCGGATGATCCTTTCGTGATTTTCGACGATGTGAAAACATATTACGCGAAGGTGCGCGAAGAAAAGATAAAAGCTGCCGCTGCGAAGAAAAAGTTGCAAGCCGAATGGGAGGCTGGTAATCCTGTATTGGCAGCCAAATTTAAGGCATTCTTTTCGGGCGTTGCTCCAGCTATTGATTATTCAGCCATTGCACAAAAGGAAGGTTCGGCTACCCGTGCCGCATCGTCAGCCATATTGGCTTATTTTGCCAAAAATGTTGAAAATATGATCGTGGCTTCCGCCGACCTGTCAAACAGTGACAAAACCGACGGTTTCCTCAAAAATACTAAGGCGCTGCAACGTGGCGACTTTTCGGGTGCATTCCTGCAAGCCGGTGTTTGCGAACTAACGATGGGCGCCGTTGCTAACGGTATAGCACTGCATGGCGGTGTTTTCGTGGCATGTGGTACATTCTTCGTGTTCTCCGATTATATGAAACCCGCCTTCCGCTTGTCTGCGTTGATGGAATTACCCGTAAAATATATCTGGACACACGATGCTTTCCGTGTCGGCGAAGATGGGCCTACACACCAACCGGTGGAACAGGAAGCACAAATCCGGCTGATGGAGCAACTCAAGAACCATTCGGGTCATGCTTCCGCATTGGTGGTTCGTCCGGCTGATGCCATCGAAACAAGTGTGGCTTGGAAAATGGCGATGGAAAATATTTCGACACCAACAGCGCTGATCCTCTCGCGGCAAAATATAAAAGATGTGCCCGTGCAAACAGGTTCTACACGTTATGCCGACGCCCTGCAAGCCGAAAAAGGTGCTTATGTGGCATGGGAGAATGCTGATAAGCCCGAATTGATCCTATTGGCCAATGGTTCGGAAGTGGCTACCTGTATCGAAGGCGCCGAGAAATTAGTTGCTGAGAAAAACCTCAAGGTATGGGTTGTGTCAGCAATTTCGGAAGGACGGTTCCGTGCACAATCTGCCGAATATCAAAAAAACGTAATCCCGTGCGGTATTCCGGTGCTCGGTCTCACGGCAGGATTACCTGTTACCCTGCAAGGACTGGTTGGTCCTTTCGGGAAAGTCATAGGTATGGAAAGTTTTGGTTTCTCAGCTCCTTACAAGGTGCTCGATGAAAAATTAGGTTACACTGGGACCAATATTTTCAACAAAGCTGTTGAATATTTAGCATCGTACAAAACCAACTGTTAACCGTGTTCCGATAACTTTTGGAGATTATCAAATTTGAATTCTAAACCTGCCGGATCTAAAATCTGGCAGGTTTTTTATTAACATTGGATATTACACAAAAAATATGTTTAGGTTGAACCCGACAACGCAATTTTTTCCAATTTTGTGCGACTAATAGGTAAAAGCACATACAATGGAGAAACAGGAGAAAGCGTTTGTAGCAATCGTCCGGCAATATGAGAGGGTCATTTACAAAGTATGTTCCTTTTATGTGTCGGACGAATTTCCGATGGCCGACCTTTACCAGGAAGTAATATGCAACCTGTGGATGGCATACCCGAAGTTCAGGAGCGAAAGTGCTATCAGTACCTGGATATATCGTATAGCCCTGAATACATGCATTACTGGCGTTCGAAAGGATATAAGGCGGCCTAAAAGCAGTATTCCTGTGGCAACGTTAGCCGAGTCGCTCCCGGCGCCAGAAAGCATGGAGGAAAATATCCGCGAGTTATATCGCCTGATCAGTCAACTGAAAACGCTTGAAAAAGCCATTGTACTGCTTTACCTGGAAGAAAAGTCGTATCAGGAAATCGCTGACATCACCGGGTTGACTGTCAGTAATATGGCCACAAAACTGAAACGCGCCAAGGAAAAATTAAAACAGATGTCGGATCTTTAAAAATCGAAAGTAATGGAATTGGATGATTTGAAAAAAGCATGGACAGCGTTGGATAACAGGCTGAAACGAAATGAAGAATTGAAGGAAAGTATTATTTTGGAGATGATGCAGCATAAAGTTGATAAGTTAGTAAAAAGATGGTTGTATTCTTCGATATTTGGAGTTTGTATAGTTTTATTTTTAATCCCTTTTGTTGTTTACTCTTTAGAAAAATATGGTGGTTCAATATGGTTTAATGTTCTTGGCTATTTGACGATTATATTTTGTATTGCATCTCTTATCTGCGCATTATCCCAAATACGACTTTTAATAAAGATTGATTTTACTGAAAGCATTAGTAATAACATTATTAATCTCAACAAATATGATATTAGCGGAAAACGCTTCCTGATAGCAGTTTATTTTTACACCCCAATTTCATTTATTTTGGCCGCTGCCAGATATGCCGAATTACATGTAACTTTAAGTCTATGGACGTTTCTGATCGGGATAGGGCTATTTGTAAATATATTTGCGATATGCACTATAAAAATATACAATAAAAATTTCAAATCCATCATCAAAAGCATGAACGAGATTAAAGAGTTGAAGGAAGAGTAAAAATTCCGGTAGGCCTTGATGGTCGTTTGATAAAACCTACCGGGACTCCTGCCCGTCCGGTCAGGCGAGTTGAGACCCAGCAGGTCACTGTGCTAAAGACAATAACTTTCTTAAATATAAGATGTTGTATAATAATTGCCTATATTTTTTGTGGGCCAACAAACTTCAATTCTTCTGTCACCCCAATCTCGTTCACAAAATACCGGTCATGCGAAATTACCAACAAGCTACCTTTATAGTTACCGATGGTTTGGGTGAGTATCTGTAAGCTTGATATGTCAAGGTTATTGGTTGGTTCATCCAACACAATCAGGTCCGGTGTCTGGTTACTGATCATCAGGCAGCAAAGATAGAGTCGCATCTTCTCGCCGCCGCTTAACGACCGACAATCCTTGTCCCATGTAGTTGCAGGGAACAGGAATCTACTCAGCCGTATTTTTACCTCGTGTTCCTCCAGATGTTGTGTATTATATCGTTCTGCAAGTTGCTCCACGGTACAGTCTGTATCTACTTGTGTGTAATTTTGGTCTAAATAGATCCAGCTGAATTCCGTCCGCCTGATTTTCCCGGTTGACGGTTCCAATATGCCTGTCAGCAGATTCACAAAGGTGGTCTTACCTGAGCCATTGTTGCCCAACAGGTGGATACGGTCGTTGCTGTAAAGTTTGAAATCCATTGGCGCATCCCACAACGGTTCACCCTGTGGGTAAGCAAAATTGATTCCCTCTGCTTCAATCAGTAACTTGCCTGCATGAAGCGATGTATAATCAAAGTTGATTTTTAGCTCTTTCAACTGTTCTTTTTGTTGCTTCAATTCCGTAAGTTTCTCCTGGCTGCTGCCGATGATCCCGGCATGCTTGCCTTTCAACTTGGCGGCTGTGTTTTCGGCTGCACCACCTAAGGCATTCAGCATGATACGGGGCATTCCGCTCTGGGCTTTCTTCTTTTCGCCCTGACTTGACCGTTTTTCCTGCCGTTGCTTCACCTCCTGCGCTTTTTTCCGGGCAAGACGCAACGCTTTTTCTTCCTCATGGATGCTATCACCCAAGGCATTCATCTCAACTTCCTTTTGCTCCTTATAAAAAGAATAATTACCACCATAGCGCTTGACACCGTGCTCTGCCAGTTCGTAGGTGGTATCCAATTGTTCGAGTAGTGTGATGTCGTGGCTCACGATTACTATGGTGGCCTTGCTTTGACGGATATATTGATAAAACAGGTCGCGTCCTGTCTGGTCAAGGTGGTTTGTCGGCTCGTCCATCAATATGATATCGGGTGTATGGATCAGTAGTCCGGCCAGGAACACCTTTGTTTTTTCCCCGCCACTCAAATCATCGGCCACCATATTGGTTGTTACGTGGGGTAAGTGCCAGTATGAAAGAGCCGCCGTGCATTTTGATTCTATTTCCCAATCGTCGGCCAGTGTGTCATAATCCTGTTGCTCCACGCTCCCTTTCACAATTGCGTCCAATGCTGCCAGTTTATTATTCACGCGCATCAGTTCGGCGACGCTCTTACCAAGGTTGCCTGTGTGTTGCGGCACATAATATGGCTTGGACGCCGGGAGGATACTCCCGTCTGATGGCCGTAACCATCCGGCCATCAGTTTCAACAGGGTTGACTTGCCGATGCCGTTGTTACCTACAATAGACACTTTTTCCTGCTTCTCAACAGAAAAATTCAAATGATCAAATAAAGGATGTTGATTGGGGTAGTAATAGGATAAATCATTGACGACGATATTCATGAATACAATTAATATTGTGCCTGACGGTACAGGCGGGTTAACCGATATGTTATTTAAAACTTGCTACATCTGTCGGTTACGCGAACCAACTATTAATTGTACATTCTCATCGGAGTGGGTATTAAATTAGATCACAAAGATACGAATAGTTTTGTAATTCACAAGTTTAAAGCTGTCATCTCCTTTGCTGGATATTATCATTTTGGGTATTCTTGCCGTAGTGTGTGGAGCAGAATCGTATGGTTCCATTGCGCTTTTCGGTAAAGAGAACTTTGAATTTCTCAAACAAATTCTTGAATTGAAAAATGGTATTCCCTCCCACGATACCATCAATCGCGTGTTTCAGTTGCTCAATCCGGGTCATTTTGAACACGGCTTCATTTTATAGACACAAAACCTGAAAGACTACAAGGCCATGAACTTCACAGTCTTGACCTTTTCAGCAGATCCGACCTATTCCAAACAGAGAAGTTAAACCTGTCAGCGCCGATGGCACTGCATTCGTAGAGTAGGTCGCCGCCGATCTTAGTACAGCGTTCTCATGAGCGTCAGCGAATAACTTTGAACACTTCATTAGAAATAGCGAAGATTTTTTTGTGATATTTTTTGATAATGTCTATTATTCATTGATACGTTTCATTGGTTTTGCGAAAGCATAATCGATTGACCAGTTTTCGGATATAATTCCGGCAACTAAAGCAGGTGTACGTGGGGTATAGCTTTTATCTAGATTTCGACTCAATGTTCCA
>JAVBSH010000273.1:0-9021 GCA_031547085.1 Bacteroidales bacterium
TTTTAATATCTTTTATGTTGTACAACACATTTGCAAATGTACATACTTATTTTTATTTACAATGGGTGAAGTGTTTTTTTTTCAAAAAAATATCACCAAAAATCATAAAACAATATCGTTGACCATGTGGAGAACCATGAAATATCTACATCATTGTTTTCCGGGGCAGTTTAAAGGTAGACAAAAACAGGCAGGTGAATGATTCTTCCACCTGCCCACATTTATCAATATATTTATCAATCTTTACTATTTAGTAAATCTGAAATTTGCAAAATAATAGATGATATCGCCTGTAGGTACTTTCCCAGGCTCTCCACCGATATTCATAATGATCACCCTGTTGTGTTTATTAACAGCACTGGATAAATCAATAGTGAAATCTTTCCAGGTCTGCAGATCAGCATCTGCAATTTTATAGTTTACTTTACCGGCATCCCAACTTTCCTGGCCAAATGTACTGTTTCCCGTAAAGGCCCACATGTAATTCATAAATCTGGGCCAAAGTATCTGGAAGGATGCATTATCACCGTTAAATGAACTTTTTGCCGGTGCATAAACTTTAAATTTGAGGTATTTGTATTCTGTAATATTGAATTGGTATTCTTTGGGAAGAGCAAATACAAATGAGGAACTTTTTCCTCTGAGTATCAATTTGTAGGCGTTTTCAATGCCTGACCCGGCAGGAGCGTCGGTTGCGGGATGAGTAACATCGACCTTAAAATCGGCTGACTGTACCACTCCATTTATCCAGAATTTATGAGGAATCAAAACTTCATCGGGCAGATTGACCAATTCTACTACACCACTTGCCACATAAGGCTCCAGAACTTCATCCAGCCCCATAGAATTGGGCACATAACGAACCTTTTCCAATATTCCGGATTCGAGCAAATCTTTAAGGGTTTGTGCCCCTCCCGTTATATTACCTGCTTTCCTCATGAAGGGTATCCATTCCCCGCCTCCGACTGTACTTTGGATATTGTTCCTGTCGTACAATAATGTGGGAAGTGAGAAAAGTGTACCACCTGTCAGGTCGATTTCTTTCAGGTTAGGGAAATAGAATAAATCCTGTAACGAATTGGCGTGAATTGGATAAACTATTTTATTGAATGATGCGACTCCATCGGCGGTAAATTCCGTGATCCCATTTGTTTCGAGTACGCTTCTCTCTGCAGGCGGGAATGGAGTACTGCCTGTGGGCATATTCACAGTAAGCGGCTGCGATACGGTGAGAGTATCAATGATTGAAATATTGTTAACCTTGGGAACAACCCGGTATTTTATGTCAATCGCTACTGACTGGCCGGTTTCAAGATTTCCGACGAAGAAACGCGAATCCTCTTTCCGTTCTCCCGTTCTTTTTGCTCCATCTTTGTCGGTATAGGCATAGGTTAAGCCATAATAATTCAAAAGAACAGAACTTAACCCATTGGGCCAGTCAATAACTGCCGCTGTAGGCGATGTCATTACCCTTGGTGATGCAATAACCAATGTAGCCAGGTCGCTGGATGTATAGGGAATCAATGCAATTTCTTGGGGCACCGATTTGTTGCCATATTCGTCCATTGTGGATATCTTGAAACGATATAATTTCGATTGGGTCAAGTCGGTAATGTTTACCCATGAGACAAGTTCATCAATGATCTTTTCTTGGTCATCATATTCGATGACTGTCTTTTTGGCTTTTCCCAATTTTATCTGACTGGAAGGTATACGGCCCACTTTCAGCAGGTCGATCTCTACCCTTTCGAACCCAATTTTACCAATAATGGTGTCGAATTGGGCTGGGTAAACAATTTCGCCGGAATACTTGTCCTGGCTATCATGCATTCCATCACACGAATATAGCATGATTGCCAATACTATTAATGAATATAATATGCTACGCATAATCATCGTTTTTATTTATCAGAGATTATTGTTTAGTGCTTTTTCTACCATAAAGTGTTATCTCGGACAAGCAGAGTGCATTATCCATGGTATAATTTCCGTCGAAACATTTATATGCTTCGTACCTGAACCAACGGGCCGGCTTGGTATATTGCGGATCGTTGGGATACATATAAGCCATGTCGCCGGCTTCGCCAAGCTTTACGATTTCGATCTCACTCAATCCTATGGGAACCGGTATCTTATGTTCGGTAATCTGCTCCCAGGTATCGGTGCTTTCGTCCAATATGTATATCCTGTAAATACCTACATTCTCGTATTTGTAATATTGTCCTTGAGAAATATTGGCCAATCCCCCGGAATGCCTTTGATGCGTGATGATACGGCTCAGTTCGTAATAATCGCCTAAGTCGATAATAAAGTTCCAGGGCATATTGCCATTGGCTGCATGTCCGGTGCGTCCCCTGCTGTTGGTGTGCATGAAGTTGAGATTGTCACCACGATCAATCAAATCGTCAATAACATACGATAACCGACCTTCAAAGCCATTGCCGAAACACATGGGGACATCAGCTATGGAGTCGTTCGGATTAGGCAATTTCCAGTCTGCTTTTGGTATTTTAATATCTTCAAGCAAAGAGATTTGTCCATAATCAACAGGGGCGGTTATATTGCCGTATATGTCTTCTACTCGAACCCGCACATTAACCGGGTCCTGGGGAGTAAGGTACAGGTCTTCGATAAATCGCCTGTCTGTCTCCAGGTTTGATGAAAACACCTGAGAAAATTCATATGGGGTTCCATTTTGCGTATAGCTGAAGTCAACATATATGTTGATGTTCTGTTTTAGCTCGTTTTCCCAATCGAGGATGAAAGAGCTAAAACCGGGCTTTATCACCATGGATTCGGCCACCCTGGTGTAAGCCGCCTTCAAGGGAACAACATTAATTTCGGCTGCTTCCGAACGGTTACCCACCCTGTCTACAGCATATAATTGTACTGTATATTCTATGGTTTCGGCAAAACCATATACATCCAACGAGTCAGTATAGTAGGAGGCGGAAAAAGTAAAAGACTGGTTTTGCGCATTGGTGTACACTGCTTCTACGTTCAAAAGGTCTTCGTCATTGGGTATGGTGTAAAAAAACCTGGCTCCGCCATATAACGGCTTATAGGTAATATCCTTCACCTTTCCCGGAGGCGTCTTGTCATTGCTGTTTGCGTCATGCCGGCCTTCTTCCTTGCACGATGCCATGATCAACAGGAATGCTACAAATAGAAATAAATATTTTCTTGTTTTCATTTGATTCGTTTTATAATCTGTCTTTAATGAAATAAAATTAACCGTCATATATTAACAATTCATCATTATGATCCTACCATCCTGGGTTTTGTATCAGTTTGCCGTTGGTGTTCATCTCGTTTAAGTCTATCGGCCACAGGCAATCTGTAATGGAAAACTTCCTGGTTTGTTTTACTTCAAGCACAAAGAATGTTGAAGCTGTCGACCCGGTATGTGTCCATCCCCAAACAGGATTCGAAAATGCGGCTGTGGCCCTTTTGTGTCGCCACATATCCCAAAAATGATGCCCTTCAAAGGCGAGTTCAATACTTCGTTCCTCCAAGATAATATCCCGCATGCCTTCCTTGGTTTTGTGCCTATTTACGGTTTTGGCAAGCGACGCATCGGACCATACGGTTTCCACGTTAGGAATCCCGGCCCTTGCACGTATCAGATTGACGGCATCGTATACTTCCTGGGTTGGGGCGTCGTTATACTCATTCAACGCTTCGGCTTTCATCAGGTAAAGATCAGCCATGCGGATGATGGGATATGGAAATTTGATGGTCCGTTGCCATGCACCCGACATAGATTCAGGGTGAACAAATTTTTGAACTCCGATACCTGCACAGAAAAAATCGGTAGAATGCTGGGACGAATTATACCCACCATTGGTATTTGCAAAAAATGTGACAGGTATTCTGTGCGTATGGGCACGCCAATAGCCTCCTGTGATTCCCAGGTTTGCATAGAACCGGGGTTCACGGTTCAAATACAGGTTGACGATCTCGGCGCCGGGTTGCATGATACCCCGCAACTCGTTATACTCTGGCTCGGCCATGCCGGGTGTTACCGTAATTTCATGTATTTTGCCCATATCGAAAGTCAGGTCTTCGCTGATCGGGAGCCCGTTTTTGGTATAGTATCGTTCGGCCATCCGGTAGGTTGGCCCCATCCATTGATACGAAAACCCGGCCTCATTGACCGCACCTTCGTACCCCACCGGAAGCCGGATATTGGTTGAATGAGCAAGCTCACCCTGGTTATAATAGTTAATACCCGAAAACCCCCAAACAACTTCCTTGTTCCACGGGTCGACAATCAGCATGCGTAAGTCGTATATTTTTTGCATTTTTTCAGTATTGGCCATGTAATCTTCACGGTCATACAACTTCGGTTCTTTGTCGAATGTGTATAACCCAAGACCGTTTGCCTCACAAAGAGCAATGGCCTCATTGATAGCATCAAGAGCTATCTTCCATTTTTCCTTGTCGTAAGTCATCGGGAAGAACGGTTGTCCATCGCTGTCGAAAAAATCACCGTAGTATTCCTTATTGCCGTTGAAGAACGGGCTTGCCCTGAAAAGTAAAACCCTTGCCTTGATGGCTTTGGCGGCTATCTGGTCAACCTGGCCGAGATCGTTTTCGTCCGCCCTTTCTTTCAAGTCTGGTATTGCCTCATTCATCAGGTCGATCATATAATCGAAACAATAGTCTACCTTATTCCGTGGCAGAAACAATTGATCGGAGGTAGCATCGGATGCGATCATCTCCGTAGGAACCACAATAGGCCCGTATTTTTGAACCAAAAGGAACATATAATATGCTTTCAGGAATTTTACTTGCGCTTTCCAATCGGTCTTTTCCGAGAGTGTCATATCGCGGACATCGTCAATGTACTGTAAAAAGACTTCACACTGCCTGATGGCACGATAAAGGTGTTTTCCGCCTTGAGTACCAGACCAAAGCCCCAGCAGGGGTGAAGTTGCCGACTGTAATCCTCTCATGATATGTATCGCCCTGAGGTATTGCATTTGATCATTCAGGTCGAGGCGAGCGACCCATTCATCACCCAGAGACCATGTGGTTGCATGCGTTTGGTCGTCCTGGGGCAGATAATTGTATACTTTTGCCAACGCATTCCATGCATCTTCTTTCAACTCGAAGATATTTTCCAATTTCAACGTATTATCAGGAACTACATTCAGATATTCCTGACAAGCCGGCAGAAAAACAATGACTAAAAAAACGATCCGTATTTGATGTAATATTTTCATATCCTTATTAATTAAATAGTTAGAATGATAATTGAACACCTACATTAAAACGTCTGTTGGGCGGATATCCCAACCCCTTACGTCCCATTTCGGGGTCCCACATTTTAAAGCGGCTCATTACAAATAGGTTTTCCACGACGAAGTATATCCGGCAATTCTGCAAATGGATTTTGTCCCATCTATTCAGATTGTAGCCCAATTCTACAGTTTTCAGGCGTAGAAACGAGGCATCGCGCAACCACCACGATGATTGTTGTGTGTTGTTTTCCATTGGCGCTGCTGAAAGGCGTGGCCAGAAAGCATGAACATTCGGGTTGGTGGTACTCCAATAATCGTCGGCAACAACGGTAAGCGCATTCCGGCGGCGATAAAATGGTGCAATTCCGTCAAGACCTTCTGAATCCCTGCCGCCAACACCGGAATTGATAAAGAATGACACCCTGGCATTTCCTTGGAAAAAGAATGAAAAATCGAATTTCTTATATCCCATGGATAACCCGAAGCCATATTGTATCTCAGGGACAGTGGGGAATCCGAGTGGTACCATGTCGTTAGAGTTAACGATACCATCTCCGTTGACGTCTTTATATTTGATATCGCCGGCCATGTAGTTGCCAAAATCCTGTTTGGGAGAATTGCTGATTTCCGCTTCATCCACAAAGAGTCTTTCGGCCACCAACCCCCATTGCTGGTTGATATTGTGATTTATCCGTTTCAGGTATTCATCGGGATAGTCTTTTTCGTCAAGCTCCAGATATTCGTTGGTGGCGTATGTGAAGTTTGCACGTCCTGTTATCCAGAAGTCGGTATTAAAGAAATGCTGATAGTCGATGGAGCCATCTATGCCTTTTGAGGCAACTTTGCCGACATTCCCGCTGATAGCGGCTTCAAGGCCTGTTGTTGACGGAAAGTTTTGCCGCTGCATGTAAATTCTGCTCCGGGTATCTTTGAAGAAATCCGCCTGAATTTTCAAAGACTCGTTAAACATTCCCAATTCAAACCCCAGGTTCCATTTTTCGGATACCTCCCAGGTAATTTCCGGGTTTGCATAACGGTTCACGGAATATCCATTATAAGCATTCATAAAACTGGAACCCCAACGATATCCATCACTTATTACATCTCCCCCGGTTGGTATCGAAATATCCGACAGGTAAAAGAAACGATCTGCCCGTCCGGCAATGGCATCATTGCCTACTTGCCCCCAGGTGGCTTTCAACTTCAGTGTACTGATGGCCTTTTTTAAAGATTCTGTCCAATAATTTTCATTGGAAATCAACCAGCCGACGCCAAACGATGGGAAAAATCCGTATTTCTTATCTCCTTCGAATTTTTCCGAACCATTATATCCATAGGCAAATTCGAAAAAGTAGCGGCTATCAAAATCGTAAGTAGCGCGTCCTGAATTTCCCATGTTCTTTTCGGGAAGAGTTTCGTAAATGGAAAAACTGTTCCCCGCGGTCAACAGTTTTTCTTCCATCATGAATACGGTCATCAACCCGACGGTGTGCAGTCCGAATTTCCGGTCCCAATTCAACCGTCCTTCGGCATAGTAATGGGCATCTGCATCACGACTTGGCTGAACATCGCCTAAATAGGGTTGTCCTTCAGTCGGATTCAATGCAAAAAGCTTATATTCACCGGTAATTTGGTTAAACGATTCCAGGTCGTAATAAAACGGCGAATAGAATCTCCGGCTGGCATATTTGCTCCATGTACTCACCGATGCTTTAGCTTGCAGTTTCAGCCCTTGGGTAATAAACTTCAAATCCTGAACCAAAGTTGCCTGAGCCGATATGCGGCTCTCGTTCCGGTCTTCGTATCCCCTAACCATCTCCGCATAGGGATTGGGTTTTCTAACACCATCGGCAAAGGTGCTTCCGAAAAGGATATGTTCGGTGAATTGATGGGCTGCATCCGGTTCATACACTGCCGGAAAATCCACCGGATTACTGTACATGATATCCGAAAATATGTAAGACGTTTGTGTATATGGCCCTGTATACCTTTCGAAACGTCCTTGTATCCTGGTATCCAATGTGGTGGTGGGAGTCAATTTGAAAATGACATTCGACCTGATGTTGAATCGCCGGATATCAATATTATTGTTGAAATTGTTCCGTTTATCCACTTTCAGCAATCCCGTTTCACGTTCGAAGCCGCCGGAAACATAGTAAGTAGCCACTTGTCCGCCACCCGATACATTTAAGTTGGCTTTCATATTGGTAGCATATCTATTGAACAATTCGTCGTACCAATCCACATTGGGATAAATCATCGGATCCAATCCTTTTGCTGTAGACTGTATCTTCTGCTCATTATAATATGACCCCAAAATGGGATCCCTGGTGATACGGGCTTCATTGTACATTTTCATGTACTGCACCCCATCAATTGTTTGGGGCATCTGGGTGGGAGTAGACACATTGAAGTCTACCCGGGCATTCAGCTTTACAGGTCCTTCACGACCGGGTTTGGTACTTACCATGATAATCCCGTTGGCGCCGCGGGCGCCATACAATACTGTGGCCGAAGCATCTTTCAATATCGAAAAGCTTTCGATATCATCAACCTGCAAACGGGCGAGATCGTCTTGGGTTGCTTCAAAGCCATCGATAAGGATCAGGGGGTCGGTCTTATACCCAAATGTAGTGACCCCACGCACAAAAAACTGGGCATTATCGGCTCCCGGTTCCCCGGTAGTCTGGTACGAAATAATACCAGGTATCCTACCGGCAAAAGAACTGGTCAAGTTGGACGCGGGCACTTGCAGGTCGGATACCTTCACGGCAGCTACCGAAGCAATGACACTTGCCTTTTTTTGAGTACCAAAAGCGACAATGGTCACTTCCTCGATTTGCTGTTCATCATCGTACAGGTTAATTTCAAGCACATTGCGCTGGCCAACAACCTCTGTTACCGGTTTCTTGCCCACAAATCTGAATAAAATGGAATCGCCTACCGATGCGTTGATTTTAAATTCCCCGTTAACATCGGTGGCAGTACCAATTGTTGTGCCTTTTATGACAACATTGACACCTGGGAGCGCTTCTCCATTATTGATATCTTTCACATAGCCGGAGATAGTTTTGGTCTGGGCAAAACAGGCGGCAAAGTGAAGAAACAGACATATAGTTACTAAACAAAAACTCTTCATTTTATAATAAATTTTCCATATAATTTTACGCTAAGAATTATCTTATAAATAATGCAATTGATTTACTATGAGTACAATAATGCATTTTTTCACGAATCCAATTTATATTGAAATTGACCTTGCTCTCTAATTTGTTGATAATATACAACATTCACCCGCAAGGCAGGTAAGCTTTTTTTATTACTTTTGTACCCTATTGAGTTTAAAGGATCGGTTGGATTATTTTATTCTCAATATCCCGGATAGGGGAATGTTCCAAGCATTTCCCTATCTTTTTATTATTTTCTGTTTTATCTATGTCATGGCAAATGGTTTTTATGGTTAATACTTTTTGTACACTAAAGAACTTTTGAATTAAGGAGTTTTAATCCTATTCATCAATCTAAGTAGAGCTTGTATTTTTATTGTTTGCTGGTTTTTATTGAAGACTTATGTTTGAATTTTTGTGGTGAAGTAGAATTACCAATAAAAAACCGCAACATTGATATGATACAATGCTACGGTTATAATATAATTTAGAAAAAAAGACTATATTATGCGCGGTGTCTCTCTCTCTCTCTCTCTCTCTCTCTCTCTCTCTCTCTCTCTCTCTCTCTCTCTCTCTCTCGCGCTCGCGGTGTCTCTCTGGGTCGATGG
>JAVBSH010000012.1:0-61079 GCA_031547085.1 Bacteroidales bacterium
ACCGGGATTTTGCCCACGGCTTCTTTCTGATTCCACCTCACGATGAACACCATTGCCTGCGGCTAACGGTTGGTCGCTATCTACCTCCGTAGTGGACTTGCACCACCAAGTTGATCAATCATGCACGGCACACAAACAAAAGGGTGAACCTAAGTCCACCCTTTCCGTTTGAATGATCTGTTTTTTACTTACATTTTAAAGCTGTTTCAATCTGGTATTTTGCAGCTTTGAGGTAGGGCTCATTTACCACCTTTTTGAAACATTCACAAGCCTTACCGTTATCTTTTTTACCGGCATAGGCCGTACCCAGCTCGTAGTAAATCGGATCGGTAGCTTTGCTGTCTGCTCCGGTTTTAAGTTCCAATGCTTTTTCACCATTGGTAATGGCATTATCCCAGCTTTTCTTTGCGTTGTAACATGATGCTATTGCATAATATGCATCGCCGTTTGTATCATCAACTTCTAACGACTTTGTAAATACTGCGATAGCATCGTCCCATTTTTGAACTTTCCGGGTAATAATTCCGGAATTATAATAAAACTTACCAAGCTGTGTCTTAGCCTTTTGCGCATTAGACACATCTCCGGATGCATTACCTTTTTCAATGGCAAGTTTATAACTTTCTTCCATCTTAGCATCATCTTTTAAATTAGCATAACAAACGCCTTTAATAAAATATGCCAATGCCATATCAGGATCACGGGTAGTTACCTGATCCAAATTTTTTATAGCATCTTCATATTTTTTATTTTGGTAATCGGAATTACCCATACTAAGATATATTTTAGTGATAGCATTTCCAGCCTCTTCTTTAACTTTTGCGTTATTATATTTATCTGCTGCTGTAGCAGCTGTTTCAAAAGCCTTTATAGCTGCTGAATAGTCTTTCGTATCCAATATTCCTGCTGCTTTTTTCAAATATAAGTCAGGTAAAATCCCTTCTGCAACTAATTTATGTTCGTCGGCTTCTTCTCCTACTTTATTACTGAGTTCAACACATTTTTCAAGTTCAGCAATAGCGCCATCCAAATCATCGTTACTCATCAACTCGGCACCTTTGTTACGGGCTTCGGTAACTTCCTGCAACGTCTGGGCAGAACCAACGACGGTAAATCCGAATAAAGCAATCGCTATACCTAATAATCTAATACATTTCATGGTCTTAATTTTCATTATTTGATTATAAACTGATATTTGCAAAAATATATGGTTTCCACGATTTCACCAAATACTTTTGATAAAAGTCGCAAAAAAGTACATTAACTGCTTCTAATTGTTGTTGTTTGATAAATATTGTGATAGTTCGTATATCGAATTAAAAGATAGCTGTTGTCCAGCATGATACAACATCCAGGAAAGGGATATACCTCCGGAAATGACAATATCAGGATGCTTGTCATCCGAAATCCGGTCGACCGAAAATCCCAACCTTTGCAAAGCTTTCTTCGTCCAAAAAAAAGTTTTTTCATCACTTCCCGAAAGTGTAATCAATCGACTATCAGAACGTTTGATATTAAATTCTCCCTTCCGGTCATCAAACTGAAGTTTCGTCCCTTCGAATACCCGGGCGAGCCGATGGTTCAATACAAGGTCTTCGGGTGCACCTTCGTATAAAGCGCCGTCGATCACCAACCACAACTTGTCGGCTTCCTGCATGGCAATGTTCAGGTCATGCGTCGAAAAAAGAATGGTTTTCCGTTTTGTACGGGTAAGATGATGCAACAGGTGTACCACTTCGTATTTATTGGGCATATCAAGGAACGCTGTCGGTTCGTCGAGTAGGATCACCCCTGTATCCTGCGCCAAGGTACGGGCAATCATCGCCCGTTGCCGCTCGCCATCGCTGATTTCGTGCAAGGGTTTATTTTCAAGTGCTGTGATTCCAACCAATTGCATCGCTTCATCCACCAAAGCAGCATCCTGCCGGGTCAATTTTCCTATCCAGTTGGTATACGGAAAACGTCCGAACGATACCAACTGACGCACGGTAAGATGCGATGCACCCACCGACTCTGTGGATACGATGCTTAACAACCCGGCTAATTCATTACGTGAATACTGGTCAACCGGTTTTCCGGCAAGTAATACTTCACCCGAGATTGCGGGCTGCAAACGAGCAATTGTACGCATCAGTGTGCTTTTTCCCGTTCCATTACGGCCTATCAATGCCACCAATTCGCATTCAGCAGCCGATAAATTCAAATCATCAAGTATGGTACGGTTTCGATAACCAACCGATAAGTTCGATAATGATAAAAACATTCCTCAAATTTAAAGTTCGAAACCTCATTCAATCTATCCTAAACCCTTGAACATGAAACTTCAAACTCATTTAATGTATGAATAATAATTTGGTAATGTGCGTTTTGGAACCATCATCGTTGGTACAGAAAACCAGGTAAACACCAGTGGCTACTCTCCTACCCTGCTGGTTTCGCCCGTTCCAAACAGCCTGTCCGCCCAACGTACGGGTTTGATATACCAGATTCCCTGCCGTATCGGTAATTTTTACATCAGCATCCTTGATGAGGCCTGTGATGGTTATTTCGCCCTGGAACTCGGGACGCACCGGATTGGGAAATACATAAACCTTTCCGAAATCGTCACCGCTCGATACCGCATCGCCCCGATAAGCTACAATACCATATTCGGTGGCAAAAAATACTTCGCCGGTCTTATCATTAATGGCTATATCGTGTACTTTATTGGAAAACAAGGGACTATTATCGACTGTAAAATGTTTTACTTCACCAGCATTGTCTTCATCAATCAAAAAAACACCTCCCGTAGCAGTCCCAAACCATTTACGATATGCCCCATCGACAGCCACCGACAGGATATTTTCCGAACCGAGCAATGCATATTCAGTACGTATTGGATGAAATCCCTTGGTATTGTTTCCTTCCAGTATCGTCGCTGTCGTCGAACTGCTGTAGTAAACCGGCCCCTGGGTAGTCCCCACCCATACTATACCATCGGGAGCCGTAACAATCTGGTTACTCTGGCTTATCGGCAATGTACCTGTATAATTGTAGGGATAAAAACGAATGGTTCCACCGCTTTGTCCTTGTTCGGAAACAGATTTGTCAAAAACCCATAATCCATTATTGTATAATGGAGTCCAAATATGCTGGTATGTATCTTCCGTGAAACGCCCCATATTCGACAGCGTTTGCCATGGCAATGCTTTCCATTGACCGGATGATAACAAACTGGCATGTGTATCATTACTCACCCACAGTTTGTTGTCTGTATCAATGAACACGCCACCACAATAAACCGAACCGGAATGATCGGCCGTTAACGTGCTGTTGTTTTGTGTGTACCGGGTTTTCAATATTCCATTTTCAAATATGTACATCCCTTCGCCCCAAGAGGATACATAATAAATGCCGGGCTGTCCCATGGATATATCCACGTCGGTGAAATCATAAGCGCCCTGCAAACTGATTGAGTTCCATTGGTTGGCATAAAGTGTATGTATTTCGCCTTTCCGGTTTAACGGTTTATTATCTGCATCCTTTCCACCACTGGCTACCAACAACCTGTCAGCTTTGAAACGCAACGCTCCGGCATGGTTGGATGCCGGACCATTAGGTAAATGATAAGACATGGCACTTGCTGATTTCCATTGCACCAAACCTTGTTTGTTGTCGGCAATCCAACATGCTCCCCCGACATCCAAAGTTGCATCATAGGCAACAACCGGCGTGTCGTTATACGATTTGATCGTGTTTTGCCATAAACTCGTACCGGCATTATAGATAAAAACCGCTCCGGATGTGCTGACCAATAAACTACCTCCAGCAATAGACAACCGGTGGATTTTTTCTACTGCAAAAGGTAACATCAGCGGGTTCCATGTAACTCCGTCATACAGAAAAATATGATCATCCATATCACAAACATACAGAAACTTATCTGACGAGACCACCTGTGTAAAACCGGTGCTGGCGCTCGGTATATTGTTCACCTTCTTCCAAACGGAAAAGTCAGTTAACAAGCGGCTTTGGTTATCGGCATATTTAAGTCCCTGTGCAGTTGACGCATAAAAATATCCATTATATTCTGTTAAGGCAAAAACTTCAACAGGAACCCCACCATCGCCGATGATATAAGTATCGCGAATTTGCCGCAGTTGTATATCAACCACCACAATACCAAACGAACATGAGAGATAGGCGTATTTCCCCGACTCATAAATGTGGTTGATCTGTTTGTTGGTGTAGATACTACTTCGTTTGATATCTGGAATATTGTATACGTCATTTCCTGCAACAATATCTAGATTACCATTGGTATAGCCGACAATTACTATGTTAGTGGATGCTGCATATCGTAATGCTGTGATTCCCGCATCATTCAATCCATTGACTTTGGTTAGTTTATCGAGATTCCGGCTCTGTATGTCGTAGATACATATCCCTACTCCATTGCTGCAATACACCTTGTCACCGGCAATTGTTACAGCTTCGGCAGTATTCCACGAAAGGTGGTCGCGCCAGGTACCAACGGGTATCTGTCCGGTGAGAAGAGACACGTAGCTAGTGATAAGCAGAAGAATAAGTCCTCCTTCTTTTACCAACCAATTATTATGCAACTTTCCGGAAATATTATTTAACCATTTAAACATCTACAACTTTGAATCTTAAACTTTAAACTCAAAGCGCTTCCGCAAATTTCTGAAACGCCTTAGCCCGGTGACTGATCAGGTTCTTTTCACAAAGCGGCATTTGTGCATATGTAATGTCGTAACCATCGGGCATGAAAACAGGATCGTAACCAAATCCTTCGTTGCCGATTTCATTTTCGATGATAGAGCCGTTAACAACTCCTTCGAAAAGATACTCTTTGTTGTTGGCATCAATGTACGCAATCACTGTACGGAAACGTGCGTTTTTATTGGATTTTCCGTCAAGCTCATGCAGTAGTTTGGCCATATTGGCTTTAGCACGCATTTCCTGAGTACCTTCCGCACCGGCATAACGTGCCGAATATACGCCGGGAGCGCCATCCAATGCCTCTACTTCGAGACCGGTATCATCAGCAAAACAGGGCACACCATATCGTTCATGGATGTACCTTACCTTTTGCAACGCATTGCCTTCCAATGTGGCTTCAGTTTCGGGTATCTCGCCCTTAAAACCAATGTCCGAAAGACTTTTTATCTGAATATCGCCAGGCAACATCGCCTGTATCTCTTCCAGCTTATGCCGGTTGGCGGTTGCAAAAACCAATTGTTCCATTTTTATTGTGTTTTTAACGTTCATAACGTTTGAACGTTTATTAAATATTGCGTTTATTGCGTCTGAACGTTACGAACGCTCATCATCATATTCCTCTTCCTGCCCGGAAAAGTCAATGTGGAGGTTTTCAGCACGAATACGCCACTTGTCCTTGGCTAATTGTTGCATATCCGCCTGACTGTCGCGTTCGTCGATGATCTCAAGTCCGAAAATTGTTTCGATAATATCTTCAAGAGTAACAATCCCAGACATACCACCATATTCATCGACCAGAGCAGCAATTTGCTCCTTTTTTTCCAACAAAATGTCGAACAGCTTAGGCACCGTGATATTTTCGTAACATATAACCATCGGACGACGGATATCGCGAAGAAGCAAATCGTCTCCATCCTTGTCGAACCGGTCGGTGACATCGTATTTTAGAATATAACCGGTAATATTGTCAGGTGTTTTGCTATAAACCGGAAATCTCGAATGCCTGTTCACATCAGGATCGTTAAGAAATTCTGATAGTCTTGTGTCTTCGGGAAATGCAATGACAACCGTACGTGGGGTCATTATCTTATTGGCTTTGATAGAACGAGACCGTATCAGATTTTTAATTGTATTGCTTTCCTTTTCAGCAAAAACGCCTTCTTCCAAGCCAATATCGGTAAGCGCAGCTATATCCTCGCGACTCACTTTTTCCTGGGGTTTATTGCCTGAAACAAGCTTGGTGATACCTTTCGAAATCCATACCACCGGGAACATGATGTAAATCATCACGTTTACAATAACTGTTACAGGCATGGCAAGGTTCCGCCAATAGCGTGCACCGATGCTTTTCGGCAGTATCTCGGACAACAACAGGATCAGTAGAGTAAGTACTGCCGACACCACACCGAAATACGCTTCGCCCCATATTGCCGTTGCCTGCGCACCTACGCCGGCAGCTCCAATAGTGTGTGCAATGGTGTTGAGTGACAGGATAGATGATAAAGGACGATCGATATCTTCCTTGAACTTTTTCAACAAATGTGCGTTTTTACTACCTTCATCCTCCTTTGTTTTCACAAACGATAAACTTACCGAAAGGAGCACAGCCTCTGCCACCGAACAAATAAAAGAGACTGACAAGGCTAAGATCAGGTATGTAAAAAGAAGTGCCAAATATATTAAAGTTTAAAAGTTTGAAGTTTGAAGTTTGAAGTTTTATACATTTTGAATCTTCAAATTTCAAACCTTAAACTCATTTTATTTTTTTTAGTTTAATTTTAACAGGGTGGCGAACAATTTGTTTTAAATCCTGCATGTATGCAAAAAATTCGCCGGATGTTTTGAATCCGTTTTCTTCCTTCAACGATGCCGCAGCAACACAATACTCTATCATCGGTTTTTTATTATTTTTAATGACAATAAGATGGTTAAGCGGGTCGGTAGCATATTTTTCAATATTCCTTTTTGGGACAATTACGCCCAAGCCGAATGTTTCGCGTGTGTACTTCACCGAATCGGGTGTCGGATATTCGGTTCCCCAAAGCGCGATCAATCCGTCCTTATCGCTAAAAGTTTGCAACTGACGCACTTTTTGCACGCCTGTACAAAAATCAAGATTGCCTTTTGCAGCAGGTTCACCGATAATCACCTGTGCTACCATATCGCGATGACGGGCATATTGTATGTAACGCGCCGTTACATTGATCGATTGTCCTTGGTATTGCCAGCCTTCCACAACCATATCAACCACGGTACGCAGATTCCCGTTCACCACTATACGGGCGGTACGTTTGTTCATCGGGTCGATATGTGTAGCAGTCTTACCGTCCCAACCTTTCAATGTACCTACACCTACCGAATTACCTACCCAGAGGATATCATCACCATATTTCTCAGCCAACTGTCCATCAGTAGGGTACCATTTGGTGTCGGCCAGTTCCAACCGGTATTTCTTTTTGCCATATACATCCACAGTAGTTTTCTTGTCGAAATAGAGACGGTAGGCAATTTTGTCCGATTCCCAAGCCGGTCCATGGTGGTACATCTTGTTGTACATATTATCGGCTGTGGATGAGGCTTCAAGTGTGGGAGTAATACTCTTATCCGGATTATTAAAAAACATCTGTGCATTTACTTCTTTGACACATTCCAACGGTTTGCCATCCCCTGGAATATTGATGTGTAACACAAACGTTTTCTTTTCCTTCGGACGAAGATCGGTCAGAAACACCAATTCGTCCCATAAACCATCACCATCAAGGTCGTCCTGCTGTGAACATATTTGCAAGTTACCATCGTATACGGCCACATATCCACCCACATAATCGGGAAATTCTTTTTGAATATCCGCAAAACGAATAACTACCGGCTCATTTTCACGTAAACTACTCAGGGGGTTGGTTACCATACATTCAATACGGTCGGGTTCATCTGCAACTACATAAGAAGCAGGAAATAAAATGATGAAAAATGTAAGAAAATTGATTTTCAATGATATTCTCTTTAGCATAATCCGTACTTTTTCAAAATGGCAACTAATCTTTCATGTGGTAACGTTGTGATTGTCTGTATGATTTCCAAAGGCAAACCAGCTTTACTACTCTGAATAACAATCTCTTCAATTGTTTCATTCCTACCTTCCGCTTTACCTTCTACATGACCTTCCGCTTTACCCTCCATTTTACCTTCTACCCAACCCTCTGCTCTTCCTTCTTTTTTGGCTGAGTCCGCTATCCCCTTTTCTGTACTGACATAGTCCCAATATCTATCATAAATTTCCAATTCATCCATCGTAAAAGCACTTTCCTGACAGATATCAAGAGCCTTACGAATATCTGCGTTTTCAAGTAAGTCCTGTGATACATTTTCCGTCATGTCTTTTACCTCTTTCAGGAAACGCAACCACAAGACTGCCATCTTTTTATCTTTCCAATTTTCAGGCTTGAACTTAGGCAATTCAACCATCACAAATTCCAATCCATCAATCACTTCAGTGGTATTATTACGATTAACAGTCTGATAATGATGGTAAAATTCAGCGGTTTCGTGATCGAAAATATCATTGATAATGCCCAATCCATAAACCGGTTGCAGCAACTCGTAACTATCCCCCTTACCTATTTGCCGTACATAAGCCTTAGATGCATTAAATACCATCCTGTTTTTGAACATTTCGCTCCAAAACATTTGCATCTCAACAATAAATTGCCGTCCTCGATTATCTCTGCATCGAACATCCACAATGGAATCTTTCTTTGCCGGATTGTTGGGCACCAACTCTGAAGGCAAATACTCCACAGATTCAATTAACTGCCCTTCTTCCAAAGGCATCAGTGCATTCAAAAAACTGATCAGCAAATCAGGATGTTCTCCAAATATTTTCTTGAATGTCAAATCATTTTTAGGATCAAGATATCGTGGCATGGCAAATTGGGTTTAACGGTTCAATACAGCAAAAGTACATTTTTTTCGCCACAATTTCACGTTTTTGTTATCGTATCCAATTAACGTTTCAGTAAATACGAAAATTTCATAACTTTTAATTCGTTGTGAATTCTCTTTACTATGGATGTTGCGGCATTTTTTCTATCTGTTTCCCTGTAACCTTTATCGCCTTAAGTTTATCGTGTGAGAATATAAATGTAAAAACGCAATCAGTTGCAGGTGATTCTATGGTTAGCTTATCAGATTCATCGTAAAGCCAATCAGTGAATTTCCAAAAGAACTCCTTACGACTGATACCCACTCTGATTTCATTCCGTAATTCTATTTCGGGTTTATAAATATTGGCGCCAACGATTTTGGCTCCGAGTTGCATCGGTTTGTAGAAAAAAACCTCGGTTTTGCCTTTATAAAAACGGTAAATGGTATCTGTGTAGGCTGGATTGGTTGTACTTTGAAGAAAATAACGTTGCCGTTTGAGTATTTTCCCGTAACGGTTTTCGAAGTTATGGAGTGTAGGTTCAAATCCAAACGGGTTATTAGCAAATTGCTCTTTGCTAATAGCAATAGTTTTAGCACGAGTCAATTCGCTCTTGGAAACACCTGCACATGAAACCATAAGCAATAAAAGGAATCCCACTCCAACCCTTCCCAAAATGAAGATAAACCCCATCCTTTTCGAAAGAAAGGAAAAAACAGGAAAATTATATCGCATTTTTATCAATAAATCACTCATCCCAGTTCCCTGTTGATATACGCATTATAATTTTTAATGATAGGTGTATATTGGCCGTCGAATAAGGGTGACGAAATGATAAAGTCAGCTGTGGCACGCGAAGAAGCCGTCACCACATTATAGAGTACCGAAATACGGAGCAACGCCTTAACATCTACATCATGTGGCTGCGGTTGCATAGGATCCCAGAAAAAAATAAGCACATCCACATCGCCATCGCAAATCATAGCGCCCATTTGCTGGTCACCACCCAATGGACCCGATTTCAGCTTGGTGATGTATAAAGTACGGGTATTGTTGTTTTCTTCTTTTTTACGGTTCAGGGCCTCTTCCACCAACCGTCCGGTAGTACCCGTACAGACCAGTTTATGTTTGACCAGTATTTCCCAATTCCACTCCACCCATTCTATCAGATCGACTTTACGATTATCATGCGCCACCAAAGCGATGCGTTTTACTTTTTCCATTTTCATTACGCTACTCACTCTTCAATATATATTTAAAACTAAAAAAGATACAAATGGTTTGCCCTGCAAAACAAATCTCATGCAAAGGTCTGTTTTTTTTCGTAAATCTGTATAATTTTGCCGTTAATTTATTGTTAATTATAATGTCTGAACATCCAAAGCGTAAGAAGCGTATCGGGAAAATTGTTGGTCTTATCATACTCATATTGTTGATAATAGGGAGTATCATCGGTTACCGGTTTTATGAGCGTATCTATAGTGTTAACCTATCAGTTGCCAACAAGGACGATCCTTTTCTATACATCCCTACCAACAGCTCTTACGAACAGGTATGTTCACTCCTTGAAGAAGCTGGCTTGCGTGATATGAAATCGTTCCGCTGGGTAGCCGGTAAAATGAATTATCCTGCCAAGGTAAAAGCCGGACGTTACCGCTTGACCGATGACATGAGTAACCTCGAACTGGTGCGCATGCTCCGTTCCGGACGACAAATTCCTGTGAAGGTAGTCTTCAACAACATCCGCCTTAATACACAATTGGCCGGAGCTGTAGCACCTTCCATCGAAGTCGACTCTGCCAGTATCATCAAACTGCTTACCGATAGTGTTTACCTGGCTGAACATTTCAAACTTACCCCGCGAACCATCCTGTCACTTTTTATACCCAACACTTACGAGTTTTTCTGGAACACTTCGGCCAAAGGCTTCATGGACAGAATGGCGAAAGAACATGATCGTTTCTGGACCGAAAGCCGTCGGCAAAAGGCACGCGACGCCAAATTAACCCCGTTGCAAGTGAGTATCCTGGCATCAATCATTGAAGAAGAGACGCAAATGGATAACGAAAAACCTACGATGGCCGGAGTTTACATCAACAGGCTGAACAAGGGTATGCCATTACAGGCCGACCCCACGATCAAGTATGCAGCCGGTGATTTTATGATCAAACGTGTATTGAACAAACACAAGGAGATACAATCGCCCTATAATACCTACATGAATACCGGTCTTCCACCGGGACCTATCTGTATCCCGTCCATCGCCTCTATCGACGCGGTCTTGAATTACGGAAAACACGATTACCTGTATTTTTGTGCCAAAGAAGATTTGTCCGGATATCATAACTTTGCCCGAACCTTGGAACAACACAACCGTAACGCCCAAGCTTACCAGAATGCGCTGAATAAACTGAAAATTTTCAAATAATTGCTATTATTCTTTTTTAAATCAAAAAGTTAACCCCTTTTGTAAAGACCTTTCAACAATTTGATTTCTTCGGAATATCCGGGTAATTCGTTCGGAGTTTCCAGGTAAAACAGTAAATGGCAAAGTTTCGGATGATTAATGATATTTTCGAATGTCTTCAACCCGATGGAACCATTCCCGATGGTTTCGTGGCGATCCTTATGGCTTTGAAAAGGATTTTTACTATCGTTGAGATGAATGGCACGCAACCTGTCTAATCCAATGACTTGATCAAACTCTTCCAACACACCGTCAAGGTTATTTACAATATCATAACCCGCATCATATACATGGCAAGTATCCATGCAAACGCCCATTTTATCCTTCAAATCCACCCGGTCGATAATCAAACGAAGCTCTTCGAAAGTCCGTCCGACTTCGCTACCTTTTCCTGCCATGGTTTCAAGAAGGACGGTAGTGGTTTGTTCTGCTTTCAGGACACTGTTCAAAGCTTCGGTAATGTAATTGATACCAATTTCAACTCCTTGCTGGACATGGCTCCCGGGATGAAAATTATAAAGGTTTCCCGGCAGGTATTCCATTCGCAAAAGGTCGTCGGCCATTGTATCACGCGCAAACTTGCGGATGCCTTCTTCGGCGGAGCATACATTTAACGTATAAGGAGCGTGTGCCAGAAGAATGGTAAAATTATTTTGTTTCGCCAATTCCAAAAATACAGCAATATCTTTTTCATCTATTGCTTTAGCACTGCCTCCGCGCGGATTACGGGTAAAAAACTGGAACGTATTGGCTCCTATGGAAACTGTGTCTTTGCCCGCGGCTAAAAAGCCTTTTGATATGGAGAGATGACAACCGATTTTAAACATGAAGAATTATTTTTTAAAGGTCCGCTTTGATAGAGTGATAATGACAAAATGATATTCTCATCTTTTCCAGACAGGATTAACATGATTTACAGGGTATAAATAATCTTGTAAATCATGTTAATCCTGTCAAATGAGTAAATTATTTTGTCTTCATTTCAGAGAATTAATCGTTACCAAAATTGTATTCCGGATACTTGATATTTACCAAGTAAAGTCCCTGCGGGGGAACAGAAGTGCCTGCAACACCACGTTCTTTCGAAAGGATCACCTGCCGGATGCCTTCCGGTGGATATTTACCCAACCCTACCTCAATCATCGTGCCGACAATTGCCCGTACCATATTCCGCAAGAAACGGTTAGCCGTAATTTCAAATCGTATTTCCCCATTTACGGAATCATCTTCCCAACGCGCATGATGAATATCACACAGGTTTGTTTTGGCATTTCCGTGTAACTTGCTGAAACTCGTAAAATCCGTATATTCCGAGAGGATTGCTGCTGCTTCGTTCATTTTTCCAACATCCAGCGGGCGATAGAAATGATAAGCTAAATCGGCTGTAAAGGGATTTTTACATGTGGCGATCCGGTAATGATATGTCCGTGAAATGGCATCAAAGCGGGCGTGGGCATCGGGCGGAACAAGTAAAATCCGGCAAATTGCAATTTCTTTAGGGGTTAATCCGTTAATTTTACGAACGAATTGCGTGTCAACGTGTAAATCGCTCCTCACGGCATCAAAATGAGCGACAAAATATGAAGCATGCACGCCCGTGTCCGTTCGGCCTGCCCCCGTGAGGCGTATCGGTTCCTGCAACAATATACCCAGCACACGTTCCAGCTCTTCCTGAACAGTTGGCCCATTGGGTTGTAACTGCCAACCACAGAAAGGTGTGCCTTTATATCCTAATTCAATAAAATAGCGGGACAAGTGTTTTATTCAAGGAAAAGTTCGATCACTGGAACCTCCACATTGGGACGTTCGACGGGAAGCGACAAAATCACATCATTTGCACCCGATGTCTCGGTAGTATGACTTCCTGGCTGCGTCGCCGTACGGAACCTGATTTCCGAACCATCATTCAGCAATTGGGCATATTTGAATTTGTCTTTGAAACCAGTCAGATGCAGCGATTTGAACGGCCATTCGAGTATATGGATATACATCCGTTTGGTAGCCGGATTATACGTCAACAGGCAATTCTGTGGCGCAGTAAAACCGTCGGGAATTTGCGTACATCCATAGATAGAACGGTCATGGAATTTCATCCAGCGTGCCAGCCCCTCGAGCCGTTCGTTAGCACGGTCATCGAATACGCCGCGTGCCGTAGGACCAACATTGAGCAACAGGTTACCACCCTTACTTACTGTTTCAATCAGCATCACCACCAACTGGTGTACACTTTTCCACGTGTATTCGTCGCGGTAATAACCCCACGAACCCGAAAAGGTCTGGCAGGTTTCCCACGGGACACGTTGCCCGCGTACTGTAGGCCATTCGCTTGGCATAAATTGTTCAGGCGTCACAAAATCCCAGCCCCAATCAGTATGGTCGAGGTCTAAACGGTTGTCGACCAAAATAGACGGTTGCAATTTACGGATATGCTTCAACAATCCTTCGGCATCCCAATCCTGATGGCCTTTGCCGTTTTCTCCAGGATACGAGAAATCAAGGAACAACTCGTCAATACGGCCGAACTGCGTTAACAACTCGGTCAACTGATCCTTCATATATTGCTGGTATCTTTTCAGGTCGCGTTGCTCATTGGCTTTTTTGCGTTCTTCGAGATTCGATGGTCCGTTAGGATGCATCCCATCATACGGGAAATCGGGATGATGCCAGTCAATCAGCGAATAATAAAACCCGATACGGATACCTTCGGCGCGGAAAGCGTCCACTAATGGCTTCACCAGATCCTTCTTATAGGGCGTTTTAGTCACCTTAAAATCAGTGTATTTCGAATCCCACAAACAAAAACCGTCATGATGTTTGGTCGTCAACACCACATATTTCATACCTGCCGCCTTGGCTTTGGCTGCCCATTCCTTCGGATTATAAAGGTCAGGATCGAAATGATCGAAATATTTCTGGTAATCGGCATCCGAAATCCTTTCTCGTTGCTTGATCCATTCGTGGCGGGCCGGAACGGCGTAAATACCCCAATGGATGAACATCCCGAAACGGTCGTGTGTCCACCATGCCATCCTTTTTTCCTTTTGTTCCTTGGTCTCTTTTGCCCATGCAGGCGTATCCTGTGCGGGAGCATACATGCTCAACCCCATGGCCATCAACATCCCAACCAATAATAATGTTTTCTTCATTTGTATATCATGTTTGATTTATGTCTGTTGCCGTACAGACAGGGGCCATTCGACCAGATGCTAACGACCCCAAATAGTTTAATAACCGTGCTTTAGGCACTTCGATATTTTTACCGGAAAGATTTAATAGCTTCGTCCCGGTCGTTGATGATATTAAATACCGTATGCAACTGCAAAACCTTGAAAAGGTCTAAGGCTGTATCGCAAATATTGCAAAAAATTATTTGTCCGCTACTTTTGTTGGCTGCTTTCGAAACCGACAAAAAAGCGGCAAATCCGGAACTGTCCAGAAAATGAACACCTTCCATATTAATCAGGACTTTCGCATTGGGTCTTTCGAACAATTGCTGAAGCCCCGTTTTTACAGTTTCGCTTATCAGGACATTTAACTTTTGAATATTATCAAATTTTACTTCAGTAACATCTCCAATCGTACTAATCTTTAGCATATTCTCCAAATAAATTTAATTCGTATCTTATGTGTGATTATTTATTTTGTCGAAGCTAAAAAGGCTTTCAGCTCAACCTCAACCAGGTCTGACATGGTATTAAAACGTGCAACATATTCCGAATACTTTTCAGTACTCCTGGCCTCTTTAGCTAACAATTCCAATTCCTTCATCTCACTCGCCATCGACTCAACTCCCATGACAAGAGCGGACGATTTTATCTTGTGCGCAAGCCGGCTCAATTCCGACCAATCCTTACTACTCACCAGCATTCCAAATTCCGAGCGTACTTCTACGAGCTGTTGCAGAAAAAGATAGATCATCTCCTTCATCATCCCGTTGTCATTGCCGGTCATTTGCTGTAAATACATTAGATTTGTTATCATACGGTCAAAATAATGGTGTAAAAGTATAACTTTTTATGTAAAAAAACTATCATTCCAGATTTTTTTTTAAATCAATGAAACAAAAAAATACACTTTCCGTAAAATCACACAAGTACTCAAATAAAATTTATATGAAGTTAACAAAAAGTTTAGTAATTCTATTCCTCAGCTTGGTGCCTTTTAAGGCAATCGATGCACAGAGCTTTACCCCTTTCTCAACATGGAATCATGCCGGTATCAGTGGTGTTTACCTTCAACCGGCTTCCATTGCCGACACACGATTAAGATTCGACATGACTTTTTTTGGTCTTGATGTTAACGTGGGGAATAGTTTATACGGATTAAAAAGTGGTTTCCTGAAAAATTGGATTAGTGACGACGACTTTGACTTTGACGACTACAAAGTGCCGTTAACAGGAATCAAAAATCACCGGGCGCTGCTTAGTGTTGATGCGCAGTTTCTGAATTTCATGGTTCCGTTATCTCCGAAATCGGCCTTGGGCTTCACTTCGCGCGTACGTTATATGCTCAATGTAGACGGCATCGATCCTGATTTATTCAATGCTATTGAAGATCCTTTGGCTTTTGTTGGCAATAACAACAAATATACGATCTCCGATTTATCGTTTCGCACCAATGCGTGGGCAGAAGCAGGCCTCACATATGCCAGGGAAATTGTCGACCTGGACAAGCATTACCTGAAAGCCGGCGTAACCCTGAAATTACTCCAACCAGTCGCTTCGGCTTATATGCACATCGAAGAAGCCAGCTACGAGCTTTACCAGGATGCTCCGATTGGGTCAATCGATCCTGACGACTATGTGAAATTCAAGGCTAAAGGCCAGATTGCTTTTCCCGGAGGATTTAAGGATTTTGAAAATTTTACCGATCCCGATGTTATTTTTGATGATTTCAAATCGGGAAAAAGACTTGGTGTAGGATTTGACCTCGGCGTTGTATATGAATTCCGTCCCGATCATGAAGATTACCTGAAACCCGAAGAAAGTACCTCCAAATCGAGATGGAACCGTTACGAACCCTCAAAATACAAATTCAGGATCGGACTTTCGGTACTCGACATTGGTTCTATGAAATACAACACAGACAGGCTGCCCGATTTTGCGATGACTTCATTCAAAGAATTACCCAAAGGCGATATCTCCGATATGGACGAATTGGAAGATGCATTCGGCCTGCAAAGTAAAAATACGAATTACCGGGTGGCGCTTCCCACAGCCATCAGCCTGCAAACCGACTGGCGCATTACCCGCGTGGTTTACTTAGGTGTGAATCCGTACATTGCCTTGCGTCAAAATGTAGGAAACAAAGTTGGTACTCACTACATGAGCAGTCTCAACATTACACCGCGTGTGGAAATGGCCGGTTTAGGCGTATCGTTGCCCGTTACCTACAGCCAGTTCAAATCGCTCAATGTAGGAATTGGCATGAGACTCGGCCCTCTATGGATCGGATCGAACAATGCTTTCAGCAGTTTAATATTCAGCAAATTGCGCGAAGTAAATTTCTGTATGGCCATGAGGATGTCCATCTATCACAAGAATAAAAATTAATCGAATAGTTTACAGATCATTGTGATCTGTGTAAGATAAATGGTTTTTTGGATGAATGAAAAACCGCCGGACATGAGTAAAATCTGTCCGGCGGTTTTATTTTTTTACTGTCATTTATTCGGCTGTTTCATCGGAATCTTTCTCATCCGCCTCTATCCCGTGATGGATGATCTTAAATGTCAATTCCTCTTTTTTCTTATTGAAACCGATACGAATAATTTCGCCGCCTTTGGGTGATTGCTTGATCAACACCTCGGCCATCGGATTTTCGAGGTACTTCTGGATGGCGCGTTTCAGCGGCCGTGCTCCAAAATTGGCATCATAACCTTTTTCACACAGGAAGTCCTTAGCGGTTGCATTGATCTTGATCGTGTATCCCATAGCATTGATACGGGCAAACAGGTCTTTTAGCTCAATATCAATAATCTTGCTGATATCTTCTTTAGATAAAGAATTGAATATCACCACATCATCAATACGATTGAGGAACTCAGGGGCAAATGCCTTCTTGAGTGCGTTTTGGAGGACGCTTTTACTGTAATCGTTGCTTTGCGCTTCGCGTGCTCCTGTCTGGAACCCGACACCCTGCCCGAAATCCTTCAACTGGCGCGAACCAATGTTGGACGTCATGATAACAATCGTATTCCGGAAATCTATTTTGCGTCCTAAACTGTCTGTTAACTGGCCTTCGTCCAGCAATTGGAGTAGAAGGTGGAAAACATCGGGATGTGCTTTTTCTATTTCGTCGAGTAGTACCACGGAATAAGGTTTACGGCGTACCTTTTCGGTCAGTTGCCCGCCTTCTTCATAACCTACATATCCCGGAGGAGCTCCTACAAGCCGCGATACAGTGAATTTTTCCATGTATTCGCTCATGTCGATACGGATAAGATTGTCGGCGCTGTCGAACAAATATTTAGCCAATACTTTCGCCAATTGCGTTTTTCCGACACCTGTAGGACCCAGGAAAATGAAACTACCGATAGGTTTGTTCGGGTCTTTCAGCCCGGCGCGGTTACGCTGTATGGCTTTCACCACTTTTTCGATGGCTTCGGCCTGTCCGATCACACTTTCGCGCAATTCTTCGCCCATACGAAGCAGGCGGGAACCTTCGGCCTGGGCAATACGCTGTACGGGAACGCCGGTCATCATGGCTACCACCTCGGCCACTTTTTCGGCATCCACTACGATGCGGTTTTTCGATAATTCTTGCTCCCAACTGGACTTGGCACGATCTAATTTTTCAAGTAACACCTTTTCGGTATCGCGGAAACTGGCAGCACGTTCGAAATTCTGGTTCTTCACTGCTGCGATTTTCTCGCGCTTGGTTTCTTCGATCGTTTCTTCCAACTCGATCACCTGCGCGGGAACCATGATATTAGAAATATGTGCACGCGAACCGGCCTCATCCAGTGCATCGATGGCCTTATCGGGCAACCGGCGGTCGCTGATATAGCGGTTGGTCAGCCGCACACAGGCATCAATAGCATCAGGCGTATAGGTTACGTTATGGTGGTCTTCATAACGATCCTTTATATTGTTTAATATTTCGATGGTTTCCTCCTCATTGGTCGGTTCCACCATCACCTTCTGGAAACGACGTTCCAATGCGCCGTCCTTTTCAATGTATTGACGATATTCATCCAACGTAGTCGCCCCGATACACTGTATTTCGCCCCGTGCCAGCGCTGGTTTCAGCATATTGGCAGCATCCAGTGAACCGCTTGCTCCGCCTGCACCGACAATGGTGTGTATTTCATCAATAAACAAAATCACATTGGTGGTGTGTTGCAACTCGTTGAGGATGGCTTTCATACGTTCCTCGAATTGTCCGCGGTATTTTGTACCTGCCACAATCGAGGCAAGATCGAGTGTAAGTACACGCTTACCAAACAATACGCGCGATACCTTCCTGTGATAGATACGCAAGGCTAAACCTTCTACAATAGCCGATTTCCCTACACCAGGCTCCCCGATCAGTATCGGGTTGTTTTTCTTACGGCGGCTCAATATCTGCACAAGGCGCTCTATCTCTTTTTCTCGACCTACAATCGGATCCAGACGGTTTTCTTCGGCAGCCTTGGTCAAGTCGGTACCGAAATTATCGAGCACAGGGGTTTCAGAGTTCGACTTCGTGGACTGCGGTATCTTACTTTGTCCGGGTTGATCGCCACCTCCGCCAAAAGGCGAACGGCGCTCGTCATCATCATCCGAACCGGAGATATAATCCGCACGGATCTCATTTTCTTCTACATCTTCCAATTTCTTACGAACTGAAAAGTAATCTATATTCATTTCATTCAACATTTGAGTGACAAAAGCGTTTTCTTCTTTGAGAATAGCCAGTAGTAGGTGTTCTGTCTTTATTTCCGGGCTTTTGAACGACTTCGCCTCCAGAAAAACCAGTTTCAAAACACGTTCGGTAACTTTTGCCAATGGCAAATCCTCTGTCTCAGGAATTGCATGATATTTTTCGGGCTTGATGTGTTTTTCAATGGTTTTACGGATATCATACAAATCGGCTCCCAACGATTGCAGTATTTCAACCGCTTCGCTTTCTCCGTCGCGTAAAATTCCCAGCAAAAGATGTTCCAACCCGATAACGGGAGTCCCCAACCGCATGGCTTCTTCTTTACTGTAATTGAGTACCCCTTTGATATGTTGAGAATATTTCGAATCCATTTATGATTTATTATAACCGCACAAAGATAAAAAATATTTAATTTGTACATTCCAAATATATCAGAGGAACACAATAATGTGTTGTAAACAAGGGAATCACAAAAAATGTTGCCTTCAAAGACAAAAAAAAAGCAGGAAGCTATTGTTAATGCTCTCCTACAGGTCAAATTCACAGAGCATGCGGATGACAACGGATTGCGGTTGGTAGCCAACCTGGTACGCGCCATTCGGCCGAATGTTGCATTACGGGTACAATTTGCCGAAGACCAGATCCGGTTCCTGATGGAATGCCTGAAATCGGACGAAGATGTCTTGTTGAAAACCCGGCGGTTACTTTCTTCATTGTTTATCCATTCCGATATTTCGGAAGTGATGACCGAAAGCGGTCTGATTTCGGAAATAGGATTTTTTTCGGAGCTGAATCGCCGGTTCAGCAGCAAAATATTACCCCCGCTGAAAAACAAAGGGAGCTTTATCTATGCCATCGACTCCATTTTTTATAAATCGACTGACTACCGGTGGGTGGTCGGTGTGGATGATAAGCTTTGGGTGGAATTATTCGAACTGTTGGGTATTTCATTTAACATATCGGATGAATCGCTCCAAAAGCAGTTATACAATGCAATGGAAGTTCTATCGTACCGGGTAGCTATGCTTGGGATGGAAAAAACCATCGTAGAACGCGCCGGAAAAGGCTTGGGCGGAATGGCACTGCCTTTTGTGGGACAAAACCGTGTGTTGAATGATTACCGGGTCAGCAGGGAAAACAATGATCCTGAACAAACAGCGCGGTTCAAGGAGGTATATACAGCCGAACTGGACCAATGCGACGAAGTATTGAAATTACTCAAACGCAAACGTGTATTATTGGGTATCAGCGTCAGGCAGACCTATACGATGCTGCAACTGGAACAATTGTTGGAACGCATCCGCCTGATCATCGACTTTGCCAACCATGATCACCGGATTAATGTGGATCGTTTTGCAAGACTGTTCAAAAGAGTGGTCGAAAATGAAAATACGAAGGACAGTATCCGCAAATGTGTAGGGGAGAACATTGAAATGCTGGCATACCAGGTGGCCGAACATGAACGGAATACCGGCGAACATTACATCACTGTTACCAAGCCGGAATACGTGGAGATGCTCAAATCGGCCGGTGGCGGAGGAGTGATTGTCAGTATTTTTGCCGTCCTCAAGATGCTGCTCCACCGGTTGGACATGGCGCCGTTCTGGCAGGCTTTCGGTTATAGCGTTAATTATGCTGCCGGGTTTATCCTGATACAGGTAACTGGATGTACGCTGGCTACCAAGCAGCCTGCCATGACGGCTTCCACCATTGCCAGTTCGCTGGATGGAAAAAAAATAGGCCGTCCGAACCTTCCGCAATTAGCCATTACCGTGTCTCGTGTATGGCGAAGTCAAACAGCGGCTTTTGCCGGAAACCTGCTGGTGGCTTTCCCTGTGGCGCTTATCATTGCTATTCTGTGGAGTTTGATTTTCAGCCATCCGCTGGCCGAAGGGGAACATGCACAACTGTTGCTGGACGAGATCAATCCTATCAGGAGCGCCTCTTATCTGTATGCTGCCATCGCAGGCGTATTCCTGTTCCTGTCAGGACTGATCTCCGGATATGTGGACAACCATGTGCGATACGGGAAAGTGCCGCAACGCATCAAAGCACATCCGCTTTTGCAATTGACATTTTCGACACACAGGCTGGACAGGATTGCCGAATTTGTTGACAAGAAGTTAGGGTTGATCACCGGAAACCTGATATTCGGTATTTTTATGGGGACTGCATCCTTTTTCGGGTATATTTTCGGATTGCCGATCGATATCCGGCATATCACCTTTTCGACGGCAAACCTTGCCATTGGCCTATGGGGTTTAAATTTCCACATTCCATTGATGGAATGGTTCTGGGTGCTGTTTGGCATAGCTCTCATTGGTTTTATTAACTTTGCAGTCAGTTTTTCGCTGGCGTTCTATGTGGCGGTCAAATCACGGGGTATAAAAATAAGGCAATATGGCAGGATATTATATTACCTGAGAGTAATGCTGATCAAGTATCCGCTGGATTTTATCAGGCCACCCCAAAAGATACGGGTGCCGGAAGATATTTCCTAAATCATAAACTTAAAACAACAAGGATATGAAATATGGTTTTTGTGGAAAAAGTGGTCTCCAGTTACCCAAAATTTCGTTGGGTCTGTGGCATAATTTTGGTGATACGGACGATTTCGCGGTCGCTACCGATATCATCTGCCACGCATTTGACCGTGGCATCACTCATTTCGACCTGGCCAACAATTATGGACCGCCTCCCGGTAGTGCTGAAACCAACTTTGGAAAAGTGTTGGCAAGGGAGTTGAAAGGACACCGCGACGAACTGATCATTTCGTCAAAGGCGGGACACTTGATGTGGCCAGGCCCTTATGGTGATGGTGGTTCACGTAAAAGCCTCATGGCGAGCATCGACCAGAGCCTTAAACGTACCGGATTGGATTATTTCGACATTTTCTATAGCCACCGTTACGATCCGCAAACACCTGTGGAAGAAACCATACAGGCGTTGATCGATATTGTTCGCCAGGGAAAGGCCTTGTATGCCGGCATATCGAAATATCCCGCCCCCCAGACACAAAAAGCTTACGAGATGATGCAGGCGCAGAATGTTCCTTGCCTGCTTTACCAGGGACGATACAATGTGTTGTCACGTGTACCCGAAGATGGAATATTTGCGATGAACGATCAGTATAGTACGGGGTTCGTAGCTTTCTCGCCATTGGCACAAGGTATACTTACCGGTAAATACCTGCACGGTATCCCCGATGCTTCGCGTGCAGCTAAAGATGGTGGATTCCTGAAACGCAGCGACATCACGGGCGAGGTGATTGACAAGATTACACGCCTCAACAAAATGGCTATTGCACGCGGACAAACATTGGCGGAAATGTCACTGGCATGGCTGCTAGCCAAACCGCAGGTAACTTCTGTTATTGTCGGGGCAAGCTCTATAGCACAATTGGATAACAATGTGGGTGCGCTCGAAAATTACGATTTTACCGCCGATGAACTTCGCCAGATCGATTCAATAACAGAGGGCATGTGATCATCCGTAAAAAAGAAAACAAAACAGCATCATTTTTCGTATAAAAGAACAAGAAATCAATCAAAGTAAATTACCGATGAAATTCAGAAATATCACATTCATCATTGTTGCCATCGTAGTGTTGTGTTATTGCAAGAAGGATGACGATGAGGGACAATATACCAATGAGCAGATCGTATACACCAATGCGCAGACAACCATGTATCTCCACACCATTTTCCGAGAAGCAGAGAATGCGTGGGCTATTGTCGACAGCATGGAGTACGATGTGGCAAAGACGTATGTGAGAAATGTGGGAGTATCGTCATCCAAAACAATTACCTATAAGGAAACCGAGGGAGGCGTAAAAACTGCCACCATTGAATACAGCGCCTGGAATACAGGCAATGTCCAACTGATGGGGAACATTGTTGTCACTTTGCCCGATAAGGGTGTATACAAACAGAATGGCAAGACAGCAGCGATTTCATTAGAGAATAATTTTTCCATCCAGGGACAACGGGTAACAGGTTATGCAACGTTCAAATACAATACCACGACCAACAACCCCAATGACCAATATACCTACACATTTACCGACGGGATCATTTATGATAAGGACGAAACTCAGGGACGGAAAATATTGACCACGGCAACCATCGTCAATGGTCCTTACGAACGCATAGAAGGCGGTAGCACGGTGTATGAAGGCGATGATATTTGGGCTTATACTGGCACATTGACCGGTTTGTTGAATAACGATCCGAATATGAAGTATACCAATACTGTATTGGTTTCATATACTACAGTTAACAATGAAAAGAAAAGTGGTATAGTCCACTTCTCAATGAATTGCCAAACTGCTGAGGACGGGGTTTGTACTGTTGTTATTTCTGGTCGGCCTAATATTATTTACGGATATGATTGTTCCGGATATGATTTTCTTAGTATAACACCTGTAGATTAGATTTTGACAAATGGCAGAACACATAGAAACCGGTAAACAGGGAGAAACCATTGCTGTGGAGTACCTTCAGGAGAAAGGGTATCGTATCCTTGAGCAGAACTGGCACAATCATCATCAGGAAATTGACATCATTGCAGCCAAAGGCAGCGAACTGGTAATTGTGGAAGTGAAATGCCGTTCGGGTTCCCCATTGATGGAACCTTATACTGCGGTGAACCGGAACAAACAAAACCTGCTGATTAAAGCAGCAAATGCATATATACAACGGAAAAACCTCGATATGGAAACCCGTTTCGATATTATATCTATTACCTTAGGTAAGGAAGTGACAATCGATCATATTGAAAATGCGTTCTACCCGCAGGTGAGAAGGTAAGAGGGAATTAAGAATTAAGAGTTAAGAATTGAAAATGTCAATTACTTAAAAAACACCATAATTACTTTATGGCTTTTACCTTTAGTCCGGTTCCCGATGGGTGTTTTGCACAAACATCCCACCAGTTGAGCAACAGGCAGAATGGGAAAACAACGAGGTAATAGAAGGGCAAAAGGATGAAAAACAATTTCGATGCATGGAGCATCAACATCGGGTATTTCATGGACAGAAGCCACGACAGATGGCCGGGACATCCATAAGTATACTGTATATCAGTCTTCGAAAAACCTGCACTTAACAACTTATTACGTATTTCATCCATGTTGTATCCGTCGCGGACATGCTCGTCGATGAACGAACCATGATGGTCGTCGGCATCGGAGCCGCCTTTGTCCGAAGGTGTGGAAACCAACAATACGCCGCCCGGTTTGAGCGATGTACAGATGTTACGAAACACTGTCACATCGTCGAGGATATGCTCCATCACGTCCACCGAGATAGCCAAATCATACTGGTCCGGCTCGTTGAATACGGTCAAGTCGGCAACTTCGAAACGCACACGGTCGCTACGGCCTATTTGTATAAAAAAACGGTTGCAGTCATCCACCTGTTCGGCTTTCACATCTACAGCTTTGATGCTCCATTTGCGCCCCAACCGGGACATGTAGTAAGTGTATTGCCCAAAACCCGCACCAGCATCGAGAACTACAGCGTCGACGGGTATTGTTTTTTTGATCCGGCGCAGTTCTTTCTTGATATGCCAAGCCCGCAACAACAGCAGATCGAGCATCCCGTAAAAACATTTCCGCAGGAAGGGATTACGGTTGAATACGTTACCCAGCGACCGTTTTACCTTGTCGTACTGCATCCTGTTATTTTAAAAGTTCATCGATATGCTGGGCATAATCCAGGCTATCGTCGACGAAGAAAGTCAGTTCGGGCACAATCCGTAATTGGTGGCGCACCTTTTTGCCTAGTTCCAACCGGATATGCTTTACATATAATTGCAGGTTGTCAAGGAATTTATGGGTATCGTCCGAGGGAAATATGCTGAGGTATACCTTGGCAAGGCTCAGGTCGGGGCTCATGCGGACCACGGTTACGGTAATCATTTTGCCTTGTGTGATTTCGCGCGTCGCGTGCATGAATATATCACTCAAGTCTTTTTGTATCTGGCGTGCAACTTTCTGTTGTCGTGTGGTTTCCATAGCAATTGAATTGTTTTATGGATCATTGAATATTTTCATAACCAATCAAGATGAATGGCTGTGTTGATTGAACCGCAAAATTAATGAAAAATAATGATTAAACCTATTTTCCCGGTTCCTGCTTATTTTCAGCCCTTTTCTGGGCTTTGAATTTGGCTGCTTTTTTTCCTTATGTATATCCCAACTGCGCTCAATATAAACAGCCGTCCTGACTTTGAATACATAACACTGAGTACCAATCAGTATACCCAATAAAGCGCCGCAAAGAATGTCCAACGGATAGTGTACGCCTAAATATATACGGCTGTAAGACACAATTGCAGCCCAAGCGAACAGGAACAGGCTCCACCTGAAATGTTTGAACTGGTTGGTCAGGAAAGTAGCCAACCCAAATGCATTGGCTGCATGCGATGACAAGAAACCAAACATCCCGCCCCTGTAATCGTTAACAATGTGCACCATATCGGCAATTTCGGGATCATGCGTCGGACGTGGACGCTCTACAAGATTTTTGATCAATACCGAAATCTGGTCACACAATAATATTGTGATAGCAACAAATATAATAGTAAAGATAAACCGATACGGGCGTTCCCTATATATGATGACAATCAAAAGGATGGCATACAGGGGTATCCACGAGTTCGTACGCGAAATCCACCACATAATATCATCCCATACCGGAGAATGTATACCATTAAGGTACAGAAGCGATTTTTTGTCCAATTCTATAAGCCAGTCGAACATATCTTATTTGGTTTTATGTCAATGATTCAGCATTTGCCAGATCCGGTCTTTCAGTTCTGTCAACCCAGTTTGGGCAACTGACGAAATGAATACATACGGCGGTAAATTACTCAATTCGGCTTTCATTTCCTGAATCAGCTCCTCATCAAGCATGTCACACTTGCTGATGGCGATCAGCCGCTTTTTGTCGAGTAGTTCGGGATTGTATTCTTTCAATTCGTTGAGCAATACAAAATATTCTTCTTCAATATTTTTACTGTCGGCAGGAATCATGAACAGGAGCATCGAATTACGTTCGATATGCCTCAGGAAGCGAATTCCAAGTCCTTTACCCAGATGTGCGCCTTCGATAATTCCCGGTATATCGGCCACAACAAACGAACGATTATTGCGATACGAAACCATACCAAGGTTTGGAACCAACGTTGTGAACGGGTAATCTGCAATTTCCGGTTTTGCAGCCGAAATGACCGACAAAAGCGTCGATTTCCCGGCATTGGGAAAGCCTACCAATCCAACATCGGCTAATATTTTCAATTCGAGTATTTTCCAACTTTCTTCGCCGGATTCGCCCGGCTGCGCATAACGTGGCGCCTGGTTAGTAGCCGATTTGAAATGGTCGTTGCCCTGCCCGCCTCGTCCGCCTTTGGCCAGAATACGGGTTTCGTCGTGTTCGGTAATTTCAAATAATATTTCGCCTGTTTCGGCATCACGGGCTACAGTTCCCAATGGTACTTCGATAATTTTGTCTTCCCCGTCGGCTCCTGTTTTCAAGGCGCTACCCCCGTTTTCGCCATTACCGGCAAATACATGCCGCTGATATTTTAAATGGATCAGTGTCCACAACTGGTTATTACCCTTTACGATAACATGTCCACCACGCCCACCGTCGCCACCATCGGGACCACCCTTGGTTGTAAGACGGTCGCGGTGGAAATGCGCCGAACCTGCTCCGCCATTGCCTGAACGACAACATATTTTTACATAATCAACAAAATTAGATTCGGCCATATCGATTCAAGGTTTAAGATTTAGTGATTGTCCTTTGGGCAAGTTGAAGACAGTTTTCAATTGGCTCCGTGCTTAATTTTCACAACATGTTGGCACAACCGCTTGAAGATATCATCCACGGCGCCAGTTCCGTCTATCGGGTGGTATTTTTTCTGGGCATGGTAGTAACCAATGATAGGTTCGGTTTTCTTGTGGTATACGTCGATGCGGTTTCGGATGATGTCTAACGACTGATCGTCGGCACGCCCCGAACTTGCACCTCGTTTCAGGAGGCGTTTCACTAATTCCTCGGTCTCAACGTCTAACGCTACCATCGAAGCTATTTGCATCCCTTTTCCTTCCATTAACCGGTCGAGCGCTTCGGCCTGTGCCGTGGTACGTGGAAATCCGTCGAATATAAAACCCTTGGCATCAGGATGCTGCCTTATTTGCGACCGGATGATTTCGATCACTACTTCGTCGGGAACAAACTCACCTTTATCGATGCATTTTTGCGCCTCTTTTCCCAAGTCGGTGCCGGCGGCTATTTCTTTCCGGAGTATTTCACCTGTGGACAAGTGCACCAAATCGTGTTCGTCGGCCAGCAATGCAGCCTGTGTTCCTTTGCCCGCTCCGGGCGCTCCGAATAAAACAATATTTAACATGACGTTTGAACGTTTGAACGTTTATAACGTTAAGAACGTTCCAACGTTAAGAACGTTCCAACGTTACAAACGCATTAATCTTCTACAATGGCATATATATCCTCGAAATTACGGCCATAACCGTTATAATCCAATCCCCAACCGACAACGAAATCGTTTGGAATTTCGATACCTACGTAATCGATGGCAATACTTTTACGGTACGATTGCGGTTTGAACAATAATGAGGTCACAGCAATACTGGCCGGTTTGTAGGTCGATTTGACCTGTTGCATGATATGTCCCAATGTGAAACCGGTATCGACAATGTCCTCGATCAGGATCACGTGTTTCCCGTTCAGGTCTTCTTTTAGCCCGATCAATTCCTTGACAATCCCTTCGGAAGTATCGCCCTGATATGACGCTACCTTCACAAATGAAATACGGCACAAGGGTTTGATTTTACGCACTAACTCGGCTGCAAACATGAATGATCCGTTCAGCACTGCAATGAAAAGGATTTCTTTTCCTTGGTAATCGCTGTTGATGCGGTCGGCAATGTGCTCAATGCTGGTTTTCACCTGCGAACGGTTGATGCACATTTTGAACTTTTGGTCGAGTAACGAAATAATTTTCAAGGTATTGTCTTATTTTTAAGATAAACAACGGCTTTATTAAAACTATGGTTTTATACAAGTGTGAAAGTGGTTTCCGAAGTGGCGTTCGTCGGAGTCTCCAGACTCCGTCGCGCTAAAAGGAAAGCTTCTGCTTTCCACCATGTAAGGCAGGAGTCTTACTTTTAGCTACGACGTAGCGAGACGCTACGCCGAACGCCACTTCGGAAAATCCGAAAACTACTTTCACTTTAGTATAACTGGATTCAACCTGTTTTGATGATTTTGTAATTACTTGATTTCATTGAAAGTACATCAATAAGAAATCTTCATTCGAAAATCACCAATTACTTGCTAAATTTGTCCCAAAAATAGCAAAAAGATTTTTATGGAAGCAAAAGTTAGTATCATTATGGGCAGTACATCCGATTTGCCTATCATGGAAAAAGCAGCAAAAGCGTTGAATGATTTTAGAATTCCGTTCGAACTGCATGCCTTATCGGCACACCGCACGCCACAGCAGGCCATGGACTTTGCGCGTGGCGCTTATGCCCGTGGAATCCGCGTCGTTATTGCAGGAGCAGGTGGAGCGGCGCATCTGCCCGGTGTTATTGCAGCGCTGACACCTGTGCCGGTGATTGGGGTACCTATAAAGGCGTCGATTTCAATAGACGGTTGGGATTCCATCCTCTCTATCCTGCAGATGCCTCCCGGTATACCTGTGGCAACCGTAGGATTAGACGGAGCACAAAATGCAGGTATCCTTGCCGCCCAAATACTGGCAACGGCAGATGATGCCCTGATGAAAAAAGTTGTTGAATTTAAAGCCGGTTTGGAGAAAAAAATTGTACAAGCAAACCAGGAACTGGCGTCTGTGAAATACGAGTTTAAAACTAATTGATCCCTTGATCATTCATGCCATTATCAAAAAAGTTGGAAATTTGTTCCCGCAGATAGCGCAGATCATCGCAAAAAAAAATGCGAAAAACGTTTTTTGTAACCTAACCATGTTGTTTTTCGTATAAGCCCAAATAACAGACCAGACAATCAGACCTATCAGGTTTTACCTGCCAGACAGGCAGGAAACCTGATAGGTTTTAAAGAATTACTTATGAAAACATTTTCTTTCCTAACATACATTTTTGTATTGTTGTTAGCGACAATACTTTCCGGATTTTCGCAGAAATACGAAATAAATTTTTCCATGAAGGCCAAAAACGATACGGTCACCTTGGGACACTATTTTGCCAATGACTCTATCCTGCGTGCCGACACAACAATTATCCTAAAAAACGGGAAAGGTGTTTTCAAAGGAAATAAAAAATTAGCCATAGGATTGTATTTCATTTTTAACAACAAAAGAAAAGTATTCGATTTCCTTATCGGCGACAACCAGAAGTTTAGTATCTCAGTCGATACAACCAATATTATCAACAAACTCCGTTTTACCTTTTCGCCCGATAACGATGTCTTTTACGATTTTATACGTTACGATATTCAATACAGGGCAAAATCGCAACAATTGCAAGAGCAATACAATAAAACAACCGACGCTACGGAAAAAAATACCATCAGGGAACAATCGCAAATACAATATAAGGAAAGGATGGCGTATATCCAGAAATTAGCGGATGAAAACCGGGATTTATATGTTGGTAAGTTTTTAAATGCATTGATCCCGATAGATAGCCACCTGCCCGAGCCTCCTAAAGATGCGGAAGGACGGATCACCGATTCCACATACGTATTCCGTTGGTATTGCGCTCATTTTTTCGACAATCTTAATATTAGCGATTCTGAGATGCTGCGTACGCCTTTCTTTGGAAATAAGGTGATGGAATATATGCGGATTTTTCAATATTATCATCCTGATACTATTTGTGTTCAAATTGATAATATATTGACAAAAGTACAGGGGAATGATGAAATATTCCGGTACGTACTGCCCAACCTTTTAAATCATTATATCACAAGTAAATTAATGGCACATGAGAATGTGTGGGTACATATTGCCGATAAGTGGTATATCCCATATGCCACATGGGGTTCGGCCGAATATATTGAAACATTGAAAAAGGAGGTAGCCCAAAGGAAGGCAAGCCTGATAGGAAAACAAACGCCACCTTTGGAAATGCTCATGGTATTGCCGCCTGGGCATTTTAAAGCCGCTGCATTGGATACGGCTATCAAAAACGATTTACAAGCCGGAGTGATGTTGCAAGATTTCAGGAAAAATATCAAAAGTAAATTTACGGTACTATTCTTTTGGGATTATAGTTGTGGGCATTGTAAGGAAAGTATCCGTAAGCTGTATCAGGTATACGAAGATTATAAGGATAAAGGGTTGCAGGTAATCGCTGTGCAAGTGGTGAATACCAAGGAAGCAAAAGCAGCCACAATTGATTTTATAAACGAAAACGACATGCTTGGATGGATCAACGCATGGAGCCCGTTCCATAATAAATGGAGGGATTTGTACCATGCACCGGCATGGCCGACCATATACCTGCTCGATGAAAATATGACCATCCATGGCAAAAACCTGGCTCCCGAACAGGTTAAGGATTTCATTGACCCTGTAAAACGTAAATAAAATGGTCAAGTACTTTTTGATAACCACCATCACAGCATTCCTTAGTTGCATTTTTCCAAGAGAAGCCATGGCTCAGGATCATCCGGCTGAAATCGTAGGTTATTACTATTATTTTGAGCCGAAGGAAAAGGAATATTCGCAGTTGGAAGTCTACAAAGAAGACGGCAAATACAAAGGGAAAGTCGTTTGGCTCAAGGATCCGTACAAGACTGACGGCACACCCAAGACTGATATATTCAACAAAGATAAGACCAAACGCGAACGGCTCATCATCGGGGTTACTATTTTCGAAGGGCTGACATATAATAAGGAAAAGAACCGCTGGGAAGGTACTATCTATGACCCAGCCAACGGCGATACCTTTAATTGTATAGCTTGGTTCGACTCGAAAAACATCCTGAAAATAAAAGGATTTGTCGGTAAGGAATGGATGGGAATCAACCGGGTGATTGTTTGGAACAAGGAAACCGAAAAACGAGAATAAGATACTGGGCTTCGAAACCCGGACAGATCATTATTTTACTGGCAGGTATTTTGATATTTTTGTAAACAGGTCGCTCATATCAATGGGTTTGCTAATATAATCGACGCAACCTGCTTCGATACATTTATCCTTATCGTCGGACATGGCATTGGCTGTTTGTGCAATAATGGGAAGTGCCGGATTGATCCCCTGGATAATTTTGGTAGCTTCCAACCCACTCAGTTCGGGCAGATGCACATCCATCAGCACCAAGTCTATTTCGGAATTCGTACGCACTTTGTCAATTGCCTTCAATCCATTGTCGGCATGTATCAGTTTCACTTTTGTGTTACGCAACATTGCTTCAATCACTTTAAAATTAATGTTGTCGTCTTCAACAATTAATATAGTATAATCTTCCCAATTATACTCAACCGTACTCTTTACTTTAGGGACATCGTTATTGGCCAGCATTGTTGTAGGATGGTAAGGGACAGTGAAATAAAACGTAGAACCTTTTCCAAGATCCGACTCACACCATATATTACCGTTCAACAAGTTGATCAACCCTTTGGATATGGCCAACCCCAAACCGGAACCACCGAACTTACGTGCCAGCGTATTATCTACCTGGGTAAACCGTTCGAATATTTTTTCGGTCTTGTCTTTCGGTATCCCGATACCCGTATCCTTCACGTAAAATAATATTTGTTGTTTCCGTAATTTGTAACCAAACTGTACAAAACCGTGTTGTGTGAATTTCAATGCATTGCCAATCAGGTTGACAAATACCTGCTGTAATCTGTCGGGGTCGGAGATCAGGCAAATGTCTTCTTCCGACTTGTCAAACCGTAATTCGATATTGTTTTGACCACCTGCATTCTTTTGCAAATAAAGGGGATGTGCCAGGAAAACAGAATATAATTGATCGATTAAAGCATTGAGATGAAATGGTTTGTATTTTATTTTCATCTGCTTAGCCTCAATCTTCGATACATCCATGATATCTTCGATCAGGGTGAGCAACGAACTGCCGCTTTCGACAATCATTTTCACGTAATCGGTCCGCATATCCTGTTCGATATCCGATTTCAGTAATAACTGTGCCAATCCGAGTATTCCATTGAGCGGCGTACGCACCTCATGCGACATGTTGGCTAAGAATGCAGATTTCAAACGGTCTGATTCTTCAGCAACCAATTTTGCTTTCATCAATTCGTTTTCCACCTGCTTCCGGTGTAAAGCAATACCAGCCTGATACACGAATGTTTCTATCAATTGCGAATCCACTGTCTCAGCATCCTGCTTGGTAGCAATCAGCAATCCGCCATACAGTTTCCCATCACGCGACATGCCCATCGAGTAGAAATTATCTACATTCAGCATCTCCTGTATCCGGTAAGCCGGTTCACGAGGCCAATCAGACGCCAATGCATTCTCCAAACCATTGTCGAGTTTCATTAAAGTTTTATTCGACAAGTATTTGTCTTTAAATTCCTGCGGCAAATTGATTGAAAATGCTTCGGGTGGTTTACCCAAAATATCCATAATGGGATTAATGAAGGAATAAATCCCTGATATATAACGGATATAAGAAGTATTGTCGCTCTGGTCATATGAAAAAACCACTACCACTGACTTGGGAACGATTTTCGAAAGGCTTTTCCCGATGAAAATGAAGATATCATCATCATTGGAAAAGGTGAGGAATTTGAGCGCCGAATTAGACAAAAATAACATATTTTCCTGATAGTTCAACGCTTTCCGTTCAGCAAATTTCTGGTTGGTGATATCGAACATGACAATGCTCAAGCCCATCAGCTCATTGTTCGAATACATCCTGGTGGCATGGATGGTAACCGGGAATTTCCGACCACTTTTAGTAACCGCGGTGTATTCCGACTCCGGAAGAATTTGCCCGGAGATAATTTTCCTGAAATCCTCTTCGCAACGGAACCTGTCGTCTTTGCTGACCAATTCTAGGAAACGAAGGTTTTGCACATAGAAATCGGAACCATATTCAAACACATCAATGGCTTTCAGGTTGACAAAAGTCAAACGTCCGTCCAAATCTGTTTCGAGGATAATTTCCGGCAAGAGTGAAGTCAATACTTTATATTTTTCTTCGGCAGTCCGTGCTGCTATTTCTGTTTTTTTTTGCGCTTCCTCGCGTTCACGCATCTCTGTGATGTCGCTACTGAACACCACAGTGCGAGTGTCGTCCAGATTATCAGGAACGACTGGAAACACACGGCTCCATACCCACCGTTCTTTACCGTCGCTGGTATTAACCCTGAACTGGCAGGATTTGAACTGACGCATCCCGGAAACAACACTGTTTATCAATAACTCTACCGGTTTCCGGTCATCCGGATGCACATGTATCAGCATTTGCGACAAAGATATGATATTGTCGCCTCCCAGTCCCAATACAACAGGAGTAGAGGGATTGGCATAAATGATATCGGTTTTATCCGCAAGGATGATAGAATCGTTTGTATTTTCGGCCAGCGAACGGAAACGTTCTTCACTTTCCTTTAGCGTACGTTCATATTGTTTCCGATAGGAGATGTCGCATACTGCCGCCATCTTCACTTTACGTCCCTGATAGAGACACGACCGCGAACATATCTCGAATTCAAGCTGCCTTCCTTCTTTGTCAACAACAATCGTTTCATATATGTCCGGCAGGTCTTCCATCAGCCGTTCCTTGATCATTTCCTGTTGTTCGGAAGCAACAAACTGATATACGCTTTGTCCGACAACATCCTTTCGCGTATATTTCAACTTGTGTACCAAACGGAGGTTTGCTTCTAAGATCTCGCCATTTTCTTTCTCATAGATAACGATCCCATCATAAGTAAGGCTGAGTATCTGCCTGAAGCGTTGCTCGCTTTCTTCAACCATTTGTTCAAGCCGATCTTGATTGAGCAATTTTTTCTCAAGTTCTTCAACTCTGGACTTTAACCGATTGTTGTCTGCAATCGATTCATTTTGTGCATTTTGAGACTTGTCATTCATAGATACTCTTAATCAATAGGCCAATAGAAATTCGCCCCACGAAAGTATATATTTTTTAGCAATAGTAAGCACAAGAATATACATATTTGATAAAAAAACATAATTAATAGACTAAATCATGCTTTTCGCTGATAAAACCTATTTCCTAATATCCCACCACAACGACCAGTTACCAGCCGTTATTATGGTTTTCCGAAGAAGTGAAATACAGTGTAAAAATTCACTTCCTACAGCAAAGATCATTAGTAATGTGGGCGTTTGTGATAACCTACGCCCACAAAATATCATCAATATTCTACCAATTCAATTGGAATTTCCACAATGTCGGCATATTCTTCACCTGCCTCCATCATATCTTCGTCATCGGAGGGATAATGCCATTTAATCGTAATATCTTTCCCATCATTGTGTATAGCTTCCAACTTCATCAATATATCAAGTATGATTTTGGAAGAAGCTGTATTAAAATATGACAACTTGAAATCGAATACTGTTTGTTCGTTTGGCGATTGTGCATACTCATCCAACCAACTCAGAATCGGCTTGTAAAATTTTGATACATCTTCCGGAAGCGAACGTCCTGATATTTCAAAAATGTCATTTGCAGCATCAAACCTTATTCCGGGGGTATCTTCTGTTGCACTAATAATTATTGAATCCATGGTATATATTCTGTTTAAATATTATATTCTTGATACACTTGAAGTTAAAATAAAAAATGTAAATTCGTCATCAATTTGCATAAATTCGTATGAGAGGTTATTCCCTGTTTTACGCTTGATGTCGATAAAGCCTAATCCGGCTCCGCCTTTTTCGTGCAATTGTCCTTCCTTGATCTGTTTTTTATACAATTCGTTCAGGGCTTCTTTATCAAGACTATTGATATAGTTCAATGTATTCTTCAAATCTCCGATCTTGGATGTTTCCATTGCATTTCCGGTGGTGATGCAGTATTCTTTGGTACTGCGCGTTACAATAAAAATACCCATTCCTGCATACAGGTAGTTTTGTTCAATCGACGAATCGCTATACTTACTCACATTTTGCAGGCATTCGACCATTACGTGGAATACCTTGCGCTGCACGGCGCCCGGTTCTTCCTGCTGCATCATTTTGGTTTCGGTCAGCGACAGGAAGGCTTTGATGATCGGTTGCGTTATCTCACCTTCATAGACCAGCGATATCTCATATTCCCGCATATACTTGTAGAAATCGAGAATAAATTCGACAAAGGATTTCGGTTTTTCCATTGGTTTGTTTTATTTGATTATTTAAATATTGATTTCTTTTTGATTAAAATTCGATACCGATCAGTAGAACATCATCGGTTTGTTTGAGACCTGTTTTCCATTCGTAAAAATCGTCTTCAAATAATTGATTGAACTGTTCCATCGTGTAATCCTGATGTTCAAGAATTTGTTCGCGGATACGACGGGGTGAATACTTTTTCCGTTCAGGCCCGCCTAACTGGTCGGGTAAACCATCCGAAAAGAAAAATATCTTATCGCCTTTCTGCGGCTTGATATAATGTGTGGTAAAAGGTTCTTCTGGTTTCTTGCCAATTGGAATACCCCCGATTGCTTTACGGTCGCCCTTGAACTCAATAATTTCACCGTTGCGTAAAAGATACAACGGACGATGGGCGCCTGCATACTCCACTTCATTTTTCAAGATGTTGATTTTACAGAATGCAATATCCATGCCGTCGCGGGCGCTGGCATTTTCCATGTCCTGTTTGAGAGTGCTACGCACACCCTGATGCAACATGTCGCATATTTCGCCTGCGGTGTATGCCTTGCGGTGGTCTACGATATTGTTGAGTGTAAAATATCCCACAAACGACAACAATGCCCCAGGAACACCATGCCCTGTACAATCAACGGCTGCAATGTATAAATTATTGTTCCGGTCGGCATACCACGGGAAATCGCCACTGACCACATCGCGGGGTTTGTAAAAAATGAATGATTTGGGCAACTGTTTCTTAATCAGCTCAGTACTTGGGATAATCGATTGCTGTATCCGTTCTGCGTAGTCGATACTATCCTCAATTTTCTTGTTCTTTTCCTGGATTTCCAGTTCTATGCGTTTGGCTTCGGTTATATCGTGCCCCACAAACAGGATGGTTTCCAGTTCGCCATCATTCATTTCGGGAATAGCGGCAAAATTCATGATACGAATGGTGGTCTTTTCACCCATTTGCACCGGTATTTCTATTTCGGTATTTGTTTTTACCGGATTTTCCTTAATTTGCGCTAAGTTGGCTATGAAATATTCTTTCAAATGCGCGTCGATGGATACATCGTTTACATTTTTATTAATGATGCTTTTTGCCGGGACACCTAAGTAATCCTCCAACACAGGATTAGCATAAAAGAAAACGCCTTCAAGACTCAAGCGCAGGATTACATCCAACGAGTTTTCGGACAACGACTGCATTTTGTTGCGCAAGCGTTCTTCTTTTTCAGCGCGTTTGCGTTCGGTACGGTCTACCGTATTCAGGATAATCCCTTGGATGGCTGCATCGTCGATCAGGTTGCGTCCGGTTATTTCAACAATCATTGGGGTTCCGTCTTTCCGGATACACTGACATTCAATGGTAACCGGTTCGTCGGGATGATTCAACAATTGCTGGAACATATCCTGAAGTTCTGCTTCGCTTTCGGGAACGTACTTTTTGGCTACACCTTCGATTACTTCCTTAGGTGTATAACCGAATATCTTTTTCACAGACGGGCTTTCGTAGGTCTGTTTCAAATTCTTATCGAATATTGAAATGATTTCCGAAGCGTTTTCCAACAGCGAATTAAGCCTGCGCTGTGCGTTCTGTACCTCCAATATCTTGATTTCCAACTTTTGGTTGGTTTCGTACAACTCTTCTTGTGTGGCACGCATTTCTTCGGCATTCTGGCGGAGCCGTTCTTCGTTCTCGCGCAACTCCTCGGTCATCTGCTGCGCTTCCACCAACAGTTTTTCCGTTTTCTTGTTTACCCGCAGGTTGAAGAACGTACGTGCGATGATTTCACTTAATTCGCGGAGGAACTTGATGGTTGTCGCCGGAATTTCGCTGTCGAGGGAAGCAAATTCAATTACCCCCTGCAATTTCTCATCTGCAATCAACGGAACAATCAACAGGCTGGCCGGCTTCTTGTCGCCAAGAATCCCCGAAGTGATGGTGGCATAATCGTCAGGAATATCCGTACGGTAAATGTAATCCATTTCGTAGGCACACTGCCCGATAAGCCCCTGCCCGATGGCAAATTCCTGAATAAGGAATTTGCGCCGGCTGTAAGCATATGTTGCCAGGTTACGTAGTTTATTGGTATCCTCATCGTAAAAATAAAGCGCACCCTGCAACAGGTTCACATATTTGATAATATTGACAAGCGCATCTTCCGAGAGTTCCTCTACATTATTGTGTAGGCGCAGGATATCAGAAACAATATCCTTCCCTTTGCTGATCCACAGCTGCTCAGCTTCCTTCTTGCTGTTTTCGAGCAAGTTGTTACGCATCACCATCAGCGATTTTCCGAGAATATCATCGTCGGCCACGGTAAATTCGGCTTCGTAATTTCCTGATCCTATTTCCTGTGCGAAATGGGCGTTGGCATCGCTCCTATCCCTGATAACATTCAGTTTCCCGGTTAGTTTGTTGATTTCGCCGGCAAATCTGCGTACTAAGTTGTTGGTGGCAATAACAAATGCAACCGGCACCAAGTCAATCAGCCACAATACGGGAACCGTTTTGTGCAATTCCCACAATCCTTTCAGGCCAACTGTAATCCCGGTTGCGACAAAACTAATGATCCAGGCAATCACAACAAAAGTGGTTGTGGCACATAAAACCGGAACATTGGTGAAACCTTCTGTCTTATTATTATGTTTGCTCATATTCACTTCCTTAATTCGTTCAATTTACCAACCATTGATTCGGCTACTTTTCTGATCGTTTGTTCTTCATTGGCGCCGAATGGTTTGAAAGAAGCCAATTCAATAACACCAATACTTTCGCCGTTATACACAATGGGCGCAATAACCAAATGCCGCGGATTGCCCTTGCCCAAACCCGAAAGGATCGTAATGTAGCCTTCAGGCATCTCCTTCACATTCAGCAACTGCTGATTTTTGGCCACTTGTCCCGACAAAGTTTTCCCTATGGCAAAGCTGCGTGGTTGTTCTTCCGAAAAATAGGCATATTCGCCCGACACATGGAACAAATGGTCATTTTCGGGCAAAACAAAAGCTAATCCCTGAACAATCCCCAATTCCTTGGCTATATTTTGAAGTATCTTCTCGGTGTACTGGCGTACATTGTCAAAAGTGGTTTCGGATGCCGGCATGATCCGTTCTACAACATCGTCGACCTTGAATTCGTCTACTTGTGCTCCGGCTTTTTCAGCTGCATGCCTTTCTTTCAGCAGGCGATCCTGTTCCCTTTTTTCAAGGCGGGCTATTTCTGTTAAAGATTGCTTGAGACCCTTATCGAGTTGCAAGACAAACAAAAACAAAAAGAGCGATAATATAAGATTGATTGCAATACCGGCATACAACAGGATAGTGAGTCCCGTTTGCGAAGCATAGATAGTCGCAAATGCAACGACAGCAATCAAGGCGAATACCCACAACCCTAATTTTACATATTTGGCGGTTTGGTTCATGATTTAATATGTTACTTGCTGATATTTTTCAGGAATTGTATGATCTGGTCTGTTTTATACACATGTGTCACCTTGGTAACATTTAATGTTGCTTCGGGCATAGTACGTACTTCGCATTCTTGAGGATCCTGCACAATGGTGGTTCCTCCCAGATCGGCAATTTTCTTCATACCCAATGCGCCGTCCCTGTTGGCTCCCGAAAGGATAATCCCCACTAGCCTGTTACGGTACGCCTGCGCTGCCGACATATATGTCAGGTCGATGGCTGGGCGCGAATGGTTGACGGGCTCTTCCGTAGAAAGCGATATCTGGTTGGCCAGTTCGATGTACATGTGGTAATTAGCAGGTGCCAGATAACCTATACCCGGTTTGATGTGGGTCTTGTCGTAAGGCTCTACAATCGGGATACTGGATTTGAGCGACAAGGCTTCTACAAAACCCGAACGAACATGTTTCAACCGATGCATACAAAGCAGCACGGGGTAATTGAAATTCTTGGGCAAAGATTGCAATATCCTTACCAATACCTGGAAACTTCCGGCTGACCCCCCTATCACTACTGCTTTATAATCCTGCATGAATACTATTTCATCAATAAAATTACGTGTTATTGTACGTGTACGTAGGAACACCTGTTTAGGTTACCTATTTCCATCTTTATTTTTAACCAAAAACTACACATCATCAAGGAAGCGACCCAACATTAATACTTTATGCACTTTACCTGATGCGTCCTTGATCGGGCTATACATGTACCACACACGCTTATCGCCTCTGTTCGATTTCCGGACACCCTCGCCCTTGAACGTTTCTCCTGCAAGAACCTTATTCCAGTTCGCTTGAAATGCCGGGATGTCGGCCGGGTTCATTTTTGCCGTCAATTTGATGCCGATCATTTGTTCCCGTGTTGTACCATGAAAATCCAATGCAGCTTCGTTAATATCGAGCAATGTCATGTCAGCAGCATAAGTGATGCGTATGAAAACATTATCTACCGCATCCATCACCGACTGAATTTCGAATTTTTCATCAGCCAGTATATCCTGTATATCCTGCATCTTGGTTAAAGTTTCGGAAAGTTCGTTTTGCGCACGTTCCGATTCTATGTTTTTACGAGACATTTCTTCCTGCGTTGCCAGCATTTCTTCCATGTTCTGGCGCATTTCCTCTTCCTGTTCGCTCAATTGCTGCGATTGAAGCTGTGATTGTTCCAACAACCTTTTAGTATGCAGGTTTCCTTTGACGGTTGATATGGTCGATGCGGTGGTTGTACCTATCTTTTCGAGGAAATCAATCTGATATGGTTGTATTTCCTTGAATGAAGCGATTTCCATAATACCGTATATCACGTCATTTACTTTCAACGGTATAATCACCAATACGCGCGGATTGGCTTTTCCTATCCCGGAAGTGATATGCACATAACTGTCGGGAATGTCGTTCATATAAATGGTTTCACCTTCTAAATAACACGTTCCGACAAGTCCTTCGCCCGGTTCAACCTGTTTTTGCAAGTGTTTGCGACGTTCGTATGCATAATTTGCAGCAAGTTCAAGGTATGGATGCGACGGATCGTCATCATTCGTGACAAACAATCCACCTTGATTGGCGTCTAAATATTTCACTAATCTACTGATGACCTGATAGGTGAGTATTTCCATGTCGTGGCTGTTGTTCCGTAATATTTCTGCAAACTCGGCCAGCCCGTGGTTTACCCAACCGCGACGTTCTTCCTCTTCTTTGAATTGCTTTTCTTTTTCGGCGCTTGCTGTAAGATTATTGCGCATTTCAAGCATCTCGGCACCCAACTCGTCCTGTTCACTCAGCAGGTGGTATTCCACTGCGTAGTTGCCTTTTCCGATTTTACCGGCAAATTCCAACATTTCCCGTAAACCGGTTGTCAAGGCATTAAGCGCTTTAGACATGACGCCAATCTCGTCATTGTTTTTCACCGGCAGTTGTTCCGATTTGCTGATATGTCCCAACGACAATTGCGATAGCACCTGGCTCGCTCCATTGATCGGACGGATGATGCCATTGACGATCAGGATCACGCATACCAACATGAGTAATATGCCCGGAAAAAACAACAGGGAACTCATCCGGATGATTTTCATGATGCCGGCCATCAGGCTTTTTTCGGGCACAACAATACATAACGACCAAGGTGCGTCAATCCCGGAAATATTGATGGGATAAAACGAATAGTAGAAACTATTGTCATCAATAGATGTTCTGAAAACCTGCATCTTACCTGCACGGATATTCGACAGGATCGCTCCGGTTGTAGTACCGTCGCCATCGAAAACAAATGGCTGATCAACCAATGCAGTATCAGGATGATATACTACTTTTCCTTTGTGGTTGACCACCTGCGCATAACTGCCCGGATAAAGCTTCATTCCGCCGAGCAATTTTTCGAACGGTTTGAATGATAAGTCGACACCTACCACACCAAGATACTTTCCGTCTTGCATGATCGGGCTATTGATGGACAACGTTTTTACGGGTGGTTGATTTTCATCATAAGAATACCAATCAGGTCCAAAAATGGCCGGTGTATGGGTTTTTCTGCACTCTTGGTAATACTCCTCCCCCATTTTATCTTCATTAATTGGGCTATATTTTATCTGTCCGTTCGAACGGTAAAAACTGGGAGCAAACCGCCCGGCATCGTTACTGCTGAGTTCTTCGTTGTTGATATATTCACTGTCTTTCCCGTCGAAGGCATTCGGTTCCCAAAGTACCCAAAAACTTTCGCATTGTGTGCGTTTCAATGTTTCGTTGCGGACAATGTTACTTGCTAGTTTGCGGTCGGTTATCTGCGAGGCGACCATCTGTCCGAATGTAACGGACAGCGTATTAGCCATGGAAAAAGATTCCTCGAACAATTTCTCGATATCCCCTGCATAATTTTGGGTCGTGACCTGCAACCGTTCAATACTTTCTTTTTTCAACTCGGCTTGATACCAAATGTGCGTAAAAACACAAATAGTAACAAAAACCACCAACGAAACGGTTAAAACACTCGCAATAAGCTTTGTGCGAAGTTTTAGGTTACGGAATATTTTCAGCATTATGATGAATTGTTATTAATTCAAAAATGAAAACAGAACCATCGTCTGGGGTTGATTGAATATGAACAACTTGAATTTCATTTTGTTTACATCAATCAATGTATCATTCAACCTGTGCCGTATCATCATCTAATGTAATGACCAATGCAATCACACGTTGAAGTATGTTACTTTTGTCAAATACCGGTAAATACTCAATTTTTACTGGTGTATGATTCAACTTGGTAAAAGAAGTCGCGTGTTCACCGGATACTAATCGATTCCAGATTGCTTTCCCTTCCGCTTCCCCACCGTGGTATACCTTGGCAAATGCATGTCCCAGATATGCTGCTTCCGGTAAGTCTCCCAATATTTTCAACACTCCGTGATCAATACTTTTCAATATACCATCGGTTGAAAACTCAATAGTTGGGAATGTTTTCAGGATTGATTGATACAGCATCTTGGTTTCGAATTCTTTTTCCTCGCTCTGTTGTTGCAATGCCTTCATTCTTTCCAACGTATTAGACAGTTCCAATTCCCTGCGACGCATTTCTTCTTGTGTGGCCTGCATTTCTTCCATGTTCTGGCGTAGTTCCTCTTCCTGCCCGGCCATTTCCTCGCTTTGTACCTTCGAAAGTTCCAACAATTGGTTGGTTCGTATATTTACTTTCACTGAACCAATAGTAGAAGCAATGCTTTCGGCTACTTTTTCCACGAATTCCCTCACATGTGGCTCAAATTCCTTGAAAGCGGCAATTTCGACCACGCCGTATATTTCTTCGTTGACTAACAACGGTACAATCAGCAAAGCACGGGGAGCTTCATCACCCAAACCCGATGTAATATGTATATAATCTTTCGGAAGATGTGTCATGTAAATGCTTTGGCGCTCCAGAAGACAGGTTCCCACCAAACCTTCTCCCTGTTCAATGGTTTTATGCAGGTATTTTCGACGTTCGTAAGCATAGCATGCTTTCAATTCAAGCACGTGATGGTCGGGGTCTTCGTCGTTCAAGATAAAAATACCAGCCTGATTGGCGCCAATGTATTTCACCATATTGCTGACGATGGAATGACAAAGCTCTTCGATATTGTCGTTATTGGCACGGAGTAATTCTGCAAATTTTGCAACACCTACCGTTATCCAATTGCGCCGTTCGTCTTCCTCCTGACGTTTCAGTTTCTCTATTTCTGCGTCCTGCAAGTTACGACGCATGTCGAACATTGATTTTCCCAAGGTATCATTGTCACCCAACAATGTATATTCGGTATTCAACTCACCTTTACCGATATGGTTGGCAAAGTCGACAATCCCTTTGAGCGAAGCGGTTAGCTTGACCAACATGCGCATCACTTCGGCCAATTCATGTTTTCCTTTCTGGTATTTCTCATCAAACGAAATATGAACATCGCCTTCGGAAAGTGATGAAACCCGGTCGCGCATTTCATCCAAAGGTTTCCGCAGCATATTACTGACCAGATAGTACCCACAGAAAAGAAAAGCAATGGCTATCGGTGCAGCCCAAGCTAAATGTATGATACCCCGCGCTCCCACAAAGAAGGCCAGCATGGCAATAGTGTCGATGGGAACAATTAACGCCATGAACACATTAAATACGATACTTCTTTTAAACAGTAACCTGCAAATAAGAACTGCCGACAATCCTGCTATAAAGATCAGGATAATTCCAATGATGAGTGCAATATTTGACATTAGTATTTTACAGTTTATTGAAATTTATGTTCTAATTGGCACCTGTTAACAGATACTTTGATAAAACAGGAAGCCATTTAACCTTAAAATATCCAACACTTATACGCAAAAGATTTGGAAATGTTTGTTATTACAACATTAGTATGCGTTTTTTCAAAGAAGACCTACAAGAAGGGCGATTATTTACATTCGAAATGAAAAGCCCATCTCAAATTTCCAGAAGCAATGTTCGGCATAGCGTCTCGCTATGTCGACGCTAAAGACAAGGCTCCTGCCTCGTATCAGAAAGCAGGAGCTTTCTTTTTAGCACAGCGGAGTCTGGAGACTCCGCCGAACGTGTGCTTTTCAACTTTTCCCATACATTCAAGATTTTACCAAGTCAATACAGACAAATAATATTTTGTCTATTTCCGAATGATGATATACCGGCGAGGCATAAAAAGATATTTTTTGTTTCCCCAACAGGATTCCTTCGCCGGAACATGCATGGCCTGCCAATACCTTTTCATGGAGCATACCATCGATGGTCGCGCCTTCTGTGACAACTAAATCGCTGACCGGCAAACCTATAACCTGATCTTCTGAACAATTGATTTCCGACAGCAAAACATTACTCACGTTGCTGATGTGCAAATCAGTCGACAAAACAAAAGCCGGTACTGCCATCAGTCTTGCTTCGAGGTTTGCGTTGGTTTTCATTAATTGTTGCTGTGCAGCCTCTGCTTCCCGTTGCTTGCGTGCCATTTCTTCTTGTGTGGCCTGCATTTCTTCCATGTTTTGCCGTAATTCTTCTTCCTGTCCGGCCATTTCTTCGCCTTGTATTTTCGAAAGTTCCAACAATTTATTGGTACGTATGTTGACTTTCACCGCAGCGATAGTAGAGGCAATACTTTCGGCCACTTTTTCCACAAACTCCCTTACATGGGACTCAAAATCCGTGAAAGCAGCAATCTCAATCACTCCGTAAATTTCTTCATTCACCATCAAGGGTACAATCAACAAAGCGCGGGGAGTTTCGTCACCCAGGCCCGACGTAATATGAATATAGTCTTTCGGCAGTTGGGTCATGTATATACTCTGGCGCTCCAGAAAACAGGTTCCTAACAGACCTTCGCCCATTTCAATGGTTTTCTGTAAAAACTTACGGCGTTCATAGGCGTAGCAGGCTTTCAGTTCAAGTATCGGGTGCTTGGGTTCATCATCGTTCAAAATGAAGATACCGGCCTGGTTAGCGCCAACATATTTCACCATATTGCTAACAATGGAATGGCATAACTCTTCAATATTGTCGTTGTTGACACGGAGTAATTCTGCAAATTTAGCAACGCCTATTGTTACCCAGTTGCGTTGTTCGTCCTCGTGCTGACGTTTCTGTTTCTCGATTTCGGCTTCCTGCAAGTTGTGGCGCATATTGAGCATGGACTTGCCTAAAGTGTCCTTGTCACCTAGCAATGTATATTCGACATCCAGTTCGCCTTTACCGATATGATTGGCAAAGTCGACAATGCCTTTGAGCGAATCGGTGAGCCGAACCAGCCGGCGCATCAATTTAGCCAGTTCGTTTCCGCCTTTCAGGAACTTGTCTTCGAAACCGATGTGTACATCGCCTTCCACCAGCGAATCAACCTTTTTAAGCATTTCGGCTAAAGGTCCTTTTATCATTTTAGTAACAATGCCGTACGCGCCAAGTATAAAAATAACAGCGAACGGTGCAGCCCATGTTAGGTGAATCAAGCCTCTTGCCCCTACAATAAATCCCATGATGACGGCATTGAGGATCGGTAAGGTTAAAACGGCTACGATGTTGAATACGATACTTTTCTTGAAAAACAATTTTGCTAAGATTATAGCAATCAGTCCTGCCAATAAAATCAACAGTACACCTGTAATAAGAACAGAATTGGACATAATGACGATATTACAAAAATAGTTAATATATAAGTTACAATATGATTACAAACAATCATGTATTATGATTTTTCACCCTAATACTTTCATGTATACGAAGATGGGATAAAAAGGTTCTATAATATTAAAAAACTAAGTTATTTTTTGTGATATATTTTTACTTTTTCAACGCAACGTTTCGTCGGTTTTTACATCTTTATAATATATCAATGAGGTTTGGTTATGGAACGAGGTTTGGCAATAAATGTTTCATGTTGTCAAACCTTTTTTATTTGAACAGTATAGCTCCGTCAAACGATTAATTCCTTGATGTAGTAGTATGTAAAAACAAGGCAAACTGTCAACTTTAATCCAGTTCCCACCAAGAATCCGATAAAGGATCCTATGCCTGACCTTAGAGCCGCATTACCGTCACGGCCCGAAACCAACTCAGCGACCACAGCTCCAAGAAAAGGACCAATAATAATTCCTATCGGCGGAAAAAACAACCCGACCACTAAACCACCCATAGCGCCGACCATGCCAGCCTTGCTCCCACCCCACCGCTTGGTACCCCATACCGGGATAAAATAATCGAGTACCGTCACAATCACTGCCACAATGGCCGAAATGACCAGAAACCTGGTCGAGAAACCGACAAATTGCGTCATCTGGAGAAACAACAATGCTACATAACTTAACGGCGGACCAGGAAGAACAGGCAATATGCAGCCGGCCAATCCCGCTAGAAGGAAACAAAATCCTATGATGACCAATATAATGTCAAGAACCATAATGATTAATATCTCCGGCACCATCGCATTTGTTAAGGTTTCTGATCCGCTGCAACAGGGTTGGATGCGAATAGTGGAAAATGACATAGAGTGGATGAGGCGTAAGATTAGACAGGTTATTGATTGACAGCTTTTTGAGCGACCTGATTAAGGCATTGGCCATCCCGTATTGGGCAGCAAAATTGTCGGCCTGGAATTCATTCTTCCGCGACAACATATTCATCATCAATCCGATGATAACGGATATCGGACTATAAAGTATACCAAAAGCAATCAAACCGATATGGAAACTCGCGTTTTCAACACCCAATGCCTGTGATAGTACCGGTTGCGATACAAACAACGAGAGGATGAACAGCATAACCCCGGTTTGAATGGTAGACAAAACAAGGGAGCCTACAATATGCTTCTTCCGGTAATGTCCGATTTCATGCATCAGCACAGCCACAATTTCATTGGTCGACAACTCCTCCATCAGGGTATCGAAAAGCACAATCCTCTTTTTACGCCCCATCCCGCTAAAATAAGCATTCGCCTTAGTGGAACGTTTTGACCCGTCGATGGTATAAATTTTATCAATATGGAAACCGGCCTGTTCGGCATGACAAGTGATCTGATACTTGAGGTCGCCTTCGTCGAGCGGCTTTTGCTTGTTGAACAGGGGCACAATGAGTGACGAGTAGAAGAAGGCCATGAACAGGGTAAATACCGACACAAGCAACCATGCCCATAACCAGAAATAATCGGTTATTTGCAGGTAAAACCAAATAATGAGCGCCAGCAAACCGCCACCAATTACCACAGAGAGTAACCAACCTTTCAGTTTATCGATAATAAACAACTTTGGTGTAGTTTTATTGAAACCAAAACGTTGTTCGATTACAAAAGTATCGTAAACGGCAAACGGGGTATTCAGAATATCGAGTGCCAGTCCCAGTATCCCGAAAAAAATCAATGGGTGCAGGATCGGGTGTTGGCTGATGCTGGCTGCAATGCCATCCACCCACGCAAAGCCGTTCAGGAAAAACATCGACAGGATCAGTACCAGGTTAAATGTAGTACTGATCAGGCCAAACCGGATATTGATACGTTCGTATTGCTGGGATTGCCGGTATTTATCAGCATCGTATAAGTCACGGAGTTCGGCGGGCAATTTTTCTGACAGGTTTTTCAGATTCAACAATTCAAGCCAGCTTTCGAGCAGAAAATCAGCAACGATGATGAATAGAAGAATATAGAATACAAATTGTGGCGACATCCTGTACGATATTAACGATAGATTTGTTGATCAAGTTTTTCGCTTTGCTTTTGCCTTGTTTTTAACATTTCTATATAACTGGTATTAAATTTATTTTTCGAATATTTAGTCGACTGTTCCGCCCATTTGATAGCTTCATCCAACTGGTTTTGTAATTCGCTGGCGATTGCCATATTGTAGGCGATCTTGCTTTTCAATTTTCGCTGTCCCCTCTTGCGGCACGACATCATCATATTTTCCCAGATACCGAAAGCGCGGGCATAACCATTATTTTGCATGGCTGTATTCGCTTGCGACGATAGCTCGGGAAATTTGTTGATCATGTAAAAACTACGCACACCTTTTTCCCACTGGGGTGTAGTACGCGCGGCATAATTCTTGGCCAAGGTGATTCCCAGATCCCACCATGCATCTTTAATACCGGGTAAATTCAGCACAGCCTCTGATTTCCCCAATTTAATACCGGAAGGCCAGACAATCAAGTCGCGGTCGGTATAATCGTCGAGCAATTTACCCGATCCGTCGCGTATCGACCATTCGGCAATATAATACACTTGCAAATATGCTTCCCATTCCGTATAGTAATGTCTATCAGCAAAATAAGAACCAAATTGTTCACCATAATACGAATTCTTTATCCGCAGTTGATCCAAACGGACGATCAGGTCAAAACCTGATGTACCATCTGATGTGTCATTAGTGGTCAGAAAAACAATAAAATCAGAACCTTCAAACCCAGGCGCTTCCTTCCAGAATTTTTGCAACGAATACAAAATATTCAAGACAACAGAATCGGCCGGAACACTATGGGCATCCTGGTTGGCAACGATGGCATTTGACAAAATCTTCGGGGAGGCACAAATAGCAATCTTCTTAGCTTGGCTGGTAAAAGACAGCTTGGCCGGTTGCAGCGTTTCAATTTCACAATTGCGCGTGGTAACACAAGCCGTAAAAATGAGCGGCAACAACACAAAAAGTATGTATCGGGGAGCGCAGGCCAAATTAATTTAGCATTTTTTAGTTTGATGCAAAAATACGTTATATTGTTCATTTCCGCAATATGAAAACATTCAAATTTTGTTACCCTATATTACAAGCTTTTTACATATTATAAAATACAGATTATCAGAACAAAATATTATTTTTTATCCCCTAATATGGCTGAATGTCCCGACAACAAGCACTATATATTTATATGTTAATTGGGACAATATCTCAATGATTTTTGTTTTATTTGCATATAATTAAAGATTGGTCTATGTCAAAGTTCTTGCTTTTCATACGTACGCATACCTATGTTATATTACTTTATATCATAAGTGTCGTTATCGTGTGCTTTTTACTTCCACGCGAAGGAAAATTTCCCTATGAATTCCAAAAAGGCAAAATTTGGCAGCATAATGACCTGTATGCGACTTTTGACATCCCGATACTCAAAACGCCCTCGGAACTGGATACCGAAAAGGATAGTTTGCGCAAAGCGTTCGTGGTTTACTACAATTATCACCCGGAAGTGGCCGGACAACAAATAGTTCATTTCCGACAAACGTTTGATGAACAATGGAAAAACAGTGGACTTGACGAATTCCAGAAAGAAATATTATATGATTACACTGTAGCACTGCTCGATTCGATATACAATCGTGGAATCATGCAAGAGGAAGAGGGTGTTGGGCATCAAAGCCTTTCCGACCAAGTAGTTATCCTCAGAAACAATATCGCTGAAGAAGGAGACAGAGACGATATTTTCACCCAGAAATCTGCTTACGAAATGGTAGTAGCAAAACTGGGAAATATTAAAAATGACACGGAGATTTCATTCCTGAAAAGTCTGAACATAAATGATTTCATATTGCCAAACCTGTTTTTCAACGTCGATATTACCAACAAAGTAAAAGCAGAACAGATCGGCAAACTGTCCTATACCAAAGGTGTAATAGCTACCAACCGCAAAATTATTGCCCGCGGAGAAGTTGTCAACGACGAAAAGTATAACATGCTGGTATCGCTGAAATACGAATTTGAAAACAAAGTGGGAAATTCGGGTAATTTCAAGCAAATACTGGCAGGACAGGTTATTATTGTAGTAATCTGTTTCATGTTGATGTACATATTCCTGATGTACTTCCGGCCCCTGATATTTCGCAATACTTTGCGAACAGCTTTCCTGCTACTGGTGATAGTATTGTTTGTGGGTTTGTCGTGTATTGTCGCCCGCAACGAATATTTCAGTCTATATGTATTGCCCTGGGTAATGGTTCCGGTGATCGTATGTACCTTCTACGATGCCCGGACAGCTACTTTCATATATATGATCACCCTCATGCAAGTCGGATTTATTGCACCTAACAGCTTCGAATTCATATTCCTCAACTTTGTAGCCGGTATCGTGGGGATTGTCAACGTACAATCCATATACCGCCGCGGGTCGTTATTCAAGTCCATTGTATTCGTAATCCTGGCCTATTGCGTTGTCTACACTGCTATGGTAATGATGCAGGGGACTGATTTCCGGCAAATCGACTGGATGAACTATGTGCGTTTTGGCATCAGCGGTGCATTGATATTTGTAGTATACCCGTCGATTTTCATCTTTGAGAAAATGTTCGGATTCATATCGGATATCACACTGATGGAACTTTCGGATACCAACCAGCCCTTATTGCGTAAATTGTCGGAGGTAGCGCCGGGCACTTTCCAGCATTCGTTGCAGGTAGCCAACCTGGCCGAAGAGGTTGTACAGAAGATAGGTGGAAATCCGTTGCTGGTACGTACCGGGGCATTGTACCATGACATTGGAAAAATCAACCGTCCGGCGTATTTCATAGAGAACCAGACAGGTAGCCGCAACCCACATGAAGACATAAGTCCCGAAAATAGCGCCCAGATCATCATCGAACATGTGTCAAATGGCATCGAAATTGCCAAGAAAAACCGCATTCCGCAACACATCATCGACTTTATCAGGACGCACCACGGTACAACAACCGTGCGTTTTTTCTATCACCTGTACCAAAAACAATCTGCGGATAAACGGATTGATCGTTCGAAGTTCACTTATCCCGGACCTATCCCGTTTTCAAAAGAAATGGTGGTACTGATGATGTGCGATTCGATAGAAGCAGCCTCCAGAAGCCTCAAAGATCTAAATCATAAAGCGATAAGCGATCTTGTCGACAACATTATTAATTACCAGATACTAGAAGATCAATACAACGATGCCAATATCACTTATCGTGAAATTAATACAGCCAAACACATCATCAAGAACCGTTTGATGAATATTTACCACGTACGCATAGAATATCCAAAATTCTAACTGTGTCTTCATCGAGTAGGAGAAACGGGTATTTCCCATTTCGACCTCTCACACCATAAGGCAAGAATACAGCTACCACTTCTGATCTTGGCTGACTGATGGACACCTCCACTACCAAGTGATCATTCATACACGACATATCACAAAAAAGCCGGACATTTCTGCCCGGCTTTTTTATTAACCACATTTCCAAACTATTCGGCGCTTGCCGGAGCAACTGCTCCTGTCCCTGCCAGACGTTTGTAATTATTGTACCTCCACTTGGCATTTTCTTCAGCGGCCTTGAACAGTTCGTCCGCTTCGGCAGGATACTGTTTCTTGAGCGACGAATAACGCACTTCGCTGAGGATAAATTCCTGGAACTTGCTCCAATCCGGTTCTTTCGAATCCAATTGGAATGGATTCTGGCCTTCGGCTTCCAACATCGGGTTGTAACGGTACATCTGCCAATAACCACATGCTACGGCAAGTTTTTCCTGCTCTTGGGTCTTGCCCATGCCGGCACGCAACCCATGATTAATACAGGGCGAGTATGCAATGATGAGCGACGGACCTTCATAAGCTTCAGCTTCACGCAATGCTTTCAGGTATTGGGTATTGTTTGCACCCATAGCTACCTGTGCTACGTATACATAACCATAGCTCATGGCCATCATGCCAAGATCTTTCTTACGTACGCGCTTACCTGCTGCGGCAAACTTGGCAATAGCGCCCACAGGGGTTGACTTCGATGCCTGTCCGCCCGTATTGGAATATACTTCGGTATCAAGCACCAGTACATTTACGTTTTCGCCCGATGCCAATACATGGTCTAACCCACCGTATCCGATATCGTAAGCCCAGCCGTCGCCACCGATAATCCAGATGGACTTCTTGACGAGATATTGGCGTAGGTCATATATTTCCTTGCAATATTTACAATTGCAATTTTCGAGGAGTGGCAACAAATCTGCCGAGGCTTTCTTGCTGTCGGTAGCTGTGTCAGCAGCCTTCCATGCGGCAAAAGCGGCTTTTACTTCGTCAGAACATTTGCCTTCCTGCACGGCTTCGTCCATCAGGCGTTCGATGCGTTCGCGCATACGTTTCACGCCAGTGGCCATACCTAAGCCGTATTCAGCATTATCTTCGAATAACGAGTTGCCCCAAGCCGGACCCTGTCCTTTTGCGTTCATGCAATAAGGAGTTGATGGAGCCGAACCGCTGTAGATCGACGAACAACCGGTAGCGTTGGCTACCATCATGCGGTCGCCGAACAATTGCGAAGCGAGTTTAACATAAGGTGTTTCGCCGCAACCGGCACAGGCACCAGAGAATTCAAATAACGGTTGTGCAAACTGGCTGTTCTTCACGTTTTGTTCCTTCGGCGCAATGGTATCCTTGTAGGTGATATTTTCTACGGCATAATCCCATAACTCGTTCTGCCCCATCTGGCTTTCGAGTGACTTCATTTCCAAAGCTTTTGCACCCTTCTTGCCCGGGCAAACATCAGCACAGTTACCGCAACCGGTACAGTCGAGCGGACTGATTTGTATGCGGAATTCCAAGCCTTCGAATGTTTTTTGTGGAATAGCGGGAATGGTAGTTGCTCCTTTCAAACCGGCTTTTTCCTGGGCGTTCACTAAGAACGGACGGATCACAGCATGCGGACACACGTAAGCACATTGGTTACACTGGATACAATTGTCGGGAATCCATTCGGGAACATTCACTGCGATACCACGCTTTTCATAAGCGGCCGTTCCCTGCGGGAAAGTACCGTCTTCGCGTCCTACAAACGTACTTACCGGGAGGTCATCGCCACGTTGGCTATTGATCACATCCACCACGTTGCGGATAAATTCGGGACGTTTCGGATCAGCGGGTACTACATCGGCATTCGGATCTAAATTTTTCCATGCCGGATCAACGTCTACTTTAATCACTTCGCCGCCACGGTCAACTGCCGCATTGTTCATCTTCACAATATCTTCGCCTTTCTTGCCGTACGATTTCTGGTTGTAGGCCTTCATTTCGCAAATAGCCAGTTCGTAGGGAATTACTTCCGAAATCTTGAAGAACGACGATTGCAGGATGGTATTGGTGCGGGTGCTTCCCAAGCCAACTTCTTCGGCAATCTTGATGGCATCGATGATATAGAACGATATGTCGTTATCAGCTAAATATTTCTTGATCTTGTTGGGAAGTTTCTCGCAAGTCGTTTTAGCGTCCCATTTGCTGTTGAGCAGGAATGTACCGCCTTTGCGGAGGCCTTTCAATACATCGTATTGATGAATATATGGGAACACATGGCAAGCCACAAAATCGGGCGTATTTACGAGATACGGCGCACGGATAAGCGAATCGCCAAAACGGAGGTGAGAGATGGTGATACCACCTGTCTTCTTCGAGTCGTAAGCAAAATATGCTTGGCAATATTTATCGGTAGTATCGCCGATGATCTTGATGGAGTTTTTGTTGGCGCCAACGGTACCGTCGCCACCGATACCATAGAACTTGCCCTGAAACGTCCCTTTAGGCATGATGTTTACCTCTGGACGCAATGGCAACGAAAGGAACGTAACATCGTCCACGATACCCACTGTAAACCCGTTCTTAGGCTCGTTCATCTTCATATTGTCGATGATTGACAGGATGTGGGCTGCAGTAGTGTCCTTCGATGACAACCCGTAACGTCCGCCAATGATGAGCGGGGCGTTGGCCTTGCCGTAGAACAGATCTTTTATATCCAAATAAAGCGGTTCGCCGTTGGCTCCGGGTTCCTTCGTACGGTCGAGCACTGTGATGCGTTTTACGCTCTTGGGCAACACGTTGAAGAAATACTTAGCTGAGAACGGTCGATAAAGGTGTACGGAAATCAAACCGACCTTTTCGCCTTGAGCGGTCAGGTAATCGATGGTTTCCTTGATGGTATCGGTGATTGAACCCATGGCCACGATGATGTTTTCGGCATCGGGCGCACCATAATAGGTGAAAGGGTGATATTCGCGACCAGTTATTTTCTTGATTTCCTGCATATAGCTATCCACCATGTCGGGCAACGCAAGGTAAAATTTATTGGCTGCTTCGCGCGATTGGAAATAGATATCAGGATTTTGAGCTGTACCGCGTGTTACTGGATGTTCGGGATTGAGGGCACGATCGCGGAACTGTTGAACGGCTTCCCAATCTAACAAGCCTGAAAGCTGTTCAGTGGAAATCGTTTCTATTTTTTGTATTTCGTGTGATGTGCGGAACCCATCGAAGAAATGCAGGAAAGGAACGCGCGACTTGATGGCTGTGAGGTGCGCTATAGCTGCCAGGTCCATTACTTCCTGTACACTACCGGTAGCCAGCATGGCAAACCCTGTTTGGCGGGTGCTCAGCACGTCGCTGTGGTCACCAAAGATTGACAATGCCTGTGCTGCCAGACTACGTGCCGACACATGGAAAACGCCGGGCAACAACTCACCTGAAATCTTGTACATGTTGGGGATCATCAACAGCAAACCCTGTGAAGCAGTAAATGTCGAGGTAAGCGCACCCGATTGCAATGAACCATGAACGGCTCCGGCAGCACCGGCTTCGCTCTGCATTTCAACAACTTTCACTGTTTCGTTGAACAAGTTTTTCTTGCCTTTGGCTGCCCATTCGTCCACATATTCGGCCATTGTCGACGACGGTGTGATGGGATAGATAGCGGCTACTTCGCTGAACATATATGCGATGTGCGCTGCGGCATAGTTCCCGTCACAGGTTAGGTATTTTTTTTCTTCTGCCATGTTTTCTAACTGATTTTAAACTATTTCTATTTTTATTTTGGAGTGCAAAGATATAAAAATATTTGCAGTATGCCATGACAAGCTACCATGTGTGAAATTTAGAATTATTCTATACAAACCATATTTATTTTAGACATCTCTAAATTTTTACATCTGGATTTTATCTACCCTGCACTGGTGTCGTCCACCATCGAACGGTGTATTCAGGAACTCGTCGACGATACAATATGCCGTTTCTTCGGAAATGAACCGCGCAGGCAACGAACAAATATTTGCATCATTGTGTGCACGCGCCAGTCGGCTAATTTCAGGTCGCCAGCATAATGCCCCGCGCACACCGGCATGTTTGTTCACGGTCATATTAATACCATTGCCGCTTCCGCAAATGGAAATACCCAGCGTACATTCTCCCCGTTCCACTGCATTGGCAAGAGGATGAGCATAGTCAGGGTAATCCACCGAATCGGGAGTATCCGACCCAAAGTCCTTTACTGTGTAGCCTTTCTTTTGCAGGTATCCGATCATTTTCAGTTTGAGTTCGTAACCTGCATGGTCATTGGCAATACCTATTATTTTCATGGAAATGGATATTTGTATGATTTTATTATATACTTGATGCAAATATAATGGATTTAATGATTGTCCTTCGATCCGATAGGTTTTCTTATCTCTAAAACGATATTGTTCGATAATTGTTATATTTACGCTTGGAATAAAAATGTGTGTCTATGCTATACTTATTTCATTATCAGCATTTACACAATGAGGTGAGCAATTATAATGAATCGTGAAAGGTGCAAAAGCATTTCGGAATAATTAGAACTGAACAATTGAAACCGTCTTCAAAGAAAATCCTGTTGTGGCTGATCATTATCGTCCAAACAGTAACAGTTTGGAGTAAGGAAGGAATAGGCCTTTACAACTTCCAGTACTACGGCAGCAAAGAAGGATTGCCACAGGAGGATGTTTTGTCGATTTTTCAGGGTCAAAAGGGTTATATATGGTTCGGGACACAATCGGGAGTGGCCCGATACAACGGCCGCAACATGATTACCTATTCCACCGGACAGGGACTGGCACACAACTCGGTGTTTGATATACAGCAGGATGCCAACGGGGTCATGTATTTTGCTACGCCTAATGGCGTATCTATTCTCAAAAACGACTCGCTCCATACTATTTTCCAAGAAAACATGTTCAATTTCATTTTTGTTGACCGGAGTGATCGCAAATGGTTTTTAGGAGAAAAAGAATTCGGAATGCTGACCACAGATGGCGAGGTTGTTGATGTGGACATGCGCATGGAAAAATCCTTCCAACGCATTTATTCAATTGCCCAGCACCCCGACTCGTCATCGGTATACCTTGCAACGGATAAGGGACTGTATTACCTGAAAGAAAATTTCGAATGTATCGAGATTTTCCCATCAGAAGTTTACAACATATATGTTGATAAAGACAAGTACCTTTGGATGGCCATAAATGATCAACTGTGCCGCATACCGTTGACATCAGTGCGGCCGGGAATGGTATTGCAACACAAGAACCATTATCCATACATCAAACAGAGGGTAAAAAAGATAACACAGGCTGCTGACGGTAGTATCTGGGGTATCTCCAGCGGGTTTGCCTTTCAAATCGAATCGTTCGAACATGAGCCTGAAATTTACAACCGTGCCAATGGTTTAATAGGGTATACATTATATAGTATATTATGTGACTACGAAAATAGCACTTGGATCGGCCAGTCGGGAGGAGCACAGGAATTGAGTAATAAAAGTGTCAGGAAGATCTCACCAATGATATTCGACGGCTATGTCACAGCCTTCTTTGAAGATAAGAAAGGGCGTATATGGTTTGCTGCCGACAATGACCCCTGTTATGTATCCGGTTCCGAAGTAACTATATTTCCGAGGCGACAAATGCCTGCTTCTTCCGAATACCGTTCTGTTGGCATTTCTAAACTTTCCAGCGGCAACATCGTTATTATTCATCCGCTTTACTTGTATGTCGTTGATGTCAACACACTGCAAGTAGTCTACACCCATCGCTTTACAGAACCTATTAAATATGTCGATTGTGCTTTTGTTTCTGCAAAAGACGAAATTTTCATTTCCGATTCGTATAATGGACTCCTGTATTACCTGCCCAACTATACATCCGAGCCTGAAAAGTTTGATTCGTATGAAACATCGGGTGTATATATGTTTGCAGAGTACAAAGACGAAGTGGTGGCTGCCAATCATGCCGGGTTGTGCGTTTTCAGGAACAGGACATTCGAACAGGAGCTCACATTAGACCATTCGGCTTGGTGTCTCTATTCATCGGGCGACAGCCTGTGGATTGGCACCGAGCAAGGATTAGGACTATACCGGTCAAAGAAACTGCAATATATAGCAGATGGCGCCGTAAATTCCATCTGCCGGGGAACGGACAGTCATCATTTATGGTTGGGTAAAAACGATGGCGCTTACTATTTCGATACAGGACACGGACGCACGGAAATAAAAGTAACTAACAGAACTGGATTGCCACATAACGAAATCTGCATCGGCGGCCTGATGCTCGACAAATGGAATATGCTGTGGATGGGAACCTATCACGGGCTGGCCGTATTCGATTACACAAAATTGCCGCAGTATCTCGTCGCACCACGGAGTGACCTAGTAATACGGCAGAATGGTATTGTTGTCAATAAACCCGATCCGGACGGACTCCGGGCATTCAATCATTCGTTACATTTCGAAATGATAGCTTTGTCGTTCGATTATGAGCAGGATAACCTTTACGAATACTCACTGAAGGGTAGCCCGAAAGACAGCCTGCCTGTTGTGAGCAAAGAGTTCACAGTCCGATACAGCAACCTCCCACCCGGCAATTACACTTTCGTATTCCGTATCAAAAACGGGAATAATTATTGGAGCAACTATACATACATAGATTTTACAGTGACTAAACCATTCTGGATGCATTGGTGGTTTTACCTAGTGTGTATGTTATTCTTCATCGGCCTTGTATATCTGGCGGTACTGAGTTATATCAATTTTTTGAGACGAAGGAATAAAGCCCTCGAAGAGACAGTTGCCGAACGTACTACATTGATACAGAAGAAAAGCGATGAGATCAATGATCAGAATACCCTGTTAAAAGAGGCGCACGAGGAAATGGAAGCCCAAAACGAGGAATTGACTGCACAGAATGAAGAGTTATACGATACTTATTCGGCACTTCAATCGGTGAACGAAGAACTGCAACGGTATAAGCAGAATCTTGAAAAAATGGTGGAACAAAAAACCGTTGAGTTAGTCAAAGCCAAAGAAAAGGCCGAAGAAGCGGATAAGTTGAAATCGGCATTTTTGGCCAACATGTCGCACGAAATTCGTACCCCAATGAACGGCATTCTCGGTTTTCTGGGACTGATCGAACAAAAAGGCCTGCCATCCGAGAAACAAAAGGAATATATTAAGATTATCAATAGTAACAGCCAACGCCTATTGAAACTGATCGACGATATCCTCGATATTTCGAAACTGGAAGTGGGACAATTGAAGATTGTGAAAACTTGTTGCCAGTTGAACGAGATCATGCAGGAACTGGATATGTTTTACAACGAAGTGGTGTTACGTAGTCCGAAGAAAAAACTGACACTGATACTTGACGATTCTGAAAGCATTCCCGGTTTTATGGCATGTATCGATCCCACCCGGGTAAAGCAAATCCTGTCGAACCTGATTGACAATGCCATCAAATTTACCGAATACGGTTACATCAGGTATGGCTACAGGATACAAGAAACCAATATCTTGTTTTTTGTAGAGGACACTGGCGTTGGAATGGACGAACAACAGCTCAATATCGTGTTTGAGCGTTTCAGGCAGGCCGACGAAAATGTCGCCCAGAAATACGGCGGTACAGGCTTGGGACTGGCCATTTCGAAAAATCTGGTCAACTTGATGGGAGGCCGCATTTGGGTTATATCCCAGCTAAACAAGGGCACTACATTCTTCTTCACCATTCCGTACGAAAGCGAAGAACCTGCATAAAATCAAATCAAAAGGTATTATAAACTTTGACAACTTATTTTTTAAGGTTTACTAATTTAAAAAACTAAATTTTTTCTAAATTTTTTTTTAAAAAGTTTGGAAGAACAATTTTTATTGTATCTTTGTACTATTGAAATAGTACAATATTTTTATAATATATTATATAACTGTATGATTAAGTTTTTGTTAGATTATTCCAGTGGCGTGCCGATATACCGCCAAATTATCGACCAGATAAGATTTGGCATAGCGTCCGGGCAACTTAAACTGGGTGAACAGCTTCCTACAGTCAGGGCGCTTGCTGTAGAGTTAAAAGTAAACCTCAACACGATATCCAAGGCATATAAAGAATTGGAAATCAAAAACATTTTGGAGACCCAGCAAGGTACCGGAACCTTTGTCAATAAAACAGAACAAGTAGTACCGGAAAAGGAATGGGAAGATAAACTAAAGGAGATTTGCACGCAGTTTTCTTCCGTTGCATTCAGTTATGGTTTTAACCTTGATGAGGTCATGCGGGAATTAAAAAATATCGAAACCTCTAAAAACAATTAAATATGACAACAAATGAAATGAACAAGGGATGGTTTAATCCAATTTCCCTTTCCGTATTGCTGATACCGATTGCCATATCGGCCGGTTTGTACTTTTTGCAAATTGCAGATATTCAAATCTTGGCGATCATTATCTTCTTTTCCGTGTTATTGTCTTCTGCAATCCGCATTGCCGACCAATGGGAGCGGGCAGTAGTATTACGTATGGGGAAATACAAGGGTTTAAAAGGCCCTGGACCATTTTTGATTATCCCTATTGTTGACAGTATATCTACTTACATTGACCAGCGGGTACGGGTAAACGCTTTTAAAGCGGAGCAGACCCTTACTAAGGATACAGTACCGGTAAATGTGGATGCAGTTGTATACTGGACGGTTTGGGATGTAGAAAAAGCCGCATTGGAAGTGCAGGAATATCAAAAAGCCATTGAGCACATTGCCCAGACCGGTTTAAGGGATACCATCGGCAAGCATGAACTGTCGACGCTCTTACAGGAACGCGATAAAATTGCCGAAGATTTGCAACAGGTTTTAGACAGAAACACCAGTCCATGGGGCATTACATGCCAAACCGTAGGTATTAAGGACATTGCTATTCCGCAAGCATTGGCCGATGCCATGAGCAAAGAAGCCCAGGCTGAGCGTGAAAGAAGAGCCCGCGTTATCCTGGGGACGGCTGAAACCGAGATTGCCGAAAAATTTGAGTTAGCCAGTAGAAAGTACATCGATAATCCTGTAGCATTGCACCTTAGGGGAATGAATATGTTGTTCGAGGGCTTGAAAGAGAAAGGCTCCATGGTTATCGTACCCAGCTCGGCATTGGATACCATGAATTTGGGCGCCATAGGGGGATTGGCATCGCTGGCAAAAACTAACGAAACGATGGTAAACAAATAAATAGTTTACACCATTTTCTCAGTGGTCTCTCAGTGTAACTCAGTGTCATGAATCAGTTACACTGAGAACCCTGCAAGGCTCGCCGAAGGCAAACGCTGAGGAGGCACTGGGAACCACTGAGAAATTTCTGTTTCTTGTATCGAACTTACATTAAATTCAATAACCATGAATATATGTAAACGGGAAAGAACTTTAATAATTCTATTTTTAATCTTTACAGGTTGTTCGCAAAAACAATCTTTTATAACATTGTGATAATTTATTATCTCGTGTACGTACACATTGCTAAAACAATCATTCCGTGTACGCACACGAAGATAAAAATGTAATCCTCAAAAATCTATCAAAATACTACACAAGTAAAATTATAAAGGGAAACAAAAAACAATCATATGAAAGCACAATTTTCTCTTCTGATCCTTACTTCAATCTTATTTACAATAGGTTGTCATCAAAAGAAGTATACCAGTCCGGAATTAATTTTAGATTTTGAAATCATCGAAAAAGGAATGCCCAGAGGTTGGATAATTCATAAACAACATGGTTATTCGGTTTCTTTGGATTCTATGAATGTTAAATCAGGAAAATACAGTATTGCCATAGAATTCACGGAAAATTACCGTTACGCTGTTCAGACTGCAGCCCTTGTTTTTCCGAATAATTACAACGGAGAAAAAATTACTTTATCGGGATACATCAAAACTAAAAATGTTGATGGTGGCTTTGCCGGTTTGGCGATGCAAATAGGTTCCAAAATAGCCATCGAATGGATGGATAAAAAAGGTAGACTCGGAACTACTGATTGGGAAAAATATGAAGTAACTTTGGATATGGAATCTTCACAAAACCAACAAATCACTGTAGGTGCAATATTTGGTGATAAAGGAAAAATGTGGATGGATGATTTGCAGGTTACGATTGATGGGAAAAATATTGGAAAAGTAAAGCCATACACACCGAAACCTTTTTCGGATAAGGCAAAAAATGACAAAGAATTTGATAAAGGTTCAAATATTGTTTTTCCGGAATTAAACGAACAAAAAATAGCGGATTTGGAATTATTGGGGAGAATATGG
>JAVBSH010000027.1:0-5443 GCA_031547085.1 Bacteroidales bacterium
ACTCCGGTTCGCACGCATCATCGACCTGCGTTCTGATCCCTTCGAGGATGCGTATGATAATGCCGACAACTACCAGGATTGGTGTTTACGCCATTCATTCCTCCTCGTTCCGGCACAGGCAATTGCCGCTAAGTACTTCCAGACATACAAGGAATTCCCGCAACGTCAACGTCCGGGTGCAATCCATATGGACGCATTGGTAGATGCAGCACGGGCAAAGTAGTAACACTAACAATAGTGTGGGTGAGCAAAGAGAAGCAATGGGAAACATGATACCCAACAGGAATTAAGGTTTCACACAATTCCTAACATCACGAAACTGTTAAAGCAAAAACGGTAGTCGGGTTCACCGGCTATCGTTTTTGCTTTCTAAAAAGCATCATTCATCTTGCCGATTAGATAAAAAACTATATTTTTGCGCCCGGATAATTTATTTAGACTTAATAAAAATACGGATTTAAAAAGGTCATACACAGCGTATTGAGATATTCGCTGTTGCTGCTGTTTATCAGTTATTGCATCAATATCAGTTTCTTTACGCACACCCACATGGTAAATGGCGTGACCATTGTATACTCGCACATCCATAAAGATGCTGCCGGCGACAAAAGTCATCCGAAACACGGCCATAGCTCGTCAGAAATACAACTAATTTCGAAGCTTTCTCATTTTGTAAACACTGGAGAAATTGTAGTATTATTCACTGCAGATAATTCGCCGCGTCATATCCAAAATCCGATCATCCGGGAGGTTGCCACACTGTCGGTATATTTTGAAGGAAAATACTATCTGCGCCCCCCACCACAACTACACTCATAGAAACAAGGGAAATAACCAACATTTTCCCAACTTCAAATGATTTTTATATTCGGCACAGTCTCTTGGCTATGCCTGGCTAAAAAAAGGAAGCCCTGCTTTCTATAACTTGTTTTAGCATTTGTTGTAGCAAGACGCTGCAACGATATAATAACATCTGGAGATCTTATCCAACAATCATAAAATCATTTCCAAAATCATACAGAATAAAGAATGAAATCACTATATATCATCATGTTGTGTTTCGGCATAAACACCATATGTTTTGCCCAAGCCATTCAGGGAAAATGCGAACTGTTCGGCCATGTAGCCGATGGAAAATCGGGGGAACACCTGCCTTTTGTCAGCATCTATATCAAGGGTACCGGCACCGGCACTACTACCGATGCCACAGGCCATTTCGTGTTGGCCAAGCTTCCGGAAGGAACAATCACGTTAGTCGCCAAACATTTAGGATACAAAACATTTGAGAAAGAAGTGATCCTGAAAGTCGGCAAAACGATGGAAGTGACGATCGACCTGGCGGAAGAGTCGGTCGACCTGAACCCTGTGGTGGTATCGGCCAACCGCAACGAAGTATCGCGCAAGGAAGCGCCCGCCGTGGTGAATGTGCTTTCACCGATGGTGTTTGCCAATACTAATTCCAATACCTTGTCGGAAGGGCTGAACTTCCTGACCGGGCTGCGCGTGGAAAACAGTTGCCAGAACTGCGGTTCGTTACAGGTGCGTATCAACGGGCTCGACGGGCAGTATTCGCAACTGTTGATCGACAGTCGCCCGATTATCAGTGCACTGACAGGCGTATACGGACTTGAGCAGATACCCGCCGGGATGATCGAGCGTGTGGAGGTGCTCCGTGGCGGTGGTTCGGCGCTCTATGGCTCCAATGCCATTGCGGGCACGGTGAACGTCATCACTAAGGAGCCGTTACGCAACACGGGACAATTGGCCACTAACCTGACAATGATCGGCGGCGAGGCGGCCGAAACGAATACAAACCTGAATGTGTCGCTCATCAGCGACGACCACAGGGCAGGCGCCTACGTGTTCACGAACATCAAACACCGCAATGCGTACGACAGTGATGGCGACAGTTATACCGAACTGCCCGAACTGTCGGGGACAACGGCCGGGTTCCGCGGGTTCTACAAGACTTCAGATTATTCGAAACTTACTGCCGAGTACCACAACATCACTGAGTTTCGCCGTGGCGGCAACAAACTCGACTTGCCGGCACACGAGGTGGAGATTGCCGAACAGCTTGATCACGATATCAATGGCGGCGGGTTGAAATTCGATGCTTTCAGTCGCGATTACAAGCAGAAAATGAGTCTTTACTCGGCAGCACAACACGTGCGTCGTAAGAGTTTCTACGGCGGTAATGATTTTACACAGCCTCAAGGACAAACAGCATACGGCGGCCCCGGTACGACCACTGATATGACCTTCGATGGCGGCGGACAATATTCGTACACATTCGGACGCCTCTGGTTCATGCCGGCCAACCTGGTGGCTGGTGCAGAGTATCAATATGACCATCTGAACGACGTCACACCAGCCTACGACCGTGATATTGAGCAACGGGCGCACACCATAAGCCTGTTTGCACAAAATGAGTGGAAGAACGATATGTTCAGTTTCCTGTTGGGTGGCCGGTTGGATAAACACAGCATGATCGACAAGCTTGTTTTCAGCCCGAGGGTGAACGTGCGCTACAGTCCAACGGAAGATATCAGTTTTCGTGCCGGTTACTCCACCGGATTCCTTGCACCGCAGGCTTTTTCGGAAGACCTGCATATCGAAGCAGCGGATGGTGCCTTGGTCATCATCGAACTGGCGGACGGGCTGAAACCAGAACGTTCTGCAAGCTACAGCACGTCCGTGGATTTTTATCATAATTTCGACAATGTGCAGACGAACCTGTTGCTGGAAGGATTTTACACCAACCTCGACGATGTGTTCGTGTTACATGATGCCGATCCGGATGATAAGGGTAACGTAATACGCGAAAAACGTAACGGTTCGGGCGCCACTGTGATGGGGATCAATATCGAGGGCAAGGCCCTTTTCGGAAAAGAAATGCAGTTGCAGGCCGGTTTCACCTTCCAGCAAAGCAAGTACAAGGAACCTGAAAACTGGAGTGAAACCGCCGACCTGACTACCAATATGCTTCGAACACCCAATATTTACGGGTATTTCACAAGCACATACAGCGCGATAAAAAACCTGTCACTCTCGCTTTCGGGCACCTACACCGGAAGCATGTATGTACCTCATCTGGCGGGTTACATCGACAACAGCCGCATAGAGGAAACGTCTCCTTTTTTCGATGCGACGTTCAAAGCGGCTTACACCTTCGACCTGAAAGGCGATTTCAAGCTGCAATTAAACGCAGGCGTACAAAATATATTCAACGCTTACCAGGGCGATTTCGACCGGGGTTTCCGCCGCGACACCGGATATGTCTACGGACCGATGTTCCCGCGTAGCTGGTTTGCCGGAGTGAAACTGATGATATAAAATTTGACCGGATGATACATGCCGCCAGTTTTGTACATTCAAATTACTTATTTTGCCACGAGGGCACCAAGACACGAAGAACTTTGTGTCTTCGTGTCTTGGTGGCTATTCATAAATTAAGGTTTTGCTGATCCTGTCTTAAAACTTTTTGTCTATATTTGCAGATATGTTAAACCACTCAATATTATAATCATGAAAAAGAAATCTGTTATGTTTGTGATGAGCGTATTGTTCATGGGATTGATCTGTATCTCATGTAAACAAAATCCCCAAAATGTTGCCGGCGACAAAACGACTGAAAAAACAGAAGTCGTGTTGAAAGATTATGGTGCCGAACCTACCATATTGGATATCGAAGCGTATACCACCACCAATGAAAACTTTAGAACAGCTCTCTGGACTGGTGGAAAATTACAGGTAACCCTGATGTCGATTCCTGTTGGTGGCGAAGTCGGTTTAGAGTTGCACTCCGATACCGACCAGTTTTTACGGGTTGAAGACGGCGAAGCAAAAGTGATGATGGGCGACAGCAAGGAAAACCTTAATTTCACCAAAACGGTTGGACCCGATTTTGCCATATTCGTCCCAGCAGGTAAATGGCACAATCTCATCAACACCGGCAAAAAACCGTTGAAATTGTACTCGATCTATTCGCCCGTGGAGCATCCGCATGGAAATGTGCATAAAACACAAAAGGAGGCCGAGGAAGCCGAACATCATCATTGAGTTACCCGGAATTCGAATGGTCAAATAATTGACTATTTTGCGGAAACGAAGGTAACTTTATCTTGTGTTCTAAGCAATATATTTGAATGTAAAATACGGAAGAACAAACTTATTTGTTCAAAATAAAGTTCATACCTTTGTAAACCAAACGGTCGGTTTATTATGAAAGATACAAAAGAACACATCATCAAGACATCACTGAAACTTTTTGCACGGAAAAGTTTCAAGGAAGTAACCCTGAAAGAAATCGTGGATGAAACGGGCTTGTCGAAAGGCGCTTTTTATCACTACTTTGAGAGTAAGGAAAAAGTTTTTGAAGAAGTGGTCAAACATTTTTACAACGACATGATTATCACGGATTATAGTGATTTTCCGCAAATCTCGCTGAAAGCATTTTGTCGTTTCTACCTGGAAAAACTGGAGAATACGCCCGATGAAACAGACGATACCGACCACCAGGACTGACATATTTTTGCTTGGATGCACGGATTTTGGAGGATTTTGACATTTCTTCTTGCTCTTTTTATCCACAAATATAATCAAAACATAGACTGAGAAGCCTATTGCGAGTTTTTCAGCAGACCCTAGATAGGGTCTGCTGAAAAAGTCAAGGCTGTGTAATTTTGTCAAAATTTTTATCAAAAACCAACCAAATTGACCCAATCGACGCATTTTTTCATGAAATCAGCATCAAGAGTTCGATTTTTGAATTCGAAATCCGGAAAAATTGAATCGGCCAATTATTCAAGTGCAAGGGTTTTGAGCACTTTTATCATATTTCCTTGCACTTGGGATAGAAAAAAACAGCATTAAATGCATTGATTTATACAATATTATTACTTTTTCAGCAGACCCTATCTACTTCAAAAAAATTGTTATCAGGATAATAAAATGCTTGCTGCCAGGACGAAATATCGTATCTATACCATGTTTTTACATTTTCAAAACTTTGGGTGGAAAATATATTTTTCAATTCGGGAAAACATTTGCAAATAGAATTTAATAATTTTAGTATTTAGGAATATACAGTGGGTGTCGCTCGTTATACTTCCGGATATACATAAATCGGAGTTGTTGTTGCTTTTTCGACCGCAATCCCGAAAATTCGTCATGAAGTTCAGGATCGGACATTAACAACATCTCCACATTCTTGGAATCGTATTCCATCACTTTGCCGCTATTGAAATCGAGCAGGAACTGTTTCAATTCTGTTGTCCGGTAACTGGGCGATCCGTAACCGTAAGGATAATAACCGTAAGGAGAGTAGCCATACGGCGAATAATAACTGTAAGGAGAATAACTGTAAGGAGAATAACCGTAGGGGCTGTTGTATCGGTTGGAGTAGGTGGTTACATTGGCCACAAAATGGCAGATATTTCCC
>JAVBSH010000231.1:0-8781 GCA_031547085.1 Bacteroidales bacterium
GCTCATGCCGAACTTACCATGCCCACCATCCGCGGCGACGTGAAAGTGTCGTTCGACAACATGCCCGGAACAAAATTCGAAATGGAAGTGGAAATCCCCGCCAATACGGTAGCAGAAGTGTGGTTGCCACTCTTTGATAAGAAACAGCGTTTAACGATGGATGGCGTCACACAAAAAGGAGTTGTGGACGATGCTTTCGTGAAATTACAGGCAGGATCAGGAAAACACCGGTTTGTAGTAGAAAAATAGCAACAAAAACCTGCTGGGTCGCAATGACCCGGTAGGTTTGTAATCCCCATTCAATTAAAACTGATTTTTCAGCATACTTTTTTAATTTTAACGATTGATAACTGAGAAAAAATCTTCATTAAATTTCAAAAAATGAAAAATTATAGATCTTTATGTTTATTGATAATCAGCATTTTGATTTTACGAGTCTCTGGCTTTTCGCAAGCCATACAGTATGATACGATTCGCATCTCGGACTTCGGATTACAGCCCAATTCGCGTATAAATGCCGTTCCTTATGTGAAAAAAGCATTGGAAGCATGCCGTTCCGTTAATAACCCGGTTATTTCTTTTCCAAAAGGACGATATGACTTCTGGCCGCATCATTGTACCGAACGGGATTACTACGAGTCCAATACATCGGATATCAACCCCAAACGGCTGGCCATCCTGGTTGACGAAATGAACGGGTTGACCATCGACGGATGCGGATCGGATTTTGTCTTCCACGACAGGATGCAACCCTTTACAGTTGATAACAGCCGGGACATCAATATCAAAAACCTCACCATTGACTGGGATATCCCCTTGACCGCGCAGGCAAGCATCCTTGCTGTTACCGGCGAGTACATCGACATGAACATCAATGTACTGGAATCGCCGTATGTGATTGAGAACGGGAAACTGGTTTTTGTGGGCGAAGGCTGGAAAAGCCGTTGGAACGGAGTGATGGAATTCGAAAAGGATACCCGTATCGTAGCTCCGCAAACGGGTGATGCGCAATGTTTGGGTGCAAACTGGCACAACTACCGCGCCGAAGAACTGACTTACGGAACCGTACGTTTAGTGTACCCGTTCAACCGGAAGCCTGCGGTGGGGAACTGGTTGGTTTTGCGCCACAGTGAACGCGACCATGCCGGAATGTTTATTATTGACAGCAAGAATGTCCGGATTGAAAATGTGGACATGTACCACAACGCCGGATTGGGTATCCTGTCGCAATATTCCGAAGATCTGGTTTTCAGCAATGTGCGGTGTATCCCGAACGAACGCAAAGGACGTATTCTTGCAGGCCATGATGATGGTTTCCATTATTCGAACTGCAAAGGTGATGTGGTGGTGGAAAATTGTGTTTTCCATGCATTGATGGATGACCCGATTAATGTGCATGGGACATCGGTACGGGTGATGGAACGGGTGGATGATTTTACACTGCGGTGCAAATTGATGCATCACCAGAGTGTTGGTTTGCATTGGGCGCGTCCGGGCGAAACAGTCGGGTTTATCGAAAACAAATCCATGCAAACCATTGCAGCCGGCATTGTAGCTGATTTCAGAAAAATTGACAACGAACTGTTCGACATTTCTTTCCGGCAAGCCGTGCCCAAACAGGTAGTTGTAGGGAATGCCTTGGAAAACCTGACATGGACATGTAATGTGTTGATAAAGGATTCATACTTTAAGAGTTGCAGGGCGCGGGGTATACTTGTATCCACTCCCGGCAAGGTGGTGATTGAAAATAATATCTTTGAATCGAGCGGTTCGGCCATTCTCATTGCAGGTGATGCAAATTACTGGTACGAAACAGGCGCTGTTAAGGATGTGTTGATCACAAAAAATATTTTCAAAGCGCCTTGCATGACCTCCATGTACCAGTTCTGCGAAGGGGTTATCAGTATCTTCCCCGAAATACCGCAGCCCGACGTCAACAAACAATTCCATCACAACATCAGGATTACCGATAATGAGTTCCATTTGTTCGATTATCCTGTATTGTATGCTTTGTCGGTTGAAGACCTGGTATTTTCAGGCAACAAGTTGGTTCGTAGCAGGCAATTCGAGCCATTCCACAGGAGAAAAGCCGGGTTGACATTCGAGTCGTGTAAAAAAGTAACTGTAGCAAGCAATACCATAGAGGGTGATGTGCTGGGAAGTGAAATCAAATTAGTGAAGACTCCACCAAAAGAGGTCAAACTCGACCGGAAAAGTTTTTTCAAGTACGCTAAGTAACATGCAAAAAATCAGGGCAACCGCATCAAAATAAAATGGGTTAACATTTTATAATTTGTGTTTATTTTTTGTCCACGAATTATACGAATTAACACGAATTTTATATTGACACGAATAAATTTCAGCTTTGCTGAAATTTCAATTAGTGAAAATTCGTGTTAATTCGTGGACAAAAATTTTGATGCGGTTGCCCTGGCAAAAAATAAGTTGGCAGAGTTTATTTGAAACCGGAAAGTCGCCAGCGCTACAGGCCATATTACAAATGCGGCAAGTTATTTTAAAATATTCCTAAGTGATAGAAAATTTCAAATATTGTTGTTTTTATCTACTTTTGGCTTGACAATCACCATTTAAATTTATCAACCATGAAATCCCATATTTTATCTACCCTGTGTTGTGCTGTGCTGATCTGTTTTTCCGCATGCCAGCCTAAAAAAACTATTCCCGGGCAGGTGCATCAATTCGATCTGCAACAGATTTCAAAAGTTACCGCACTGACCCACGAATGGATAAAAAGTCCTGACTTTGGCAAAAAAGTGTTGTCGGTAACTGTCGGTAATGGCAATAATGAATTGGTACTGACGCCTGCATCAGAAGGTATCGACTGGACAACCGCAAAGTATTTGGTTTGTGAGGTATGGCACGACAATGCTTATAGTGTGCTGATGCGCCTGCAATTTTTCCGCAAAACCGGCGATGAGTCGGCGGTGGCCAAGCAGGGTGATGAAGCTGTCAAACGGGAAGCAGGCCCGCGCATTTCGTGTACCATTGGCATCCTTCCAAAGCTGAAAACTAAAATGATTTTTCCGCTGAGCCACTTAGACGGACAGGAAATCTTTCTTACCCGGCAACCGCGCCAGTTGAAAGGTACGGTGTCGGGTCGTCGTATTGATCCTGCCGATGTAGGCAAGGTTTCTATCAGTATTACACCAGACATGGCGCCCGATTATCTGCCGTGTATCCAGATTGCTTCGGCATACCTGACCACCGAATTACCCGAACCGTACGAAAAACCGATGGCTGCTGTGGTTGATTCATTTGGGCAATGGACTGCCCGCGACTGGCCCGGCAAAGTGCATAGTGATAAGGAACTGAAAGCGGTGATGAATAAAACCGGAGCCATTGCCGGAGCAGCTGCATTGCCCGATGAATGGAGCGTTTATGGAGGTTGGAAACAACTCCGGTTTAAACCCAAAGGTTTTTTCTACACGCATCATGACGGAAAACGTTGGTGGTTGGTCGACCCCGATGGATATGCTTTTATCAGTGCTGGTGTCGATTGTATCGGCGGCAATGCTTCGGGTGTGTTCAGCGGGCAGGAAGAGTTGTTTGCCTGGCTTCCGCCGGAAAACGATACTATTTTCGCTCAGGCTTACAACAAAGGCCGTAACATGACACAGGTCGATTTCTTGAAAAGCAATCTGATGCGTGTTTATGGCGCCGCTTGGAAACAGAAGTGGGAAGAAACTACCGTGGGACTGATGAAGCATTGGCGGGTAAACACTGTGGCCAATTGGTCGGACAACGATATGGCACGACGTAACCGTGTGCCTTACGTGCTCAATATGAACCGTTTCCCCAGCACATCTGTGAAGCTTTACCGCGATTTCCCCGATGTATTCGACCCGGCTTACCGGCAGGAAGCCCAACGGTTTGCAAAGCAATTGGAACGCATCAAGGATGACCCGTACCTCATCGGTTATTTCCTGCAAAACGAACCACACTGGGCTTTTGGTGACAACAACCTCGCCTTCGAGATGTTTGCCACTACCACGCCGTCGTTCACAAAAAAAGAGATGGCAGGCTGGCTGCAGAAAAAGTACGGCAACATCAAGGCTTTCAATGATGCATGGAAACAGAGCCTGCCGGATTTCAACGCTTTGGAGACACTCACAATGAAAGATAAGCCTTCGGATGCAGCGTGGAATGATTGTTCGGAGTTTTCGGGCGTGATGGTCGACCGTTATGTGGAAACGGTGTGCAACGAGGTGAAGAAGGTTGATCCCAATCACCTGAACCTTGGCATGCGTTATGCCTGGATCAGCTCGGAGCTGTGCTACCGTGCCGGCGCCTGGTTCGATGTATTTTCCATTAACGGGTACAGCAATCCTGCGCCGCCATCAACCGAAGAAGTTGCCCGCCGTAGCGGGAAGCCGGTGATCATTGGTGAATGGCATTTCGGTTGCGCCACCGACCGTGGACTACCGGCAACGGGTATACAGGGCGCCGAAAGTCAAACGGCACGCGGTGAGGCTTACAGGTATTATTTTGAGCAAGGCGTAGCCCGCCCCGAACTTATCGGTATCCACTGGTTCCAATGGAACGATCAGCCTATATTTGGCCGTTTCGACGGCGAGAATTACAATATCGGTTTTTTGGATGTTTGTATGCAGCCATATTCCGAGTTGACCGGCCAGGCAAAGGTTTCACACGAACGCATGTATCGTGTGGCTACCGGTAACGAACAACCTTTCGACAAGGTGATCCGAAAGGTGCCACAGATATACTATTAGACCGCAGATGAAAAGGCCGTAAGATCGTAAGACATGTAAGATTGTAAGATCGCAAGACCGTAAGATGGTAAGAAAAACGGAGTCCTAAATCTTACATGTCTTACGATTTTTTCATACCTTTGGCGCTACACACACATACAGCGTCATGAAGAAATATTGCCCACTGTTATTGATCGTCCTGCTGGCTTGCGGCCGGCCGGCCGTAACCAACGACCCGCGGATACGCGAAGCCGAAAGCATCGTATGGGATGCACCCGACAGCGCCTTAGCCATTTTAGCGGAAATAGACACCCTGCAATTAGATGCCCGGCAGCAGGCCGACTATTCGCTGATATACATACAGGCCAGGGATAAGGCAGGGTATGATATACCATGGCAGGAAAAAGTCTTTAAACTAAAGAATTATTATGCCAATAGCAATAATGTCGGTAAAGCTGCTTTAGCCACATATTATGCTGGCCGGGTATACCAGATGCGCGGAGATAACACAAGCGCCGCACAAGAGTACCTCGATGCCTTGCGGTATGAAGAGAAAATCGAAGATAGACAATTAAAAGGGCTGATTCATATCAACCTGGGTATGCTGCATTATGAACAAAGCCATTTTGACGAAGCTGTATATGAATTAAGAAAATCAGTACATTATTTTGCTCCGAATACATCTTATGCATCCCTTTCGTTGAAGAAAATAGGAAATATTTATGCTGTATTACAACAAGCAGATAGCGCCCGGATATATTACGAACAAGCCTTAAAATCAACCCGGCAGTTGGATAATCCAGTCATTCTTTCCGAAATTTTACAGGACATGGGGGTTTTGGTTGAAGAATTAGGAGATTACATTGAAGCAAAAAAATATTATCATGAATCAGTATCACTCATTGGAGAACAAGATCGTGCAGTCCCTTATCTGAATTTGGGTTGGGTGTATTTCCAAGCTAACCAATTTGATTCCGCTGGTTTTTATGCCGGACAATCGTACCATTTGCTCCGTGACGAAGGGTATCTTTATGCTTTAGTCAGCGCATACGAATTGTTGCATCGTGTGGAAAAAGCGAAGGAGAACTACCAAGATGCCTTAGCATGGCATGAACAATATACGGATTCGTTATTTGTGGCACAGGCAAAAAAGAATGACCTGGCAATTATGGAATTAAAGAAACAATACCAAACAGAGTCGTTGATGGATAAAATCCGGCGCAGGAACTTGGCCATTGCTTTGACTGTGGTTGCGGCATTATTGGTTGTGGCGGTTGTATGTATAGTAATGTATCGGAAAAGTGTGAAAAAAGACAAGGAGATCGAAGAGCTCAACCGGTTAATGACTACTCTGGAAGAAATGGCAGCATCGGTTCATAACAATGAAAAAACAGAAACACCGGATCAAGTTGGTGGGAAGAAAGAAATACCTACCCGTGTTGGTGATGAAGCAGAAACACCTGTCCATACCGATAGAGTAAAAACAGAAAAGAGTAACTATCGTAGCATTGCCTTGCAACATTTCAATGCGCTTAAGAAAATGGCATTGTTGGAAGCCGGTTTGGACGGCGAAGAAAAAAAGAAAAACAATGCGTTGAAAAAATTTAATCAGGCGGTATACGGGAATGATGAATTCGACTGGGATAAGATGTTCATGGCATTCAATGCATTGGAGGATGGCTTTTTGAATAAAACATTAAAGTTTTTCAGGGGATATCCGGAATTAGACGAAACGGATTTCCGGGTATGGTGTTTGTCGTATGCCAAGCTTAGCCAAGATGAGATCGCCCTGTTCCTGAAATTAACTTTCCGGAATGTCCAGACACGGTTTACTAAAATAAGGGAAACGTTCGGGGTCGAAAAAAGAGGCAATATCGACCGGTTTTTGAAGGACAAAATCGTAAAAAACCCATCCTCCGACTCTGCGACAACGGAAAAATAACCGCAGCTAATAGGAGGGTAATTTGCTGATTTATAAATATAAATTATTTTTCGATAACTGCTAAAAACCGCAGGACAGAATCGGGGCACAAAAACCAACCTATCTTCGTGGCAGATTAATATCATAAAAATTTAAGCCATGAAGCACGTATTGAAACGAACAGTTATTCTGTTAATGTTGGTAGGTTTTACATCTGGAGTATGCGAAGTGTATGCTAAGGTAATGGATATGAAGGGTAACTATGTTACTATGATGGGCCGTTTAGGACATACCGGTCATAATGGGGTAAAATCCGTTCCTGTTAATCCTGAACCGCAACCGGTAACGGTGGAACAGAACACCACCAGCGTGGTCGTATCCTTCCTTTCTTCGTTGGGTAACCTCAACATTACAGTAATGAATGAGCAAGGGTACCCTGTGTACCAGAAGACGGTGAATGCAGTGAGCGGTGCAAGCCACACCATTAGCTCACTAAGTTGGAGTTCGGGATCGTACACGATCTTGATCACGGACGCTTTGGGCGGCGCCCTGATGGGTGAGTTCCAGATCCCGTAACGAATGCAATCGGCCGGGGAACAAGGGTGCGGCCAAACTTGTCCCCCGGAGATTGTTTTTCTTTGTTAATGAGTAATTGGTGAATAAGTAGTGTGTGCTAGACCTATCAGACCGTTAACCCGCCTGAACACAGACGGGCAGGAAACATGGTAGGTCTTTTTTATAATTACGAGCGATCTTTGAGTTCAATGGAAGAGAGTGTATATGTGATTGATCCCGCCCGGCAGGGGAAATCATCGGAAGAAACGGCCGGAATACTCCATTCATCTGCGAAAACAATACGGAACCAACGGAATCATCTTTTCGAGAAATTGGACGTGAAGAACATACATCAAGCCATCGTTTTTGTCCGGAATAATAAGTTAGATATTGAACATTAGAGTTTATATGAATTGGACTTATCGATCGCGTCATTGTAAGCATGCGGAACCCGCCTGACCGGACGGGCAGGTGGAGACATCTTTAAGCACTATATCGGACAATCATATTGAATTATCATGTGATTTTTTTGAAAATAGGGACAAATGTCCTATATGAATGATGAACAGGATCGTTTACTTTTACCCCGAAAATTTGATAACAAGTAGACAAAAGGGATTGATCAACCTGTCACCGTTACCATTTCTATCATCATGAAACCTAAAACCACCATATTCCACGACCTGAAAATGGAGATACCTGTCAAAAACGGTGAAGTGGTCCGTTTTTACGGCGAAGTGAAATATATTATATGCAACAAGCCCGAATGCGATATCTATTTTGCAGACGACGCTATGTACAAGGTAAATGCCACCCTGAAATATATGGCAGACCACCTGCCGGATGCGTTTTTCCAGTGTAACAAATCGGTCATTATCAACCTGCACTATTACAGGGAGCGCGAATGGAACAAGGTAACGATGGACGACGGGAAAATATTCGATCTATCCGTAAGGCGAATAGCCGGATTCATGCAAAAGAAAGAAGAACTACCCCGAATTTCGCCGCCTTGCAAGCCTTGTTATACCTGTGGCGACGAATGTTCGGCACGTGCATCGTTTTGTATCCGGCACAAACGTAAAAATTGTTAGTCCATAAAATGTTACGTTCGGGATACAAAACTGCTACATTCGGAATTTTTGTGAACGTTTGGGATGTAAAAGCGCTACGTTGGGAATTTTTTCCTTGCAAATAGGAAATAAACAGTTTAATATTGTGTTTTTATAAATAGTGCCAAAAAAACACGTGAACAAATAAACAAGTAGACAAGAAAACGAGAGAGAATTCAGTTATTCTATTATTCAAATTTCAAAATAAACACATTATGGCAAGAATGATCACAAAGTACGATTCCACAGCGCAGCATTTGCGTATGGGACGGCGGCACGCACGCTTGTGCGACCGGATGAGCGGCGCCAAAAAATTTGCAGTCGGCTTACAAACGCCATTGGACAAGCTCAAAGAGCAGAAGAAAAACAGGGAAAAGGCAGTAGAAAACAAAGAGGACGCATACGACGATGTGATATACTGCGACATCCAGTTAGACAATGCCATACGTAACACCTTCGAGCGGGT
>JAVBSH010000210.1:0-10699 GCA_031547085.1 Bacteroidales bacterium
AATCAGGTGACCGGTAGCATGTTCCGTCCCGCCGATATACAGGTCGACATTTCGCCAATAACCGTTAGCTTCGGGCGATACCAGCATCTGATCATTTTGTGGGTCCTCGTAGCGCAGATAATAAGCCGACGAACCAGCAAACCCCGGCATGGTACACAGTTCGAGCGGATAGCCCTTGTATGTCCAATCCTTGGCGCGTCCCAACGGAGGTTCGCCCGTTTCGGTGGGCAGGAACTTGTCCACTTCGGGCAATTCGATGGGCAGATCGGCTTCGTCCACCGTATAAGGCATTCCGTCCTTATAATAAATAGGGAACGGCTCGCCCCAATAGCGCTGACGGCTGAAAATGGCATCGCGTAGACGGTAATTTACTTTCACATGACCGATGTTGTTCTCGCGAATATAGTCCTTGGCACGTTGAATGGCCTCGGGAACTGTTAACCCATTGAGGATTCCCGAATTCATCATGATACCTTCCTTAGCGTCGAAACTTTCTTCCGATACATCACAACCTTCAATCAATGGAACAATCGGCAGGTTGAAATGCTTGGCAAAAGCATAGTCACGGCTGTCGTGTGCAGGAACTGCCATGATGGCGCCTGTACCATAACCAGCTAATACATAATCCGAAATCCAGATGGGAATTTCCTCTCCGTTAAACGGATTGATGGCATACGATCCGGTAAATACGCCTGTTACACGACGATCAGCAATACGTTCACGTTCAGTACGGCGTTTCACGGCTTCCAGATAGGCATCCACTTCGACTTTATGCTCGGGTTTCACCAACACATCCACATATTCGCTTTCGGGTGCCAATACCATAAAAGTAACACCATAAATAGTGTCAGCTCTTGTTGTGAATATTTGAATCTTGAATTTTGAATCTTGAATTTTGAACTCCATCTCTGCACCTTCACTCCTGCCGATCCAGTTCCTTTGTGTCTCCTTCAATGAATCTGTCCAATCAATAGTATCCAGACCATTCAACAGGCGTTGTGCATACGCCGACACACGCAGACTCCACTGGCGCATCAGCTTTTGTTCCACGGGATGTCCGCCGCGAACAGAAAGTCCTTCGCTCACTTCGTCATTCGCCAATACAGTTCCCAATGCCGGACACCAATTCACCATCGTGTCGGCTAAGTAGGCGATACGATAGTTGAGCAGTATTTCCTGCTGTTCCGTTTCCGTCTTGGTTTTCCATTCGTCAGCAGTAAACGATAATTCTTCCGTACAGGCAATATTCATCCCTTTGGTGCCCTGTTGTTCGAAAACGCTTACTAATTCGGCAATCGGACGTGCTTGCTGCTCGTCGTAGCAATAATATGAATGGAACATCTTGACGAACGCCCACTGCGTCCACTTGTAATAACCCGGGTTGCAAGTCCATACCTCGCGTTCCCAGTCAAACGACAGCCCGATCTTATCCAACTGGTCACGGTAACGTTTGATATTCTGTTCGGTAGTAATGGCCGGGTGTTGCCCTGTTTGGATGGCATACTGTTCGGCCGGCAGTCCATAGGCGTCGTAACCCATCGGGTGCAGCACATTGAAGCCCTGATGTCGTTTAAACCGGCTGTAAATGTCACTGGCAATGTATCCGAGCGGATGTCCCACGTGCAAACCAGCTCCCGACGGGTAAGGGAACATGTCAAGCACATAGTATTTCGGTTTACCGGGCTCTTCGATCACCCGGTAAGTGCGGTTTTCCACCCAGTATTTTTGCCATTTGGCATCAATTGCCTTAAAATTGTATTCCATAAAATTAAAACTCTACTCTTTTTTGAACCCACAAAGATAAGGAATCAAAAACGAATTGGCTCAAAAGTCAAGGTCAATATTACAAGTTTGATACACTTATGATATTTGTTATGCAGAAAAAACGAAAAAACATGTACCTTTGCGTCCCGAAAATTTAAAAATACTTCATGTCCGAAATTAGGAATATCGCCATCATAGCGCACGTAGACCACGGAAAAACCACATTAGTTGATAATCTGATAAAACTCGGAAAAGTTTTCCGCGACAACGAAAATCCCGGCGAGTTGATCATGGACAATAATGATTTGGAACGCGAGCGCGGAATCACTATCCTGGCAAAAAATGTCTCCGTTGAATATAAAGGAGTAAAAATAAATATTATCGACACACCGGGCCACGCCGATTTTGGAGGCGAGGTGGAACGTGTACTCAACATGGCCGACGGCGTCCTGCTGTTGGTCGACGCTTTCGAAGGAACCATGCCCCAAACACGTTTTGTGTTACAAAAGGCGCTAGGCTTGGGTAAAAAACCGATTGTTGTCATCAATAAAGTCGACAAACCCAACTGCCGCCCCGACGAGGTGCAGGAAGAGGTTTTCGACCTGATGTTCAACCTAAACGCCACTGAAGAACAGCTCGACTTCACCACTATCTACGGTTCGGCCAAGCAGGGTTGGATGTCGACCGACTGGCAGAAGCCAACAACCGACATTACGGCTTTATGCGACGCCATCATTGAGCATATCCCTGCGCCTGTCACCTTGGAAGGGACGCCGCAAATGCTGATCACTTCGCTCGAGTATTCCAACTATGTGGGACGTATTGCCATTGGACGATTACATCGCGGCACATTGAAGGAGGGACAGAATATCACACTGGTGAAACGCGACGGCAACACTGTCCGTTCGAAAATCAAAGAATTGTTGACTTTTGAGGGGTTGAACAAGAAAAAAGCCGTGTCGGTTAGTTCAGGCGATATATGTGCGTTGGTGGGTCTGGAGGATTTCAGTATCGGCGATACGGTGGCCGATTTCGAAAATCCGGAAGGACTGGAAACTATTGCCATTGACGAGCCTACGATGAGCATGTTGTTCACCATCAACAACTCCCCGTTTTTTGGCCGCGACGGCAAATTTGTCACCTCACGCCACATCAAGGATCGGTTGGACAGGGAGTTGGAAAAAAATATCGCACTACGCGTGGAAGACAGCGGTTCGGCCGATGCTTTCATCGTTTATGGCCGCGGAATCCTCCATCTTTCCGTATTGATTGAGACCATGCGCCGCGAAGGTTATGAGTTGCAGGTAGGACAGCCGAAGGTTATCGTCAAGGAAATCAACGGCGTGAAATGCGAACCACTGGAAGAACTGACCATAGACGTACCCGAAGAATCATCTGGGAAAGCGATCGAGATGGTTTCGCGCAGGCGTGGCGATTTGTTAAAAATGGAAACACGCGGCGACCGTATCCATCTGGAATTCAGCATACCATCGCGTGGTATCATCGGCTTGCGCAACCAGTTGTTGACAGCTACTGCCGGTGAAGCCGTGATGACGCACCGTTTTGAGCAATTCGCCCCGATGAAAGGCGATATCGAAAAACGCATCAACGGTTCGCTGATTTCCATCGAAACCGGCATGGCCATCGCTTATGCATTGGATAAGCTGCAAGACCGCGGAACTTTCTTTGTCGATCCCGGCGAGGAAATATATGAAGGGCAGGTAGTAGGCGAACATACCCGTGCCGGCGACTTGGGACTGAATATCACCAAAACGAAAAAACTCACCAACATGCGTGCCACCGGTACGGACGAAAAAATGAGGATCGCACCGGCCGTTAAATTTTCACTTGAAGAAGCATTGGAGTATATTCAAGAGGATGAATACGTTGAAGTAACACCACATTATATCCGGTTACGGAAAATATTATTATCCGAAATCGAAAGGAAGCGACAAGGATAATTTTTTGGCATGTTATTTGGAGAGTAATTTCAAGTTTCATATGTAGCAGTAGTTTTTCTCATAGTTAGTAGTTAAATGTTAGTAATATAAAAGAGCCGTTCGCGAGAACCGCTCTTTTTTTGTTTTTGAGATAGAATTTATTTATTCAATTTTTTCCTGACTTCTTCTATCATGATGCGTGTCATATCTTCAAGGGTATATGAACAACTACATCCCCACTGTTGGCGGGCAACCGAATCATCGATACTTTTGGGCCACGAGTCGGCGATTGCCTGGCGGAAATCGGGTTTATAGGAAATTTTGAAATCCGGTTGGTGTTTGGTGATTTCGGCAGCCAATTGTTCCGGAGTAAAGCTGATCCCACCCAAATTGTAGCTTGACCTCACCTGTATCGACGAGGCATCGGCTTCCATCAGGCGAACGGTGGCTTGCACGGCATCGGGCATGAACATCATCGGCAGCGCAGTGCCCTTGTTCAGGAAACATTCGTAATGTCCTTGCCGGATGGCGTCGTAAAATATCTCGACAGCATAATCTGTGGTTCCGCCACCGGGTTCGGTCTTGTAGCTAATCAGGCCCGGATAACGGATACTCCGTACGTCAATGTGGTAACGCTGGTGGTAATATTGCATCCATCGTTCGCCGGCCAGCTTGCTGATTCCATACACCGTATTGGGTTCCATAACCGTAAATTGCGGAGTATTTTCGCGGGGAGTAGTAGGACCGAATACCGCAATGGAACTGGGCCAGAATACTTTTTTTATTTCAGGCACTTCTTTTGCCAAATCGAGGATATTCATCAGGCTGTCCATATTGATATTCCACGCCTGGATAGGGATACGCTCGGCATTACCCGACAATACTGCCGCCAAATGGTAAATCTGGGTAATCTTGTGGCGGATCACAAAGTGAATAAGCCGCTTGTCATCCATCACATCTAGCAACTGGAAAGGTCCGCCTTCCATAATATCCGGCGACGGGTGTTTAATATCTGTAGCAAAAACATGTTCCGCACCATATACATTGCGTAGTGCAACTGTCAATTCCGAGCCGATTTGTCCGGCCGCCCCAATAATTAAAATATTATCCATTTGCGATTATCTGATTTTAGATATTTTAAAGCAAAAATGAGGGTTAGTTTGTCATAAAAACATGACTTTTGTTTGTTTTTGGAAAAAGGGATTCTTTTTGAGAAAAAACGTATATTTGCTGCATGTAAAATATGATGTTATGATGACTGCTGAAAAATTTCATCAAACAAAAAGAAGGCTTTTGAAAAGAAGAAATTATCAATTCCTTCTAATGTTTAAAGTACTGGTTTTCTGTCTTTTTTTATGTCTTGAGGCTTGGCCGCAAAACGCTGGCAAAAAAAACTGTTCGCTGGAAATTTACGATGTACAAACCAAGGAGCGTAAAATACTGTGTACTTTTCCCGAAAAGATAGAAGCCCCCAACTGGACACCTGATGGAAAATACCTGATCTACAACAGTGAAGGGAAGTTATACATAATTGACATCCGGCATCCTGATAAGATTGTGCAAATCAATACCGGGTTTGCCGCCCGCTGCAACAACGACCATGTACTATCGACGTCGGGTAAACGGATTGCCATCAGCCACGGTACTAAGGAGGACGGACAATCGCGGATATATACATTGCCTATTGGTGGAGGTACGCCGCAATTGGTCACGCCAATGGCGCCGAGCTACCTGCATGGTTGGTCACCCGATGAAAAATGGCTATCGTATTGTGCACTGCGGAACGGTAATTATGACATTTACATCATCCCGGCCGAAGGTGGCGAAGAAAAACGACTTACCGACGCCGAAGGATTGGATGATGGACCCGAGTACGCTCCCGATGGGAAATATATTTGGTTCAACTCTGTCCGGACTGGCCTGATGCAGGTTTGGCGCATGAAAGCTGACGGCACGGAACAGACGCAGATGACCTTTGACGAAGATTACAACTCGTGGTTCCCGCATGTGTCACCCGACGGCAAGCAGGTGATTTTCATTTCCTACCGCAAAGGAGATGTCGCTCCCGGTGACCATCCGGCTAACAAGGAAGTGGCGTTACGCCTGATGTCCTCAATGGGTAGCAAACCTCAGGTCGTAGTAGAACTTTTCGGAGGACAGGGAACGATGAATGTACACTCGTGGTCGCCCGACAGTAAGAAAATTGCTTTTGTAAGTTACGAACGTCCATAAATATCTTGAAAAAATGAAATTATTAACAGGATTCTTTTCCCTTTTCTTCACCGCATCGGTAGCTGTAGCCGCACCATCGGATAAATATGATGGTTACGACTATGTGACGCGCTTGGATAGCACCTTCGTGGATGTGGAGGAAACAGGGCTTGGGTATTTCCATATCACGCAAAAAGTGGAAGTGTTGACCTCAAAAGGGGCGCTGCAATGGCGTACCGTCAAATACGATTACGATCCTTTGACTGCGACAGCCGAGTTCAAATCTGTGCGGATCATCCGTAAGGACGGAACGATTGAAAACGTGAGTATTGCAGGCGAAATGGATTACCCCGCCCCGGCACGCGCCATCTATTGGGGCGCCCGGCAAAAGATGATGAACATCGGACGGCTGGAACCCGGCGATATGGTGGAGTATCAAATCTTCAAAAAAGGTTTTACTTATGCCTTACTGACCGATGAGGGCGACGACCGTTACATCCCACCTATGCGCGGCCAGTTTTATGACATTGTGCCGTTTTGGAGTGACCAGCCCGTTGTCCGCAAGGTTTATTGCGTTAACCTGCCGTTGGATAAGGATATGCAGTATGAGTTCTATCAAGGCGAATGCGCTTCGGCCGTATACCTGAATGGTAACAAGCGTTTGTTCCGGTTTTCGAAAAACGACATTTTTCCATTGCCTTCAGAACCTGGCCGTGTCGATTTGTTCGATTGCGCTCCCAAACTCTTTATGAGCACGGCCAAGGATTGGCAAGCCAAATCGCTGTGGTTCTATAAAGTAAATGAAGATTACAACAGTTTCGGCCCTATGCCTGCTGCGCAGGAAAAAGTGAATGAACTGTTGAAAAATGCCAAAACCGAAATGGATAGGGTGTCGATATTGACGCATTGGGTGGCCGATAACATGCGTTACTCCGGCATCTCAATGGGTGAAGGCGAAGGTTTTACACTGCACAACACGGCCATGAATTTCACCGACCGCTGCGGCGTGTGCAAGGATAAGGCAGCCTTGTTGATCTCAATGCTCCGGATGGCCGGATTCGAAGCCTATCCTGCCATGACGATGGCCGGGTCACGCATCGAAACCATTCCTGCCGACCATTTCAACCATAGTGTAGCGGTCGTAAAACTCTCCGACGGACATTACCATCTGCTTGATCCCACCTGGGTGCCATTCACCCGCGAACTGTGGTCGAGCGCCGAACAGCAGCAGAATTACCTGCCCGGCGTTCCCGAAGGTTCCGGATTGTTATGCACTCCCACTTCACCGCCTGAAGACCATTACGTGCGTATCCGGGTATCTTCCGTCCTTGACGGGAACGGGAAACTGACAGGCGAACTAACCGTCACTGCCGAAGGACAATCTGACAGGGCGTTGCGGTCGATATTCACCAATGGTTTTATGAGCGACTGGAAGGCAGCCATGGAACGCGACCTCTTAGCCATATCGCCAAACGCCAAACTATTGAGCGTGGATTACGGCAAGAATCCGAAAGACTATGTGGCCGGGCCTATCCGTATCACCATGAAATACGAAATCCCCGGTTACGCTTTCGTTGGGCGGGCGGGCGAAATGATTTGCCCACTGGTGAGCGTCAAAGCTTACAACAACGTCAAATCCTATTTGCGGTTGGGTACACAGCCTGAACGCCGGTATGGCTTTAAGGATGGCTGTTCACGACTGGTAGAACTTACCGAAACGATTACCGTCCCGAAAGGATACCATCTCAAGCAGCAATATACCGACAGTGCTTCGTCCAATGACGTGGCAACATATAGTTCGTCTGTAAAGCAATCGGACAACGTCATCAGCTTTAACAACAGCCTGGCGCTTAAGAAACGGGTGTATGATATGCAGGACTGGCCTGCTTTCCGTGAAGCCGTGATGGATCAAACACGGTTTACCAACCAACCGTTTGTATTTTTGAAATAAATTTATCGAAAAACAACTTATGAACAGAATATTTTTCATCCTCTTTATCCTTCTCTCCGGTTATGCTTTTGCGCAACCGTCCGAAGCCGATTTTCTACTTCTCCGGAAGGATTATGTGCTGTACCCCGATGGCAGCATTGACCTGAACTGCCGCCAAATAGTAAAATATCATACCCACGTGTCATTTAACCGGCTGTATGGCGAAACATTCATCGTTTACAATCCCAAGCACCAACAGTTGAAAATCAATGAGTCGTATACTACGCAAGCGTCGGGTAACAAGATTGTAACACCGTCCAACGCTTTTAACGAAGTATTACCTCGTTTTGCTGCCGATGCACCCGATTACAACCACCTGCGCGAAATGGTGGTGACACACACCGGCCTGGAAGTTGGAGCCACTTCGTACCTCGACTACACATTGCACACCGATGCCGGGTATGAGCCGGAGTTGGACAGATATCTGACTTTGCAGGAAGAGTCGCCTGTAAAGGAATACGTGGTAACTGCAACCGTGCCCGACGGAAAAACTCTTTCGTACCAACTATACGGGATAAAAGGGAATCCGAAAATTACCAAAAAAAATGGCACAACACGCTACGAGTGGACATTCCGCAACATAGCAGCTTCTTCGCGTGAATATTATCAGCCGGAAGACGGACGCAATGCGCCTCACCTGATCTTTTCCACATGGCCTTCGTTGCCGGCAGCCATGCAGTGGCTGGCAGGACAGGTAAAAGCGGATCAAACCCCTGAAATGAAGGTCCAGATTGAAAAAACGGCAAAAAACGACCAAAATAATTCGAATATTGGCACTGCCCGGACATATAATTATGTAGTGGGTGAATTCGCTTATACGCCTGTTCCCCTCGAATATAATGGCTACAAGTTGCGGAGCGCTTCACAGGCCTTCAAGTCAGCTTATGGTACGGCAGCCGAAAAAATGGCATTATTGATGTCTGCTATGACTATTTTAGGAGAACCGGTCGAACCCGTCGCGATTTACCCTTCGTTTTTTGAAGGGAAGGTTGGCTCGCTGCATGCAATCATGGGCTTTGCCGTTTCGGTCAACGATTCCGATCGCCCTATCAACAATCCGCATGCTTTGTTCTTGTGGTCACCTGTTGAACGGGTGAAATATACTTTGAGTCTCTCGAAACCGGATTATTTGTACATAAAAATATCTGAAAATCCCACCGCCACCGATCAAATGATTCAAAGTGAAGCTAAAATATCGATGAATATTGATATTGATGCAGAGCAGGTTAACACGAAGGGGGAATTGTCGGTTTCCGGGAAGTTCTATCCTTATGTGGATATGCTCTTGGATGTAAATACCCCTAAAAGATTGTTAGACAGGGGCACCATCGACAAATTTTCTAAAAGTGAAAGTGATCTCTTTCCTTTGTCTATAAGCCTCGATGGCAAATTATCGGTGAAAGAACTCGATGGTTACCGGAGTTTCATATTACCAGAGGTGCGCGACGGCGCAAATTCATGGTATATGCCCTACCTATTACCTTCCCGCCAGACAAACCTGGAAATTTCGTCCCCTTTTTCCGAAACGTATCATTATGAGGTTAAAGCAACAGGTGGAATGTCATTTATAAACAAGGATATTTCAATGGTGAAAAAAAATAAATTGGGAAGTGTTAAAGTTGAAATAAAATTTGACACCCCTAATCTTTGTAAAGTCACGCGGAGCATTGAACTGAATAATAATATTGTTTCACCAAAGGAATACGCTGATTTTTTAGAATTGATCAATATTTGGCGTGACACTAATTACCGGACCATTATTTTGACCAAATAACGAAGGAATCAAGCAAATGTCATGTCAAGTTTCCACGTTTTTAAGAGACCAAAATCTTATTGACGTAACTATACTTCACGCCGCCAAGTATTGTACATGTTGGGACGAGGTTGTACCTCGTCCTTCATATCCTGGCAGGCTGAGCCTGCCATCATAAAGCCGACCGAGGTACAACCTCGGCCGAACGTCGCATTGCACAAAATTCGGCAGAGGAAAGTATAACATATTATTAGTGTAAGCGATCTCGACGAAAGCATAAGTCATTTCACCGGAAAAGGGTAAATAAGCTTTAGAACATGTATTGTAGAAGATTATGTTATGCCATTGTTATCTTGAACTTTGTCGTATTATTTTCTGTGTATAAACTGAACCCGAATTTGTGATTAAGCAATACTTCTCGCACAAACATCAGGCCGAGGCCATGCCCCGTAGATTTAGTGGTGAAAAACGATGAAAATAAATTTTGTTTTGCAACTTCACTTATTCCTGAGCCAGAGTCTTCGATAATGATTGTACTGTCTTCGACTACTATACTGATTTTACCGTTCTCACCTATCGATTCATAGGCATTTTTAATAATGTTTACCAATACTTGTTCCATTTGGATTCTGTCAGCATAGATATAATAATCATTTATCAAAGGTTTATATTCGAACAGAATGCCTCTACTGTTACACTCCAACATAACCAAATTTATAGCCGAACTTATAAGGCTATTTACAGATATGTCAGAAAATGAAGGCTTGGGAATACGTACTACATCAGCAAATCCGGCAACAAAATCCGATAGGTGCCGGCATCTTTCCGACGAAGTATCAACAACCGGCAATATATCGTCCCATTCATGATCTTTTGAATGACGCATGGCATCGGATATAACATTTATAGCAATTGAATTTATTATGTACTATACCCATCTTCCGCGAACCAACCTAAAATGTCAGATACGGTAATGCTACTCAACGCACCCGCGATCTTCTCTTCCAAAGCTTTCCGAGTTCTTGCTTTAACCTTTCGCAG
>JAVBSH010000238.1:0-9020 GCA_031547085.1 Bacteroidales bacterium
AGCTCATAATCTATTTTTTTTATTAGGTTTTCACGATATTCTTGGGTTAATACTTTGGAGATAGCCCCATATTATTATGCTATAAAGATAAGCATTGAGTGGGTATTGACCAAAATATTCCTTAAGTAAACGACATTTGATCATATATCTCAAAAATGAATCTGTTGGTCAAAAAATGTCAAACGAATATAAAAAACATCTATTTTTATGTTTCTGTATATCATATTATTATGAAATATTTTCATCTTTTTGCAAAATAAATCGCTTTTGCTCGAACTTTTTTAAAAACCTGCTGTTATATATATCAGAAAGTTCACTTTCGTCATTCGTTCTTAATGTTAGTTTATAAAAAATTTAAAGGTTAAAAGTCAAGGTTCAGTGAATGAACCGGGTTTCTGTGTGTGTTAATGGGAAAGGGGCGACAGCGCCCCTTTTTTGCATTTATACCTGACGGATTTGAAAATTCCAAGACTCAAAAACTGAACCCTTAAACAGTTCAACATTTAAACAATTCAACAATCATCTAAACTAACGGAATATTGTTCCTGCGGCATTGATCGATCATCTCCTGTGGCCAGATGCTGGCTTGGGTTTCCCCGATGTGAGCTTTGCGCAGGAAATACATACACAGTCGTGACTGCCCGATTCCCCCGCCGATAGAGAGTGGTAATTCGCCAGCCAGTAATTTTTTATGAAACATCAGGTTTTTCCGTTCCTCAGCATGGCGTATGGCTAATTGCCGGGTCATAGCTTCGCGGTCAACACGTATTCCCATCGACGAAATCTCCACAGAACATCCCAGTATAGGATTCCACAACAAAATATCGCCGTTCAACCCTTTATACCCGTTCACGGTTGAGGTTGTCCAATCGTCATAGTCGGGTGCGCGTCCGTCGTGCGGTTCGCCATTGGCAAGTTCGCCTCCGATTCCTATGATGAATACAATACCATGCTTTTGCGTGATCAGGTGCTCGCGTTCTTTTGGTGTTTTGTCCGGATACATAGCCAACAATTCTTCCGAATGGATGAATGTAATCCGGTCAGGTAACATTGGTTCCAGTTCCGGATAGTTTTCGTAGATATAAAATTCAGTGCGTTTCAGCACATTGAATATTTTATCAACTACATATTTCAAATAATCCAACGAGCGGTTCCCCTCTGCAATCGACTGTTCCCAATCCCATTGGTCGACATAAAGGGAATGCAGGTTATCTAATTCTTCGTCCGAACGTATGGCATTCATGTCGGTATATAAACCATATCCTGTAGCAATTTGGTATTCGGACAGCATCATCCGTTTCCATTTGGCCAGCGAGTGAACCACTTCAGCCCTGGCATCGCCCATATCCTTAATCGGGAAAGTAACTGCCCGTTCTGTGCCATTGAGATCATCGTTCAGCCCGGTACCCTTCAATACAAAAAGCGGCGCAGTAACTCGTCTCAACTGTAATTCAGCCGAAAGGTTCGATTCAACGAAATCTTTCAACTGTTTAATCGCTTTTTCCGTTTGTTTCAAATTTAACAACGGCACATAAGATTTAGGCAAAAAAAGTTTCGACATGAAGATAATTTAAATCAAAAATAGATTAATTGTATTATGTGTGCAAAAATGATGATTTATCGGAATATAACCAATGATTTTTTATAGTTCTGTGAAAATATGTAAATATTGCCTATAAAAAGGAGGATATTTGAAGTAAAAAACATATTTTTGTCATTTTAATGCACAATAAAATGTCTGAAAAGTTTCAAATTGATAGTTTAGACCGGAAAATCTTAACGAAGATATGTGCTAATGCCCGTATCCCGTTTCTCGAAGTAGCCCGTGATTGTGGTATATCCGGAGCTGCCGTTCATCAGCGTATACAAAGACTTATCCGCTTGGGGATTGTCAAAGGCTCAGAGTTCATTCTTGATCCTAAGGTCATGGGATATAGTACATGTGCTTTTATGGGCATCTTTCTTGAAAGGGCGGGTATGTTCAAGTCTGTTGTTGAACAATTGGATAAAATACTTGAAATAACTGAGTGCCACTACACTACCGGGAACTATTCGATTTTTATCAAAGTATATGCTTATGATAACGAACATCTGAAACGTATACTCGATAAGCTCCAGGCTGTACCGGGTATCTCACGTACCGAAACATTGATTTCGCTTGAACAAAGCTTCAATCGGCAGATTCCGATCAACAAGGAATAATTTATGGACTATATAGAGATTACGTGTACACTTCCCGACACTGAGGATGTGGCAGAGATAGCAGATATTGTGGTGGCCTTATTGTCCGATTTGGGATTCGAAAGTTTCGAGGAATTAGACAATGAGGTGAAAGCCTATATCCCGGCCAACAACTATGATGCTGTGGCGTTACTGGAACTTACCAAGGATTATCCTTCAATGTTTGCATCCATCGATACCAAACGCATCGAACAGGAAAATTGGAACCATGTGTGGGAACGAAACTTTCCAATGGCGGAAATTGCCGGGCGGTGTGTCATTTATGCACCTTTTCATGAGAATGTGCCCGATTTGGAGTACAGTATCTGTATCCTGCCACAAATGTCATTTGGTACCGGACATCATGAAACGACTTCGTTGATGATTGAACTGATGTTCGATCTTGACATTGAAGGGAAACGGGTACTCGACATGGGTTGCGGAACAGGTATCCTGGCCATTTTTGCTGCTATGAAAAATGCTAAGGCTGTTACGGCTATTGATATAGACGAGTGGGCTTACAGGAATGCTCCTGAAAATTGTGAGCGAAACCATGTTACAGGTGTCGAGATATTACAAGGCGATAGCAGTTTGTTGGAAGGACGAACTTTTGACATTATTCTGGCCAACATCAACCGAAACATTCTGTTGGAAGACATTACAACTTATACTAAATGTCTACTGACGGACGGATTGCTGCAACTCAGTGGTTTTTACACGTCCAATCTTCCCGACATTACTGCCAAAGCAAAAAAGAATGGATTGGAATTTGTGCGTCAGTTGGAGAAGAAAAACTGGGTAGCAGCATTATATCGAAAAATATAATTGTTATTGCGTGTAGGCTTCTTTGTCATTCGGCAAAAGTTTGTCAAACCGCTCAAAACTACTTCGAACTAAGGCGAAATCCGCCAGGCGTTCCGCTATATCGTCAGCGATGTTGAAATATAGTCATAATGGGGCTACACAGCATGTATATTACCATTATCGAAGAAAGAATAACTCCTACAATTTTATAGGTTTTATTCTTAATTGCCAGTGCTGGTAAGATATAACTTACGTTTCGTAAAATCTGTAAACACATGAGAATACCAGTTACAGTTGGTACTTGATACCAATTATCTACAAAGCTTTGTATTGCCGCAATACCGATATTGGTAATGAATGATACGACAACAAAACTAATCAACAAAATAGCTGATACATCGACATTGGACCTGATTTTTTCCATCTTGTATGATTTTAAATTATTTTGATTTTATTAGCGCATTTTTGCTGTATCTCACAACAATTCCTCTTTTATTTAGCCGTTTTTACCTGATTTTACATTTTATGAGATCAACAGATGCTTGACAGGTTTCAAATTTTTTTACCTCTTATCTATTACCTTGTTACGTCAATTCTTTCCCAACACAGTCTTTATTCCTTCCAACCCCTCATTGAACTGTGCCAATTGCGCAATCACCTGTCCCATTGGATTATCATGCCCAATCCCTGCCAGTTTGTTGTTCTTCAGGAAAATCGTTTTGATGGTTTCCCAACGGTTACGGTCGGTGTCGGTGAGCTTATCGGCGATTTCCTTTAACTTCAGCAGGTTTGCTTCGTTGTCGGACGTCAGGGTCTGGGCTTCGCTTTCGTAATGATTCAGGATGAGCGTATCCACCTCGGTGGTGTTCATCAGCGGGAGGATGAGGCTGGTCATCTTGTTCATGTCGCGGTACGAACCTTGCAGCTTGAACGGCGGTTCGGTGCGGTAGGCATCCTTCATGGCGGCGCTGGCGATGTACTGCTGGTTCACTTGCAGCACCACCTCGCGCACCTGCATGGTATGACGCACCACCGCAATGAAATCGTCCACATCCTGGCGGGTATGGTTGCCTTCGAGGTTGAGCAGCGCCTCGTTTCCGGTTTCCACGTACTGTATCAACTGGTAGAAGTCGGCGAAACTCTTACTGCCAACCTTTTGCAGGTACGGGTTTTCAGCCATTGCATTTTCGAGGAGACTCAGGCGGAACAGGCTTTCCGAACCGCCGATCACGTCGCCGAGGTTGTACACGTCGGCGCGATTGGCGAGCATGTCGGGTATCCGGAACTTTTCGCCGCTTTCGGTGTAGGGGTTTCCGGCCATCACCACGCAGAAACGCTTCCCGCGAAGGTCGTAGGTCTTGCTTTCGCCGTCGAATGTGCCGTCCATCTTGCGTTGCCCGTCGGCCAGGGAGATGAACTTTTGCAGGAATTCGGCGCTGCAATGCTGTATATCGTCCAAGTAGAGCATCACATTGTCGGCCATTTCGAACGAGAGGTTGATCTTTTTCAGTTCCTCGCGTGCGCCGGAGGTTTTGGCTTCGGCAGGGTCGATGGATGTGATGGAATGCCCGATGGTAGGGCCGTTGATCTTCACAAACGTCAATCCCATCGTCTTGGCAAGGTATTCCATGAGCGTGGTTTTGCCGTAGCCGGGAGGCGATACTAACAGGAGCATGCCCATGCGTGCGGTGCGTTTGTTTTCGCCGGCCACGCCCAACTGCTTGGCAAGGTTGGCGCCGATGAGCGGCAGGTACACCTCGTTGATGAGCTTGTTGCGGACGAAGGACGTCAATACGCGCGGTTTCAGCTCGTTTACTTTCAGCGCCTTCTTGAAATCCGCCACCAGCGTTTCTTTCAGGCGGGTAAACTCGTTGTATGCCGGGACGCAGGTTTCCGTAAAGTAAACCATCTTATCGACAAACCGGTGGTAATCCTGCGTATAAAGGCCGCTGACAATCACGGTGTGGCTGCCTTTCAGGTCGGAGGTTTCTATCTGGTCGCCGCTCTTATGCAAGGTATATCCGCCGTTGGTGTCGAATAATAACAGACAAGCCGCTTCTTCCAGATATTTTCGTAACTGTTCGTATTTTCCCGATTCATCCATAAAAGAACCCAGCCAGTTGCAAGTCAAATGGAAGCGCTCCATCAGATCGAATGATTCGTCGCGGATGTCGGTTTCGAACTGATGAAGGAAATTCTTTTTCCCGAGGTAATGAATGAAGTTCTTTTTTAGCGTTTCCGCCTGTTCGCTTTTTGTGAAGGAGGGTGATGTAGCGAATTCGCGGAAAAGATAGGCAGACCTCTCCCCCCTGCCCCCCTCCCCACAAGGGAGGGGGATGGTGCTATTCAATGGTAGTGCGGCGGAAAGCACGTCACCCCTCTCCTGTGGAGAGGGGCCGGGGGAGAGGTCGGAGAGGCGCTCAACCACATATTTGTAATTATCCGATTCCGGGAACGCTTTCAGGACAGAGCTTGCCGAAGCGATCATCTTTACCAACTTGTCTTTCTGAGTATCTTCAAGACTATGCCAAAACAGTTGCGCGGATGCCCGCACTCGGGGAGTATATGAAAGTATTTCCAGTTCTTTGTTTGCGGCTTCAAGCGTTTCATAGATCCGCATCGCATCATAATCGTGCACGCCCTTGATGTACGACTCCGAATAGCTTTGCTCTGCCTTGTGGGTAATAAAGGCTTTCGGGTCAAAATCCTTCGTCTTGCCCTTTTCCAGGAAAGCCTGCCAGGCAAGGTACTCGGCACGGTAAACCTGTGCGTTTTCCGACACAGTTTCCTGTTCCCAATAATCGCGGTAAGCGGCGAGGTGTTCGTTGTGAAGCTCATGGAAAAATCCTGTCCCCGTGAGATGATAGAACAGACGGTTGTCACGCCGCACCACTGTGAGGTCGAGCGGTTGCCTGTTCACTGTAAACTTGTACGTACCGAGGCTGATGATCTGTTGCCCGTCCACAAACAGTTCGTTACGGTCTTTCAGCACGCGCAGGGCATCTTCGAGCGATGTTTTCAGGCTGTTTTCGAGGTTTTCGGCTTTTGATACGTCGCCAAGGCTTTTCAACTCGTCCACCAGTTGCCGTACCTTGTCGATCATCAGGTCGGACGAGAAGAACGACTGTATCTCCTCGTTGGTTTTGAATGATTGCGCCTTGTTTTCGATGTTTTTCAGCACCCGCAACCCGATTTGCTCCAATGACGAGGTGCGGCGGTTGATCTGCTCGATCAGTTGCGCTTTGCGGCCGTCAAAAGCTTTGGTGACCTCGTCGCGTTTGTCGGCGATTTTACCGATAAACTCATCGAAATCGGCGAACTTACTTTCCAGTTCCTCCACCTGGATGCTCACTTTCGTGAGATATTCGTCGCATTTGGCGGGCGAGGTGGCCAGTTCCAGGTAATTCACCACACCCTGTTCCAGCAGGGTAAGCTGTGCGCTGAACTCGGCCACGGCTTCGCGGCTGCGCAACGAGTCGATTTTCCGTTTGAGCTGTGCACGAACCTCGTTGAGCGACGAGAAGATGAGCGATATCTTTTCGATGATGCGCGTGGCTTGCGTGGTATCCTCTATCTTCAGGCTGTTGAGGATATCGATGAGTAATTCCAGTTCCGACGAGATCAGTTTACAGTTCTCGTCCACTTTGTTGGCGTCGATCACCTTGGTAACTTCCTCCACGTGGGCTTTTTCGGCAACCACCTTTTCCTCGTAAGGCACCAGCGCCTCATCACGGAGCAGGAACTCGACGGTTTTGGCGGACAGGCTCGTGTTGGTTCCGCCCAACTGGGTTTTCAGTTCGTCGACGCGGGTCATATCCGCGTATTTCACGTTACCCAGTTCGATGACTTCACCTTGCAGGCGTCGTGTTTCGGCTAGCAGCTTTACCAACGAGTCGAGCGTATCAAATTTGGCATGTTTGATGCTGAACATCAGGGCATTCACCTTGTCGACGGCGGCGGTGAGTTGCTGCGCGGCGTGTTTTTTCTGAGCCTGCACTTTTTCGAACTCATCGATGGCGATATTGGCTATGCCCTTGAACTCCTTCAACGGGTCGGATATCCTGAAAGCAGCGTCGTCCGATATCCAGAAATAAGCATCGACAATGTCGTTCGACTTCTTCACAATATCTTCATAAAGACCCTCGTATGAGTCCTCCTTGTTGATCAGGTAAATCACTTCCTGACATTCGGCCATTGCTTTCACGATATCCTTGTTGCCGATCTTGTAAAGTTTATTGCTGTGCTTTTCCGGGTTCTCGACGAGAGTTTGCTGGTAAGGTGTCTGCCATATCTGTACCTGGTGGTGGCGTGTGGCATCATCCTCGGAGCGGAAATAGATGAGCATGCCGTCGCCGAAGAGCGTGAAGCCGTTGCAGATGATCGGCGTTTCCACCTGCTGCCGGATGATGTTGTACGACATCAGTACGTAGATGTTGCGTTCGTGCTGGTAGAAGATATACAGGAAGTCTTCGCCGTTGGGTGAGGCCAGTTTACGGAAAAATTCGAGGTTCGACAGGTCGTTGTCGAATATCTTGTATTCGCCGTTTTGCAGGTAATAGCCGTTGGGGAAGATCACGCCGTGATGGTCGGGCAACAGGATGCCGGCATCGTTGAGCATCGGGATGTTATGCACTTCCTTGGTGCGGGTGTTGAATACAAATGTACGGTAGCTTTCCTGGTAAGGTTTGATCCGTACCAGGATGAGGTTACCCAGGTCGGCGTAGTAATATTCGGCATCGTCTAACTGCTGGTCTTTGTTTTCCACTTTTTCGGCGTAGATACCCTTACCGGTCTGCGTGTTGTCCTCAATCTTGAATGTAATATCACCGCCGACAGCTTCAATAAAGATCTTATCAAGTACCGATACATGCGGATGGATGCCCAGTCGACGGTCTTCGAGGGTTGTTTTCATCCACTTGAACTCATGCTGCTCGGCGCGCTTCACCTCGTGGATGCTGCGGTCGTCTTGGTAAATCAGCTTGTCACCCTTGATCAGCCACTTGAAGGCTTTCAGGTCGTCCACATTCTTGCTGGTCTGGAAAACCATGTACAGGTAATTCTCCGTCCGGCGGAAGCGCGAAAAGATAGAGTCGCGGTAATATTTGTACAGGTTTTTGTAATCGTTCACAAACTGGTCATCGTTGATCAGGTCGAGGGGTTGCGGCACAAACTGGTTGTCCTCAAAACGGTAGATGCTGAACACGTCGCTCAACTGTATGTCCGACCGCAGCCCGAAATGCACATTGTACCCGAAAATACAAAGCTTCCCGAACGCCATGATGCCGCGCGACACGCAATTGTTCTCGGTGTTGATGCGCTGGTTGGCCAGCAATGTGAAGTCGATGGCACGGAAAACCTCCTTGCGGGCGTCATTGAGCTGGCCAAGCCGCTGCGACAGGTCGTCCCGTTGTGCAAAAAGCCGCTTGCGGATGATTTCGTAAGTGCCGGCGTCTAATGTTTCGGCTGGTTGGTTGGTGTCTTGCATTTATTTCTTTGTTGTTCAATTATTTATTTGCACCGCAACATTTTTTATATTTCTTACCGCTGCCACACGGGCACGGGTCGTTGCGGCCAACCTTGGGCTTGGCAATGTACGGAATGTCATTTTCCTTTTTGACAGGTTGTTTGTTGTACGAGTCCCACCTTTTCAGATCGTCATAAAACTGGTCAATAGAAGTATAGATTTCCCATTCTGTAACCGGATATGGCCTTTTCCCGGCGAGTTGTTTTTTCACGTCTTCCAGGTGGTAACATTCATTTTCGTAATCCAGGTTGGCGGCATAGCACTGCCGGATAAACGGCCATTCACCCTTGCCGGCTATGTCGATCAAATCATTTACAAGACATGCAAAGACAAATGGATCGATCAATCCTTGCTCATCCTTGTGTCCGATCATATATTGCAATGTATCCCGGTACCATTCGATGACTTCTCCGTGGCGTTGCGGCTGGTGTAAAGCCACTTGTTTCACTGCTTCCGACACGGCGGTGCGGAT
>JAVBSH010000128.1:0-108197 GCA_031547085.1 Bacteroidales bacterium
ATTCAAGGTTGAAGGTGAACTGCGTTCGCAGGTTCAAATGAATATCAAACGATTGATGGACATCGGTTGCTACCGTGGCGTCCGTCACCGTATCGGGCTGCCCGTTCGTGGTCAAAGCACCAAGAACAACGCCCGTACACGCAAAGGCAAAAAGAAAACCGTTGCAAACAAAAAGAAAGCTACCAAATAATTAGTATCAAATAAGGAATCATGGCAAAAAAGTCAACAGCAACCAAGAAAAAAGTTGTAAAAGTAGACCCTATAGGACAAGCGCATATCAGCGCTTCGTTCAACAATATCATCGTTACATTGACCAACGGTACGGGGCAGGTGATCTCGTGGTCGTCGGCGGGTAAGATGGGATTTAAGGGTTCGAAAAAGAATACCCCTTATGCAGCGCAAACCGCTGCCACTGATTGTGCAAAAGTAGCTTATGATTTAGGCTTACGCAAAGTAAAAGTTTTTGTTAAAGGCCCGGGAGCAGGTCGTGAATCAGCTATCCGTACCATCCACGGCGCAGGCATTGAAGTGACCGAAATCATGGATGTCACTCCAATGCCGCACAATGGTTGCCGTCCTGCAAAACGCAGAAGAGTGTAACCACCGTAACAACAAAGACATTTATTTGTTATAGTCTAATATTAATTTGTTCAAAAAAATAAACAATGGCAAGATATACCGGCCCAAAAACAAAAATAGCAAGGAAATTCGGCGAACCGATTTTCGGATCTGATAAGTCGTACGAACGCAAACCTTACCCTCCGGGACAACATGGCAGCTCTAAAAGCCGCAAAAAAACTTCGGAATATGGTACCCAGTTGAAGGAGAAGCAAAAAGCCAAATATACTTATGGTGTATTGGAACGCCAGTTTGAGAACCTGTTCGACAAGGCACACCGTAGCCACGGTATTACCGGTGAAGTATTGTTGCAACTGCTCGAATCGCGGTTAGACAACGTGGTGTACCGCCTTGGTATCGCTCCGTCGCGTGCAGCAGCCCGTCAGTTGGTAGGCCACTGCCACATTGTGGTGAATGGCGAAGTTGTCAACGTACCTTCGTTCCAGGTAAAAGGTGGTATGACGATTGGCGTTCGCGAACGTTCCAAAGCTTTAGAAGTGATTACCAATTCCGTAGGTCGCCAGTCACGTTATTCTTGGTTGGAATGGGATGTTACTTCCATGACGGGTAAATTCCTCAATGTCCCCGAAAGGAGCGATATTCCCGAGAACATCAAGGAACAACTGATTGTAGAATTGTATTCAAAATAATTAAGATAATATGGCAATATTAGCTTTTCAACGCCCCGATAAGGTGCTGATGCTCGAAGCCAATGCAAAATATGGTAAATTCGAGTTCCGTCCCCTTGAACCCGGTTACGGAATCACGGTAGGCAATGCCTTGCGGAGGATTTTGTTGTCTTCATTAGAAGGGTATGCCATTACTTCGATCAAAGTCGAAGGTGTACAACACGAATTTTCCACCATTACCGGAGTAGTTGAGGATGTGACCGAAATGGTTCTGAACCTCAAACAAATTAGGCTCAAACAAGTAACCGAGGACATTCATAATGAATCGGTGAGTGTTACCATCAGCGGACAAGATACATTCAAGGCCGGCGACCTGAACAAGTCAATGACGGCTTTCGAAGTGCTGAATCCCGAGTTGGTGATTTGCCACATGGCATCGAATGTAAAACTCCAGATAAAGTTTGAAATTGAGAAAGGCAGGGGCTATGTACCTGCCGAAGAAAACCGTCCGGAAAATGCCGAGATCGGCTTAGTCGCTATCGATTCGATTTTTACGCCGATCAAGAATGTGAAGTATTCGATTGAAAATTACCGTGTGGAACAAAAGACGGACTACGAAAAGTTAGTCATCGAGTTGGAAACCGACGGTTCTATCCATCCCAAGGAAGCGCTCAAAGAAGCAGCCAGGATTCTGATCCACCATTTCATGCTGTTCTCCGATGAAAAGATCACCATCGAAACCGAGGAGAAACAGGTAACCGACGAATTCGACGAAGAAATACTCCACATGCGCCAATTGCTTAAGACGCGCCTGATGGATATGGACCTGTCGGTACGTGCGCTTAACTGCTTGAAAGCAGCTGAAGTGGAAACATTGGGCGATCTGGTCAAATTCAGTAAAAACGATTTGTTGAAGTTCCGCAATTTCGGTAAGAAGTCGCTCACCGAACTCGACGAGTTGCTCGAAAGCATGAATCTGAACTTTGGAATGGACATACTAAAATATAAATTAGATAAGGATTAATTCAGAAAATGAGACACGCAAGAAAAATCAATCATCTCGGGCGCACCGACACGCATCGCAAAGCAATGTTGTCAAATATGGCATCGTCGCTGATTATGCACAAACGCATTACGACCACTGTTGCGAAAGCTAAAGCGCTCAGGACATATGTGGAGCCATTGATTAACCGATCGAAAGAAGATACGACACATCAGCGCCGTATGGTATTCAGTTACCTGCAGGATAAGAATGCCGTATCGGAATTGTTTCGCGAAGTATCCCCGAAAATCATGGATCGTCCCGGCGGTTACACCCGTATTCTGAAAACAGGTTTCCGCAAAGGCGATGCTGCCGAAATGTGTATCATCGAGTTGGTTGATTACAACGAAAACATGTTGACAGCCAAGGAAGCGAAGAAAACGACCACACGTCGTAGCCGTCGTAGTGGTGGCAAGAAAGCAGGTGTAGTAGCATCAGTAGCAGCTCCCGCAGCTGAAAAAACAGCAAAAGCAGCAGCTCCCAAAACAGAAGCAACACCTGTCATAGAAGACGCCAAGGTTGTTGAAGAAGTAAAAGATGAGGTTGCTCCTGAAGAAAAGAAAGAAGAACAAGCTTAAGATTTAGGATTTAAGTGGTTAACGTTGAAAAAGGCGTTCCGGAAACGGGACGCCTTTTTCTTTATTCTGGGACGTTTTTACCATCATTTGGTACTTCTGTTATATCATGTTTACCGGAAAACTTGTTACTTTGTTATTGAATTGTAAAACCAAAATGGAATGAAGTCAAAAATATTACTATTATTGTTTCTCCTTTCGTTAAGGGGAATATCCGGCGCACAAACTACAGACCAGGCGTCACAGGACAAAAAGATGGAGTGGTGGCGCGAGGCACGTTTTGGAATGTTCATCCACTGGGGGCCTTATTGCATCTGGGGTGGTGTATATCAAGGACATGAACAACGGCGGGGTGGTGCGGAATGGATCATGAATCGCTGTAAGATTCCCGTAGCTGAGTACCAACAGGCTGCCGCTACATTCAACCCGGTGAAATACGATGCCGACGCATGGGTTAGGCTGGCAAAGGACGCCGGTATGAAGTATATTGTCATCACAGCCAAGCATCACGATGGTTTTGCAATGTTCAAAAGCAACGCCAGCAAATTTAATATCGTCGATTTCACACCTTACAGGAAGGATGTGCTGGACGAATTGGCTAAGGCTTGCCGCAAGCATGGCATAAAACTGGGCTTTTACTATTCGCAGGCACAGGACTGGAACAATCCCGGCGGTTCAGTGGCCCGCAAAGTGATGGCCGAAGGTTGGGCAAACCCCGACTCGGTAAAGATCGATGCATATACCGAAGCGCATAAGGGACATTGGGATCCGGCACAGGAAACACGTTCAATGGCTGATTACATTGATCAGGTAGCTGTTCCCCAAGTACACGAATTGTTGACTAATTACGGCGATGTAGCAGTTATCTGGTGGGACACCCCTACGGGAATGACTGATGAATTTGCTGAAAAACTGAAAGCCGAATTGGCGAATTACCCGCAGGTGATTACGAACGATCGTTTGAAACGTCCAAATTTTCCCGGCGACTACAAGACACCAGAACAGAAAATACCCGATCCGAGCGAGTTGGGTAACTTCGACTGGGAAACCTGTATGACCATGAACAGTTCGTGGGGATACAAAAGTTGGGATACCAAATGGAAGACCACGGAAACACTTGTCCGTAACCTGATCAACATTGCATCCAAAGGTGGCAATTACCTGTTGAACGTTGGTCCTACTGCTGAAGGTGAAATACCGCAGCAGAGCATCGACGGTTTGCAGGCGATTGGCCGTTGGATGAAGACGAACGGCGAAGCTATTTATGGAACACAACGCAGTCCGGTAGAAAAACCCACTTGGGGATATATTACCCGCAAAGACAGTAAAAATGCAACGATCTTGTATCTTTCTGTCTGCGAATGGCCTGCTGACGGGAAGATTGTACTTGAAGGTCTTACTGATGCAAATTCGGCCACGTTGCTTGCCGGTAAAACAAAGCTGAAAACTACAAAAACAGCTAAGGGATTAGTGATTCAATTGCCGAAACAAATACCTGATGCCATCGCTACCGTGATAAAACTGGAACTAAAAGGAAAATTGGCATCAGTGACGACCGGATCAGCACCAACGAAAGGATTTGATATTGTGGATGAAAAATAGCATTCATTGACGTTATAGCTAACGGGTAGGAAATGACCGAATAGTTCCGGACTTTAGCCCAAAAGTCAATTCTTTATTCGCATGCTTCATTAGGCAACACAAAACAAATCGGTACCCAGGGCCATTGAGACCCGTCAGGGCTGCTTGACGGGTCTCAATGATGTGATTGAATACTGTCAAGGCCACTTGATCTGACTCAATGGCAGGATTGAGCCTTGTCAGGGCAACCTGATCTGACATAACGGCAGGATTGGATGTCGTCAGGGCGGCTTGATACCTTTCAATGGATCATCGGAGCAAAATCACATAGCATTTACCCTTAAAGACAAATAAAAGATCCACCCTATAAGACAGCATCAACGAACAAATTTTCCCGAATAGACAACTCCACCTTTCGATAATGAAATCCTGATAAAGTACAGTCCTTTCGATAGATCGTAGACAGCGATATCATTTTCCTTGCCTCCTTGTATTTGATATACCTGTATTTTTTGTCCGACAGAATTAAACAGTTCTGCAAGATATGTCCCGTTCTCGGGGATCTGGATACGCAGGAAGTTGGAAGTCGGATTGGGATAAATCTGGACATCTATTTTGTAAGGTGTTGTAACGGAAGTGACTTCATCCAAGTTCCATGAGTCGGGAAGGGTGAGGATCACGTCTGGGGCGAGGGCTTTGTCGTATATGCGGACTTCGTCTATGGTTCCCCTGAACGAATATTCTGTCGTTTCGTTGTCCTTGCGGGAGAGGGTGATATTTTTGCTGGTTTTGGCTATAGCGCCGGTTTGTTTCTTGAAGGATTGCAATATGCCGTTGCAGTATATTTCCATGGAGAAGCCGGTATACAAAACTGCGAAATGATAAAACTCCCCTGTTTGCAGGATGAGTGGGCAGTCGACATCAACGGTTGCCTTGTCGGTTTTTACCGTCCAGCGTAGTTTTTTTTCGTTGATGATGGATGCTTTGTACCGTTCTTCCCAACTTCCATGCGAAACAACGAATTGTTCGCGGTTTGGTAGTTGGTCGGGCTTTAACCAGAAGGATATGGTGACCGCCCCGGTAAAGTTGAGCGTTGCATCGTTGGGGGTGTAAATGATGTCGGAAGAGGTCGTGAAACGGTATGCGCTGTTGTTGCTTCCTTTGGCATCGGAAGTTTGCATGGCACCGTATAGTACGGCATTGTACGAGGCGCTGGCTGCATTATTCGTATTGCCGTTGAAAGGGTAGTATATGAGCGGCATGAGGTTGTCGCCTGTATGGGTTCTTACCAAGACCTCACGTGTTTTGGATGTAGTCCCATAGGAGTTGTCTACTTCCAGCGTTACGGTGTAGATACCTTCGGCTGATGGTAGTGTCCATGACGGGGTTGTGCCGGATGCCCCGGACAGGGTTCCCTGATCGACGCTCCAGCGGTATGCAGTTATTTTCAAAGGATTGTCGACAATAGCTGACAGGGTGATGGTGGATGATGTCTCGACCGGATCGGGTGAAGATATATTGATACTGTTGATGACGGGTGGCTGGACTATTTCGTCAACTACCTCGATGGCGAGCGAGGCAGCGTCGTAGTCAGTACCGGCTGTTACTTCTACTTTAATGGTGTAATTTCCTGTTTGTGCGGGCACTTGCCATAGGAAATCGGGTTGGTCATTACCGGTGACGGCTGTTCCGTTGACTGACCAGTTGTAGGTGACTGTAGTTGATTCGGGGATATTGTCGACTAAGCAATTGAACGTTGCATTACTGTTTTTTTCGACCTGACTGGCATTGGCGGTGAACGCTTTGATCCGGAAAACAGGATCGAAATTGTAACCGGAGTGGTAGTCGATTACTTTCCCATTGACGGTTTTGATGCGTCCGGTGGTTTGCATCGTGTTTCCTGTGGGGTATACAGCCAATAGCCGGACGCCATCGGCGGGGATGGCGATGCCTGTGGTCCCGCTTACATTTGTCGCGATAACGATTTCTGTTATAGCATCGTATATGTCATAATTGTCGGCGGGCAGGGTGAGGCTGACGGTGGTTTCACTTGTTAACGGGTTATAATACAGATAAGTCGGGTAGGACGATTGGTCGAAAAAGTCGGTTATATTCAGGTCTAATTGCAGGATGCCTTCCACATCGGTGGTGCTGATGATGGAAGCCATGTATCCGACACTCGACCCACTGTAAAGCGAAAGGTTGGTTGACGCCCATCCGCCACCCACAGCGTCGCCCATGGCATACGGACTTTTACCGCTCCAATTCTGTTTCATCGATTCGTAGGGGATGCAGGCATCGGGGTCGTTTTGCGAAGCCCATGCGTAGCTTTGAGGTTCTTGGTTTGCTTCGGGCAAGGCATTCCAATACATCAACCGGCTTGCGTTGGCGATGTTGACCATCCATTTGCCGATGGCGCGGGCAAAACGTTTGTCGTATTTCACCAACGGAACCAGGGCTGCTGTTTGCTGGAAACCATTCATGATAAAAGCGTAATCGTTGCCATTGTCGTTGGCTTCGCCTACCAACCCGCTGATGTCGTAACCGCCCCATTGTCCGGCGTCAACGCCCCATCCGCGCAGTGCGCCACGGTTGAAACACCAGTTCAACAATTTGCTTACATCGTAGTTGGTTCCTTCAATAGCGTTCATCTTGGCGGCGATCAGTGTGCCATAGGGTAATTGAAGTTCATAGGACGGATTATCCGTCCATGTTTGCAGGAAATCAAGCGATAACTGCGCTCCCTCTATGTATTTTACGTCGCCTGTTTGTTGATAGGCGTGGTAAAGTAACCATGCAATACCTCCGGCGGCTTCGGGTTCTTTCACGCCTGTGGTTAACGGCTTACCAGTAGCCAGGTTGAAAGCGCGGTAATTCATATTGGGGACTGCCCACGGGTGGACAACACCGCCCAACTTGTATACTGCATCGAGCCAGCGGTCGGCAACTGTGGTAAATTGTCCTGCAAAATCAGGATCTGCATCCGGGTAAAGATGGTACAACTGGTAAAAATAAACATTAGGCATCATATCATACCACCAATCGCCACCCGATGCGGCTGAATAACCATTCAGGTACACATTCTGCCCATTTTTCAGGTTAAAGAAATCCTTCACTAACGGAACCCAGTTTCTTCCAAAGTTATTGGTTTGGTCAATACCGACCAATGCGCTCCCGACAACGGCGGGCATGATATTGATGGCTTCGGCTTGCGACCCGTGGGTCTTGCTTCCCACGTAGGTATCCATGATGATCTGGCTGATACCGGGATAATTATTCCCCGGGCTTTTGATCTGCACCAGAGGCAAATATTGTCCTGTTTTGGATTCATCAAACACAAACCTGTTGTAATCCGTTGCCACTTGTTTCCAATGACGCATGGCATAAGGTACAGGCTTGTCCGGCATCAGTTCAATCCGCGGTACGGCGATTTGCTGCGTAAATACCTGTAAGTGTATCCCAAAGAAACATAATAGGAAGATCAATTTTTGTTTTGTCATGGTTGGTATGTTTTCAAGCCAAAGTGATGAAATGAAATAAACCTACCGGATTCAACGATCCGGTAGGTATTATGTATGCACGTTGGGACGAGGTTGTACCTCGTCCTGTTTATTTTGACAGGCTTAGCCTGTCAGCATAGATTCGACCGAGGTAGAACCTCGGCCGAACGCTGTTCATTACGTCATCAAGTTTTTGTCCTGTATTAGGATATACACCACATGACGTCTTTTTACTTTTAGACAGCTTCTTCCCGGTTACGGTTTTTCGGCATTGTACAATCCCGATACTTGTCCCTCGGTGAGGGCGATGCTGTACAGCCTGAAATTGTCCATCGAGCCGACGAAATGAGGCCAGCTTGGGGGATTAAACGCCCAATCCCAATCACCGGCTGCCACTGCCGCAGCATAAGTGTTGGCCGCACTGATTAGGAACGGAAGTTTAGTACCGCCTGTGGGAACATAAAATGGAGCCAATGGCGCTATCAGGTTAGCTTTTCCGGTAGCATCCCATGCTTTGGTCAATTCTCCATTCACATAAAACGACAACTTGGAAGCTGCAAGATCCATGGTTATAATCAGATGTGTCCATTCGCCGTTTGGAGCCGAATTATCCGATTCGTTATCGGCATCTGTAAACCCTGCTGCCGTATGAAGGGTAAAGAATGGTTTACTTTGGTCCTGCAATTGGAATTTCCAATTTTCCCAGAAATTCAACGAAGCAATGTAATTATTTGCGCGTACTGAATCCGGTTTCACCCACACAGCAATCGACATAGTATTGAGCATAAAATCGTTCTGGTTGTAGTCGGCGATTTCCAAATGTCCGCCGAATCCAAAGTGCATGGCTTTACCGCTCTTCACACCGGTTACAAAAGTAGGTTTAGCGGCTGTGGCTCCGAAAATCTCCGTAGGACCAGCTACCAAACTGGCTGTCAGAGTACGTTGTCCTGTAGTGGTGAGTTGGTCGCCTTCCGTATCGAAATTCAACCCGATCAACAGGGCACTGACAGGAATTGTTTCATATGCCGTTGCAAGGAATATATCCCGCGCTGTAGTCAACTGCTGTATTAGGTTGTCCACTTGCGTTTGTGTGATGCTTGATGAAGCGGCTGCTGTTTTTACAGTACTGATTACCGTTTTGAAAGCAGTGATGGCTGCTTGCGGATAATTATCCGTCGTGGCGTTGTTTGCCAGCGTTTCACACTCACTGATGAGCTGGTTCAACGCTGTCTTGTCTACACTGGGCGTATCGTCGTCGTCGTCACTACAGGACGCTAAAGGCAAGGCCACGATACACATCATAATGATTACTCCGAAAAAACTTCTTATGTTTTTCATGACTCAATTGATTTTAATTAATTAAATAAATACTGAAATTTGATTGTTTACTTTTTTAATGATTCTACTTGTATATCTTGATGATTATTAATTGGTTTATTTTGAGTTGTCCGATCCTGACAGATCTATCGACCTCTGTTGAGCATAGTCTCCAGGCTATGCTGTGCTAAAAGGAAAGCTCCTGCTTTCCATATTTACAAGGCAGGAGCCTTGCTTTTAGCTTCGACGTAGAGAGACGCTACGTCGAACCGTTCAGTCTACAAGCATTGGACAAAATATCCGGTAATCATTTTATATTATTATTTAATCGCTTGGTTGGCATCTAATTCGGCTTGTGGCAACGGAAAATAATACCGTGGTTCCGTCCATTTGAAATCGGGGCCTAGTGCGGCTTCTGCCACATCTTTTCCCCAACGCATCAGGTCGAAAAAACGGTGGAATTCAAACCCAAGCTCACGGCGGCGTTCCGTCTGTATAGCTGTCTGCATGGTAGTCTGGGTAGAAGCTATTGTGGGAACAAGTCCGGCGCGGTCGCGTACTTTGTTCAGTTCCACGGCGGCAGTGGTAACGGCGTTTGTCCCGCCCGCTTCGTTAAGCGCTTCGGCTTTCATCAACAGGATGTCGGCATAGCGCAGGTAGATGTACGGCAGATAACCATCGCCTTTGCGTCCTGCGGGTACCTCGCTCAACGGCTGGTCGTGTTTTTTCACGAGGTAACCCGTGGGCGACCATGAGGCGGAAAACGTGTTGCCATTGAGCCACGGTTGCCCGTCGCGCCCAATGGATGCATCAAGCCGTGGATCTACCTGTCCATCGGCGGTTAATTCATTGAAAGCGTCCACATAGCTTTGGGTGGGTGCATTGAAATAGTAACCGCTTTCTTCCAACGGCGCAAACCATTGGTTCATGCCGTTACCCAGTCCCGGATTCTGGCCGCTCATGTGGCGTACTGCGAAAATCACTTCCACACTGTCCTCGCTGCCGGCTTTGAACAGGTTTTCGTAGTTGGATACCAGATCATACTGATTCAAGGCTTCCAGCGATTGTATGGACGATAGGCAATCCGGATATTTTTTCTGGTAAAGCTGCACTTTGGCAAGCAAGCCATAAGCGGCACCCGAAGTGGCACGCCCAGCATCAGTGCCTGTATAGCTTGGCGGCAATACGGCTTTGGCGTCGTTCAGGTCTTTTTCGATCTGGGCATAAATATCCGCGACTTCGCTCAACGGCACATTCACGGCGTCGGCAGTGGTTTGCGGCTTGAGTTTCAGGGGCACTTTCCCCCACACGTTGACCAAGTTGAAATAGGCAAGGGCACGGATGAACTTGGCTTCGGCTACGAGGCGATCTTTCAGCGTCGCGTCCATGCTGACGGACGGGATGTAGGTGATGGCATTGTTGGCCTGTGATACGCTTTCGTACAGGTATTGCCAATAATTATTGACGATCCCGTTGTCCGCTGCCACATCCAGTTCGTCGATAGGGACTATGTCGGCTCCGTCGCCGGGATTACCGCCTTTGACGGCATCGTCCGAAGCGACATCGCCGAATACCCATATACGGTTGTTGGCGGACGTAAAGGAGATGGAATTGTATACCCCGTTCACGGCCATGATGGCTGACTGTTGGGAAGTATAAAAGGTAGCGGTGCTATAGTCGCCTTTCATTTCTTCGGTAAGGAAGTCATCGCAGGAAACAAATATCGCCGGTATGAGACATATAAGTAATTGACAATTGATAATTGATAATTGACAATTAATGTCTGTCCAGCTCGAACAAAGCGCAGAAAACCAACGCCAAATGGCAATATCGAAACGCCAATTATTTACTCGAGAGTACATAACAATGATATGCTTTTTCATATTGTTTCTAATTTTATTTTTTTGATGATTTTGACCCGTCATTGCGAGCGGTAACGAAGCAATCTCAAATACTTTTTTCGGTGAGATCGTCGTATCTCAGATTGCTTCGTTGTTCCTCCTCGCAATGACGTTCATTCTCCATTCTCCATTTTCAATTCTCAATTATTTAAAATGTGAGATTAACCCCGATGGTATACGTCTTAGCAATAGGGTAAGTACCCCAGTCGATACCCGAGGCACGGTCGCCTTCGGATGTCGAATTGGCACTCACGGTCATTTCGGGATCCATGCCCGTAAATTTAGTGAACGTGAACAGGTTGGTTCCTGCCAGGTACACCCGCAGCCTTTCGATACCTATTTTATTCATACCTGGGATGGTATAACCAATTTGCAGGTTCTTCAAGCGTAGATATGAAGCGCTTTCGAGGAAACGCGACGATACTCTCACATTGTTAGACTTGGCGCTCCACGATGCCCGCGGCTGGGTGTTGGACGTTCCTTCTCCTTGCCAATGTTCGTCGAAATAGCGCTGCGTGACAGGGAAACCACGATAGTATCCTTCGATATCGTGGTGCACCTGCATGTAGATTTTATGCCCGAATGCTCCCTGGAAGAAACAGGAGATATCAAAGTCTTTCCAGTATCCCGAAAGGTTCAGCCCAAGGTTGAACTTGGGAATCGCAGAACCGAGGTGAACCCTGTCTAAGTTGTCGATCTTGTTATCGACATAGTGATCGACATACTTGATATCGCCCGGCTGTATGCTACGTCCTTGAACTGCTGCAAGTACTACATCGGACGGGGTTTGGAAGATACCATCCATTTCGAGCATGTAAAACGAACCTACGGGATGTCCTTTTTCGGTGCTTGTGGCAAATACCCCGCTGTCAACACGACCACCCGGAATCGGCGCTTCCATTTCTAACACTTCGTTGTGCAGGAAGCCGCCGTTGAAGGTGATATCAAATCCCGATTTATTTTTATAATCCTTACGGAAGAAAATCTCCACATCGACACCCGTGTTGAGTACCTGTCCACTGTTGATCCACGGTGGAGAAGAGTAACCTACCGACGGAGGATATGACGCTTGTACAAGCATATCATTGGTTATCTTATAATAATAATCGACACTAAACCCGAATGTGTTTTTGAAAAGCACCACATCAACACCCAAGTTGAGCTGGTTGCTGGTTTCCCATTTCAGATCTTCGTTGCCCAGCTTGGTTTGCACATACCCAAGGGCGACGGTGTTGCCGAACGGATAATTGCGGTCGGGCGAATAAACGTCGGAATATGCGTATAACCCGATATTCTGATTGCCGATAGCGCCCCATCCCGCACGCAGTTTCAATTTGGTGAGGTTAGTCGCATCTTTCAGGAAATCCTCGCTTTCTATGTTCCACCCTGCCGAAACGGAATAGAACGTTCCCCACTTATTGCTGCCTGTGAAACGTGAAGACCCATCTTCACGGATGGTTGCCGACAAATAATACTTTGAATCATAATTATAATTTACCGATCCGAAGAACGACAACAGGCTGTACGCCCATTCATTCTGGTAGGATGTCTTCTTCCCTACCCCTTTGCCGATGTACAGCAGGTCGCGGTCGGTACTTGGGAAATCCTGGTCTGTGGCCTGCAATGTTTCCCCTGAGTTATGGATGGCTTCTATACCCAACATGGCCGACAGTGTATGTTTCTTGTTGAAGGTGGTGCTGTAATTCAACACGCTGTTCACGTTCCATCCCTTGGTGGTATAGTCTTCCACCAACAGATTGTTGGGGTTATTGATCCGGTCATTGGTTCCCCATTTATCGTTGAATTGCCTGAATTCCCCACTGCTGAAATCGAATCCCACAATGGTTTTCAGGCTAAGATTCAGGGGTAATTTGATCAGGATATTACCTATTCCTAACAAATTCTTTTCCGAACGGAGCCTGTCGGTCTTTTTAGCCCAGCCCACAGGGTTGTAGCCATCGCCGAAAAAGCTGTCGTAAGCGCTGTCACCGTAATATTCACTGGGTTTATCCACGTAATTGCCCCGGCTGTTGTAAACGGGTATGGCGGGATTGCGGAAATAAGCATAACGTACCACACTACCGCCTTCGCTATTTCCATAACCGTCGCCCGAACTGGGTATCGAACGGGTATTGGAGAATCCCGCGCTTAAATTCAACCCCACCGTCAGCCAGCTTTTCACGTCCGATGATATATTGGACCTCAGGTTACCTTTGTTAAAATCGCTGTTAAGAATGATACCGTCCTGATTGAAATAGGATGCGGACAGGAAATAAACGGTTTTATCGTTCCCGCCGCTTACCGATAATTCGTGCGATTGCAGGGGGGCTATCTGAAATATTTCCTCAAGGTAATTGACATCAGCAAAATCCTTGACGTATGTGCCTTGAATGAGTGGGCGCTTAACGACCGACGAGGCGTTATCGGTTGTGGCTGCTTCGTTGTATATGGAAATATAATCGGCAGTATTCACCATTTTGGTGATGTGCCCGTGTCTCTGGAAACCGTATTGCCCGTTGTAGTTAATTTTCGCTTCACCTTTTCTACCACTTTTGGTAGTGACGAGTACCACGCCGTTGTTGGCACGCGACCCATAAATGGCGGCTGACGAAGCGTCCTTCAACACCGAAATGTTATCGATGTCGTTGGGCGAAATGCTGGATAACCCGCCATCCACGGCAACCCCATCGATGATATACAGCGGATCATTACTCGACGACACCGATCCTACCCCACGGATACGTACTGATACAGGAGCTCCCGGAGCTCCCGTAGATGTGGATACCTGTACGCCGGCTACACGTCCTTGCAGGGCTTGTTCCGCACCGGGTACAGGAAGCAAACTCAATGTGGTTCCTTCCACTTTTGCCACAGCGCCCAATACATCCCGCCGTCTCTGGGAAGTATAACCTACCACTACCACTTCGTCCAGTTCCTTCGTCGATTCAACCAATTGTACGGAAATATTATTCCGACCGTTCAACGGCACCTCCTGATGTTCATAACCGATATAGGAAAACACCAATGTGGCATCTGACGGGACATGAAGCGTGTAGTTGCCATCCAGGTCGGTAGTCGTGCCATTGGCCGTACCTTTTACAACAACATTCACCCCGATCAGGGCCTCGCCTGTAGATGCATCCCGGACATTACCGGAAACGGAAACGGTTTGTGCGTGTCCCGCCCAGATGAATATAAACAGACATAAGGATAATAATTTTATTTTCATTGTTAATCTATTTGATAATTAAGATATTATTTAAACGAAAACACCTTTCCCTGTACGGATAATCGTCCCTTTTCCGAATCGATTTTCGTTCCGGCGAGAAACTCGGTAACCACAAGTGCAGCATCTGCGGGAATAGATAACTTAACCGTTCCTGTCGCGTTTTGTATTACATATCTTTTGGATACGATGTCGAAAATATCTATTGGTTGGTCCGATTGCCATGTTATTTCTTTATCCTCATTATAAGGATTATAAACAAGATAGACCGGGAAAGGTTTATCAGCATAAAAATCAGTAGCATTGCAATTTAACTTCAGGATTCCTTTCACATCGGTGGTATCGACAATAGCACCCAACATCCCCACGGGAGCCGTGCTGTAAAGGCTGAACATGCTTTCAGGCGGATTTTTTGGGTTCCATTTCGGCCCATCGCCGATGGCTACGGGGCTAACTCCTTTCAACGATTCTTTTCCATAATCGTCGGCTTTGCGCAAACCTTCGTAGGATACGGTTCCACCCGTGATATTTTTCATTTCGGGCAACCATTGGTGTGCGTCATCTATCTCGTAGGGAAAAAACAGCCGGCACGCGTTGGCATTGTTCAACATCCACTTACCGATAGCCCGTGCATATTGCGGTTCGTATTTCACCATAGGAACCAACGGCCATGCCATCTTGATGCTGTTCATCAGGAATGCGTAACCACCGCCGTCGGTAATGCTGCCTTGTAACCCGCTGACGTCAAAATCGCCCCATTTATCGACAATGATCCCCCATCCTGTGCGCCCGTCTTTAGCGGTACAACCGTCGAACACCCAATCGATCATTTTTTTTGTGTCGTAATTCGTGCCTGTTTCGGCGTTCAGCCGGGCAGCGGTGTAAATACCCAGCGGTAAAAGGATCTCGTAGAAACGGCTTTCCTTCTGCTCCTCCAATGCGGCAACCGCTACTTTGGCTTCTTCAAGGTAACGACTGTCATTGAATTTCTTCCAGGCAGCATACAACACATAAGCATGCCCGCCCGCAGCATCCTGTTGGAGCGGAATTTGGTTCACCATGCCTTTCATCTGGGCATAATTAAAAAACGAATAATCGTAATTTTTGCCAAGTACCTTGCTAGCATTATAAAATTGTTCGGCAATGGTTTTTTGTATGTTGTCCGCATTTTCCACATTTGGGAAAACATCGCACAAAGCGTAGAACAAGGCATTGGGCAACACATCGTACCACCAGTCGCGCCCGTAGCCGCCGCCAAGCGCGGCAACTTCGGGACAGGTATTGTTCATCATGATGTTCCAGCCATTATCGGTATTGAAATAATTCTGGATCATCTTCACATAATTATATCCGCCATCGTTGGTCTTATCAATACCGATCAAACCGGCTCCCAATAATGCTGCCAACGAATTGAGGCTTTCGTGGAACTCGCCGTTGTTGTGGTTCACTCCTTGGCGGACATCATGTATGGCTGTGTACAAGCCAAAAGTCACTTGCGGGATGTTTCGTTGATTGTTATCAATCCAGATCACCGGCCCACTGGACATTTGTGTATTGAAGTCGAAAGCAAAACGGTCGAAATCCGTAGCTTTCTTGCGCCAGTCGAGCATCTTGTAGGGCGCGGGCGTGGTGGGCATGGCTTCGATACGTGATACCTTGACTTGTTTCACTGGGGGACCGTAATCCGGCTTACCGCATCCCGACAACCATATCAAAGAACAAATAATGAGGATGTTAAACCTAATCATTGATTTCTATTTTGTTTGTTTGGTAATTATATTTGCCAAAGGAATGGAGATGGTTTGCAGTAGAGCTACCACTACCAAAGCATACTTTAACGAAAAATCTTCGGAAAAGAAGTAGGCTAAGGCGATGAACAATCCCAATCCTAATGCGCGGCCGGTAAACAGGCCTATTTCATGGCTCATGATATAGGTATATTCGCTGCGAGTTTCGAGTTTCGATACCACATCAATGGTCCGCATCATGATAGGGTAATAGGCGAGGTCGTGCAACGGCTGGAAGAAAACTTTGCAAAGGATAAAAACGATGACGCCGGCTGCCGAGAACAGGACAGCGTTTACCAACGTACCCACAAGAAAAATGATGATCCCTACGGCAAAAATGATGATCCGGTGTTTAGGTTTGGCAAGCCGCCCGAGGATATACACGGTTAATGCGGTGATAGCACCACCGATTCCCTGTATCAGTCCTAATTCACCTTCGCTGCCCACGAATTTCATGACGAGTATAGCGGGCGCTGTTACCAGAAAGCCTTGCACCAAGCCTTTCAAGGACGCTAACAGTAATAATTTATTCCATAATTGATTGAATTTGAAGTACCAGTACTTTTTTTGTTCGGGATTATGGAAATCGCCTCTGGACAGGATGATACATGCAATGACTGTAATGATGCAAACAACCACAGTAACGACACTGTAGGCGCGGTTGATATGGAGTTGCATCCCCAATAACCCATTGTCGCCCGATATTTTCGCTAAGAAGGCACCTACACCCACCGGCACGATGATGGAACAAATAGTGAAGAAGAATGATTCCAGCCCAAAGAAGTAATTCCGGTTGCTGTCGTTCGTTGAATTGAGCGCCAACAGATAGCGGTTTGTCCAAAAAAAGCCTGCCGCGACTCCCATGGCAAAGCCAGCTATGGTCAATTGTCCCATGCCTTTAAGTTCCGCCGACATCATGACAAGCATCGACAGGCCGCTGACCAGGATGCCGAAGCTGTACAACACTTTTACCTTGAACCGTTTCAATAGTTCGCCGTTGATCGCTGAGGCAAAAACAATCCCGGCATACATGGCTAACTGATATATGGCTACGAACGACGGGCTGTTGGTGTTGCGCATGATGTATGCGCCCACGAATATCTCTACCACGGGCAACACCAACGCAAAGCATAAGTTGGTAAGCAACAGTATACGCATGTTGTGCGGCTGCTGCTTGAAAAACCTGAATTCGCCTGTTAATTTTTCCAGCATGATCCTGTTCAATGAAGGGTTTTCAATATTCTGCTGATAGAAAGGGTTGCACCGCAAATCACTTCATCGCTTGCGCCATAATACATGTGTATGGTATCGCCATCCACATAATGCCCGTTAGTGAACACCACATTGCCGAAGAATCCGGTTTGCTCGTATGCTGCCGTTGGCTCCATAATCGGATCCTTGCTGCGTGCCAATACGTGTGAAGGATCGTTGAGGTCGAGTAACAGCGCACCCAGGCAATAACGGTTTTTGTAGGTAGCGCCGTGGTAAATCTCCAGCCATCCTTCAGTGGTTCTTATTGGTGCAGCTCCGGCTCCCACACGGGCTTCGTCCCACATATCCTTGCGTGTCACGGCAATGCACTTGTGGTTGCCCCAATGCAGGCGGTCGGGCGATTCGGCTACCCAGATATAATTACCGCCTAATTCGGGGCTGCTCGGGCGGTGGAACGCATAATATTTACCGCCTATCTTCTCCTCGAACAAAGCGCAATCCTTGTTGTGCGGCGGGAAAATCATCCCTTTCCGTTCAAAATGCTTCCAGTCTTTGGTGATCATCAACCCAACACCCACAGCAACCGGTGATACTTCGGTAAAGGTGAGGTAATAGCCGTCACTCATGGTTGCCACGCGACAATCCTCAATACCGAACGTTTCCAGCGAGCCTTGCCCGAAAATAGGCGGAAATGCAGTGTCTTCGTAAAACCTGATACCATCGTCGCTGAATACAGGACGGAGATACGACAAGGTGGTCAGGTAATCCTGTCCCTTATATTTAATGACACGGGGATCAGAGGCATCAAGGTTCTTATCATCTTTGCCGAATGTCAGAATTTCAATTTTCCCTTCTTTATTATATACCGGGAAACTTATTTTTCCTTCAATCTGCTTGGGACGTTCGGCCACCCTCAATAACAGCCCAATCCGCCCGTTATAACGGAACACGCCGGGATTCAACAAACAGGTGATTTCCATCCCCTCAATCCCCGGACGAAGATCGGATGGTTTCAATAACGGATTCGCATGAAAACGTGATACCTTTTCCATAATATTTTAATCTTCTTATATTTATTTCAAACAAAACAAATAAGCAAGCCATTGTGATGTACATCAATGATAATGCCAGATACACATCAACAAATTGATCTATAAAAAGTTGATGGGAGTTGAAAAATATTTTGTTTTTTTAGCAATCGCACCGTATCAATTGATAAGAAAAAGGACATTTAGGGAAAGCGAGTAATTAAAAGGAATGGTTCATCGATCACTCGTTCTACAATGTATAGAACACTCGTTTCATAGTGAATAGAACACTCGTTTCATAATGCATAAAACACTCGTTCGATGGTGTATCGACCGTTCGAACGGCAGTGTGTTGACCGGCTGGTCGATAAGGGAAGTCATCAAAATAAAATCCTCATTCCATAAATACAAATCAAGGGTTGAAGAATGTTTTAACATTTTGGACTAAAGCCACATAGATGGGTTATCCTTTCATCCGTCAGCTAAGTTTAGCCAACGGATTACGAATAGACAAATAATCAGGGGCTTTAGCCCAAGTCCAACTATCGATTCACATAAATAGTAAAAGAAAATCCTTAACTAAACAACATTGCATTTTAATTCGGGAAATGTAACCCCCGGTTTCAAATGTGGTACTGCCCTTATTAGCGCGTGATCAAAAAATCTACATTAAATGAGGATTATAAAAACAAACTTTATATCTTTGTTTCTATTATACTAAAGTGAAAGTGGTTTTAGCTCCGCTGAGTTACTCGCTTCGCTCATGAGATCGCTTACGTTGAGTTCGCAAGCTCGGTTCGAATTTTCCGAAATGGCGTTCGGCGTAGCGTCTCGCTACGTCGCAGCTAAAAGCAACAAGGCTACTGCCTTGCATGGTGGAAAACAAGAGCTTTCCTTTTAGCGCGGCGGAGTCTGGAGACTCCGCCGAACAACGATCCGAACCGAGCTTGCGAGCTCAGCGGAGCTAAAACCAATTTCACACCTGTATATAAGTCAAGTTTATGAGACCATGTATGAAAAATAGGTTTTCATAAAAATGCTCACAATTATAAAAATGTGATTATGAAGCTTTTTTTGTTTATCGCCATTGTAATGTTGGGAACCCAAGCATCTAACGCTCAAACTCCCCAGACCGTATCGTGGGATGGAGCGCTCCTCGATTACTCGCGGCAACAGATAAAAGTCGGACATGCGGACTTTGCGACAGCATACCGGCAGTTACTCCGCGATGCTGATAAGGAATTGACCAGAGGGCCTTATTCTGTAACCGCCAAGGCTAAAAATCCGCCCAGCGGCGACAAGCATGACTATATTAGCATGGGGCCTTATTGGTGGCCTAATCCCGACACACCCGATGGACTGCCGTATATCCGTAAGGATGGACAACGTAATCCTGAATTGCGCCAGTACGAAGATCGCGGCAACATTGGAAAACTGATGGGCGCTGTGGAAACACTGGGATTGGCGTATTACTTTTCGGGCGATGAAAAATATGCCGCTCACGCCGCCAAGCTGCTCCGTGTATGGTTCGTCGACGAAGCCACACGCATGAATCCCAACCTGCAATTCGGACAATGCATTCCCGGTATCACCGATGGCCGTGCTGCTGGTCTTATCGAAACATCAGGGTTCATCAGCATGCTGGATGGCGTGCGGTTGCTTACTGGCTCAAAATCATGGACTACAAACGACAATGATTTGCTCAAAAAATGGTTTTCGGATTTTCTCGATTGGATGCTAACCAACGAGATTGGAAAAGACGAACAAAATGCTAAAAACAATCATGGTACTTGGTATGATGCTCAGTCCGTTGCTTATGCATTATTCATCAATCATCCCGACAAGGCAAAGCAGATCATCAATACAAACAGTTTCAACCGGTTGTATTCACAGATTAAGCTTGACGGCAGTCAACCGAAGGAGCTGGAACGTACCGATTCATGGGGATACAGCAACATGAACCTTCGCGCCTTCTTCACCTTGGCTACCATGGCACGACAGGTGAATATCGATCTTTGGACAGTAGCCAACGATGCTGGAAAACCATACATCCAATCGGCATTGGATTACCTAATTCCGGCTTTTGAAGATTCCTCCAAATGGACGTACCAGCAAATCAGCAATCGATTTGATCGTAACAACCTGATAAATTTACTACAAAGGGCTTCAATCACCTATAACCATCCGCAATATGAAGTTTTAGCACAGAAATATCGTCCCCAAAACCGGTTGGACTCAAGGAATTGTTTGATATGGCCAACCATTGAGTACGGAAAAACATCCATTCGACGTGTCCGGAAATAATTTGAGCGTGCCATCATGAAAGCGATATGCATCCTTTTGTTTTTTCTTTTCATGTTAGACGGATATTGCCAGGATAAATCCGCCCCGATATTTACTTATACGCTGTCTGAAGCGGAAGACAGGTATTTTGTTAAACCAGATTTTGAAAATTTTTCCGTTGACGGCAAAGAGCAGGTTTTTTTCAGTATCCGCGACAGGGATTACTTTCGCAAGGCATATTACGGGATTATAAAAGCATCCATACCCCAACAGTCGCTTCTATCCATGACTTCTGCCGGCAATGTGCGGTCAACTGTCTCATTATACGTCGACTCGAAAGGAAAAATCTTTTATATATACTTTGCCCTGCTCAAGAAGGATATACAATTTTTGACAGATCAGCATCTTAATGAATTGTATCGGAATTTAAAAAACTGGCAGATTGACATGTCAAAAATGGAGATAATTCCGGAGCACGCCAGCTGGCGCCAAAATAGAGATGAAGCCAACACCAACACCGATACAATAAATTATTCCCGGATAAGACTTCCTTTTATCCTTTATGATAATTCTTCGAGATTTGACACGTTCTATTCGTTGTTGGCAGGAAAACCGAAAACGCCTCCAAATTATCAAGACCTGGCCATTCCCATACAACCGATCAATGGAGGCTCATTGTTCTGGTCTCTTCCGTTTCCCGCAATGACATGGAAAACTATTGACGGCGATACCATCAAAACAGCTTCATTGAAAGGGAAAGTGGTGTTATACAACTTTTATGACCCTAATGATCCGCTTTGTGTTGCAGAAACGAAGGGCTTGAACCACTTGTACAAAAAATACCGGAAGAAAGATGTTGTATTTGTATCCGTTGCCCTTGCTGCCGATGATGTCATCCGAACATTTCATGCGAAATATCGTTCTGGATTCAAAGCCGTAGTTTGGGACGAAGAAAATTTGGATCAATTGCCCCAAATGATACGGAAATTTCCAACGAATGTAGTGGTTGACGTCAACGGAGAAATTTTGTTGGTGCGCACCGGAGGTCTCAATAATCCCAATCAGATGAAGCAACGTATGGCTGTTGATATTTCCCCGGTAATCAGAAGTGAATTAGCAAGAATAAAAGCGCTGAAGGTAATGCCTGAAGAGTCAAACTGACATCACATTCTGTTTTCTGAAACAGGATTACCATCTTTTGACATAAATTTACATGCGAGCCTTAGGCAAAAAACATATTTTTGTATTTTAAAATAACATCAATAAGAAATATCATGAAACTCCTGTTAATCCAATCATCGGTTATCTTAATGCTTATCATAGCCGGTTGCGCTCCCAAAACCAAATCGGCTGCCGACCTCATCGCTGACGATTTCGCATTTGCCGGAAAACAATTGACATATTCTTTCGGACAGATCAAAGAAGTTTTAGCCGAAGAATCGCCTGAAAGTAAAGCCCGTCGCGAAAAGAGTAAAGTCGGCCCATTGACCAACCCACGCACGATTGAACCCGACGGCAAGCTGCGGTTGGTGATCTCACGCGATTGGACCAGTGGCTTCTATCCCGGCGAGTTGTGGTATATGTACGAATATACCGGCAATGAAGAATGGGCCAACCATGCACGTCACTATACCGGTCTCATCGAACGCGAGAAATTCAACGGCGGCACGCACGACATGGGTTTTAAGATGTATTGTAGCTTCGGCAACGGATTGCGCCTGACCGGCGATACCAATTACCGCGACATTTTGATGCAGTCGGCGCGGACGCTGATCACCCGCTATAAGGAAAAAGTAGGTTGTCTCCGTTCGTGGGATCACAACAAGGACAAATGGCAATACCCGGTAATCATCGACAATATGATGAACCTGGAACTGTTGTTCTGGGCGTTCCACGAATCGGGCGATTCCACGTTCTACAATATAGCCGTGAATCATGCGCGAACCACCATGAAGAACCATTTTCGTCCCGATTACAGCAGTTACCACGTGGTGGATTACGACACCATTACCGGCGGAGTACTTCACCGGCACACCCACCAGGGGTTAGCGCACGAATCGGCATGGGCACGCGGACAGGCATGGGGATTGTATGGCTACACCATGTGTTACCGCGAAACAAAACTACCCGAATTTCTCGAACAGGCTCGTCATATCGAAAACTACATTTTTACCCACCGTAACATGCCCGAAGACCTGGTTCCTTATTGGGATTTCGATGCACCGGGCATTCCAGACGAACCGCGCGATGCATCGGCTGCGGCCGTCATTGCTTCGGCATTGTACGAGCTGAGTGGCTATGCATCCGACCGGACAACTGATTACTTAGCAAAAGCCGATAAAATTATCGAAAGCCTGTCGTCCCCGGGCTATCGTTCACCACTAAACGAAAACCGCGGCTTCCTGCTGCTGCACAGTACTGGTTCCAAACCGGCCAACAGCGAAGTGGATGTGCCTCTGGTATATGCCGATTATTATTTTCTTGAAGCTTTATTGCGCAAGAAATCATTGATCAAGTAGTTAGTTTGTCCGGAAGAAATGGTAACTTTGTAACCGGAAGAAAATCCGAAGAAAACCTGTTTTTTGAAAGGCGAACCACACTTGTTAATGAAAAAATCAAATTTCTGTTTTTCCTTACGTTGTGTTGCTGTTTTGTATATCCGCAAAACAACAGGGTGCAATTCGAACACCTTTCGGTAAAAGATGGACTGTCACAGCTTTCTGTGATTTCTATTTTTCAGGATTCGCAAGGGTTCTTGTGGTTTGGCACACGCGACGGCCTGAACAAGTACGACGGGTATAATTTCCATGTTTTTCGCGAATCGGACGAAGAGAATTACATCAGCAACGGATTTATCGAATGCTTGGCTGAGGATGGGAAAGGGCGGTTGTGGGTAGGCACCAAACGCGGACTAAACCGTTACGACCGGGACACAGACCATTTTACACAATACTTCCATACATCTAATGATTCATCAACGGTCAGCGACAACAACATTATCTGCATGCTGAAAGATTACCGCGGTAACCTGTTGGTCGGCACGCTGAATGGGCTTAACCGCTATCTTCCGGAAACCGACAACTTTGAACGCTGTGCTTTTGATGGGTTCCCTCCGGGAAGCGCCATATACTCGCTGGCGGAAGATCATGACGAGAACCTGTGGATAGGTACCGGGAATGGATTGTATGTGTACAATCCGCATACGAAGGGAGTCAGGCCATATAAACATAATTCCAATGACGTCCGCAGTGTTTCGCATGACAGGGTTGCAGCATTGTTTTGCGATTCGAAAGGCCGTGTGTGGGTGGGGTTATATCAACATGGTATATGCCTGTATGACAATGATAATAATGACTTTATACGGTTCAAGAAAGAGAACGGACTAAATGATAATACCATCCGGTGTATTGCTGAAAACAAGGAAGGAGACATATTGGTAGGCACATTCGATGGTCTGAGCAGTTATAATGAACACCTCCGCAGATTTACATCGGCATACAGCAGTGTCGATAATGATGTAGTGCCCATGAGTAACTTTTCGGTATACGATGTATTGTGCGACCGTGCAGGAACAGTGTGGGTGGGAACTTATTCGGGCGGGGTGAGCTATTACAGTCCCTATAACCAGCGTTTCCGTTTCTACGATCCCGGAATGCAGGGACGGATGCTTTTTGGTATCGTGGGGCCGATGGTGGAACATGCCACCGGTGTATGGATGGGTACCGAAGGCGGCGGGATACTGTTCTTCGACAGGAACAACGGTTCTTTCAGTTATTACCGACTTCCTGCCGCTTCGAAACGTTCGTTTAGCCGCAATATTGTCAAATCGTTGCTGCTTGAAGGCGATCGCCTGTGGGTAGGGACAACCTACAATACTATTTACCAGTTTGATATCCCGCGCCGGGAATTTGTACAGCCTATTTCACCGTCCTGGGGCACGATACATTACTCGTTGCTTCGCGACAGTGAAAAGAACTTCTGGGTAGGCTCCAGCGGTTCAGGGGCGTTGGGATACATCAAGCCCGATGGGCAATCGGTGCACCCGTTACCTTTGGAAAAGGGGCAAACATTCAATCCTTCCAACATCCGTTGTATGCTGGAGGATAGTACCGGGATCTACTATATCGGCTCGTATAGCACAGGTTTATATCGCTATAATGCACTTACAAAGACGAGGATACAATATTCGCATGCTGATGGCGACAGCACCAGACTGGCACACAACAGGGTTTCATCAATGTACAAAACGAGGGACGGCAGTATATGGATCAGTACCTTGGGTGGTGGTATCAGCCGGCTCAACCGCGCTACGGGAAGTTTCGAAAACTATGGAAGCCGCCAGGGGTTAGCGTCGGGGATGGTGTACGCCTTGGTGGAAGATCACGACAACAAACTATGGATGAGTACTTCCGCAGGTATTTCGCAGTTCGACCCGGCGACAAAATATTTACTAATTTTAATAAGAACAACAGAGCGACCGATTGCAAAAGCTTGCAGGCAACCTGCATCCGCACGCGAAAGTCACTCAACACATTCAGGAAGCCGCATCCAAGACGTACAATGAACTCCTTGAGAGACATCAGCAAGATTACAAAAGTCTGTATAACAGGATGAGTTTTGATATTGGCGGCGTGGAGCCGGCAGTTCCGACCAACACGCTCATAGACAATTACCGGAACAACCCCGACAATGCCGACGGTCCGTATCTTGAAGAACTGATCACACAGTACGGGCGTTACCTGCTGATCTGTTCATCAAGAAAGGGCGGTCTTCCGCCGAACCTCCAGGGCATGTGGAATGTACACCGGGATCCTCCGTGGAGATCAGGATACTGGCACAACGTGAACCTCCAGATGAACTACTGGCTGGCATTCCCAGGAAACCTGCCGGAACTGTTCGACGCATATCTTGACTATGCCAAATCCTACCTGCCCAGACAACGGGAATATGCCGATCAGTTTGTCCAACGACACAACCCGTCGCAACTCAGCCCTGCGGGACAAAACGGGTGGGCTTTGGGTAACTCCAACTGGCCTTACAGCCCAAGCGGTTCTACATCGCATTCGGGGTGGGGAACCGGCCCGTGGACAACGATGATGTTCTGGGATTATTACGACTATACCCGTGATAAAAACCTGCTCCGCGACATCTTATACCCCTTTATCTACAAACAGTCCCTGTATTTGTCTAAAATGATGCGAACACCGGACAGCGATTGGTTAAGCCGGTTTCCAGAGGACAGTGACAAGCTGTTGATCTTTCCGTCCATGTCGCCTGAAAACGCAGGCAACAGGCAATCGTGGGGAACAACGTTCGACCAACAGACAACATTTGAAAATCATCGCAATACACTCATGGCAGCGAAGATACTCGAATACACCTCACCACAACTTGACAACATCAGGGATCAGATGCCGAAACTCGACCCGATCGTGATCGGTAAATCTGGACAGATCAAGGAGTATCGCGATGAACAGTTTTACGGAGCGTTTGGCGAAATCAGTCACCGTCACATTTCGCATCTTCTTGGTGCATATCCCGGACAGTTGATCAACGCTACCACTCTGGCATGGCGCGACGCGACGCATCAGACATTGAAAATGCGCCGTGATTTTGCGCCGCAGGAAAAAGGCTGGTCTAAAGCGGAAAGAATCGCGAAATACGCGAGGACTCAGGATGGCGAAGCTGCTTATGGCTATTTGAAAAGTTTTATCCGGAAATGTGCCCTCCATAACTTGTGGAACGCACACGACTGCAATGTGACTGCGAATTTTAACCCGGAAAAGAAAAGTATCAAATTTCAGGCCGACGGAAGCTTTGGCGTAACATCCGGCGTGCTTGAGATGCTTCTCCAGAGTAGTGAATATGTTTTGGAACCGCTTCCCGCAATACCGGCAAAATGGACAACCGGACGTTTCCGCGGGATCCTTGCCAGAGGCGCGTTTGAGGTTTCAGCAGAATGGTCTGACGGCCACGCCGACAGGTTCGTAATTCTTTCGAAAGTCGGCGGACCTTGTGAAATAAGGTACCCCGAACTTTCAAAAGCCGTAGTCAAGACCATTGGTGGTGAAAACATCAGGTTTAAGGTTGTCAATCGTGATCAAATCAGTTTTGAGAGCGCCAAAGGCGAAACATATCTGATCACGGATATACCAAAGGTTATTAAGGTCACAGATGTGAGCAGCCTCATGGCCAAGGAAGTAGCCGTAAATTCTGTCGCGTTAAGTTGGGATGCAAGTGCGGATGCCGTTTCCTATAACGTATATTACGCCATCGAAAGTGAGCCTGCGTATATGTTTGCAACAACGGTGACTACATCGAACGCAACGATCATTGTCCCCGCACTTGCCTCCGCCAAACAAGCGACCTTCAGGGTGACGGCGGTTGGTAAAAACGGACGCGAAAGCGATGGTATCACGACTTTATTAACCGATATGACACAGAATGCCTTTGCTCCGCGTTGAGTGTATAAATGCCATTTCAGGGCATTTAGTTGTTTAACGTCACTAACCTGCTGGGTTTCAAAGGTCCAGTAAGTTTCCGTGCGGACTGCTATATGCAATTATATTTACTTGCCGAGGGGTCCATTTCTTGGTGAAGAATTGGCATAGGACTTGAGAGGAAATGTAAAGACAGAGCCCTTCCCCACTGCGGATTGTACGGAAATGTTGTATCCGTGAGCTTCGACAATGTGTTTTACAATGGCCAACCCAAGGCCGGTTCCACCTTGTTCGCGCGAACGGCTTTTGTCGCAACGGTAGAAACGCTCGAAAATCCTTTTCCGGTCTTTTTCGGCAATACCGATGCCGTCATCAGTCACCGAAATCCAACATAGGTTGTCTTTTTCGCTGAAAGAAATTGTTGTGGTACCGTTTTTACACCCGTATTTAATGGAATTAACAACCAAGTTATTCATTACCTCCATGATACGTTTTCGGTCAGCATACACCCACGCTTGCCTTCTTTCCACTTCCAATCGGATCTTGGCATCAGCAGCTGTTCTTTCATTCATTTCAAAAATCTCGTCGACCAGGCGTAATATATCGAATGGCTCAAAATCCAGTTGCAATTCACCCGATTCCAACCGGGCAATCGACTCCAGGTCTTCAACAATATGGATCATCCGGTTGATGCTTTTCTCACTCCGTTCCAGATAGAGACGATTGACGGTTTCATCTTCCAAACCGCCGTCCAACAAGGTGAGGATATATCCCTGGATGTTGAAAATAGGCGTTTTGAGCTCGTGCGACACATTACCCAAGAATTCCTTACGGTATTTTTCCATCTCCTTCAACCGGTCGATTTCCGAGGCCTTGTCGTTACTCCATTCCAAAAGGTTTTTTTTGATTTTGGACAAAACGTCCTTTTTACCCGATAATAAATTCAATTCCTTCTCGGTAAGGCGACCACCGTCAATGAGGCGGAACAATGCATCGAATTGCCTGAGTAGGAACCGCCGCAGGAATAATATCACCACAGCAGTTATTGCAACGGCATAGAGTAATATAACAATCAGCTCAATCCACCTGCTATGCGGTTCCCAATGCATCAGCAAGAACAACAGGGCAGCCATCAATACACATCCCGTTAAGGCGATATAGATGGCGGTGCGGATGATGGAACCAAAATGCATGGACGCAGGTATTGATTATTTCAGATTCATGTTTTGCAAAATGCGGGTCACATACTTTCCGATAATGTCAAACTCAAGGTTGACAATAGTTCCGGGTTTGATCTGGTGGAAATTAGTACATTCATATGTGTAGGGAATAATGGCTACCTGAAATGATCCGGCTTGTGAATTGACCACCGTAAGACTTACACCATTGACGGCAATAGAACCTTTCTCCACGGTCAGGTTACCTTTTGCCGGATCGTATTTGAATGTGAAATACCAGCTTCCGTCGGCTTCTTCCACAGCAACACATTCGGCTGTCTGGTCAACGTGTCCCTGTACCATGTGCCCGTCCAGGCGGTCATTGAGCAACATGCTGCGTTCAAGGTTCACTTTGTCACCTACCTGCAAATGCCCAAGGTTCGACTTGATCAATGTTTCCCTGATGGCCGTGACAGTGTAAGTCGCATCTGTTTTCCGTACCACAGTGAGGCAAACGCCATTGTGTGCGATACTTTGGTCGATTTTGAGTTCATTCACAAAAGAACATTCCATGGTGATGTGCAGGTTATCCTGGTCTTTTTCGATGGCCACCACTTTAGCCGCTTCTTCAACGATTCCTGAAAACATATTTTATATTTTTATTAGTTATTTTCAATTCAGGGTTTAAAATTCGTTTTATTTTTCGAACTCTGCAAGTTTAAGTAATCGAAAATTGAAAATTATTAATTTCATTGAGCTCGCAAGCTCGGTTCACTGACTTCATGAGAACGCTTTGCTAAGTCGAAAATTGAAATTAACACAAAGCGCATTAAGTCAACACAATAAATCAATGCATGAAGTATCTCTTATTGCAAAATCGTACTTGTATCGGTTTTATTTTTCATTTTCCCACAAGATACTTCTATTTCTTGATTCTCTTACGTCATTCATACCGTCATTTAACCGTTTCGAAAAAATGTAAAAAAAATGTTTTATATCAAATTTATATTCTATATTTATCGAATTAATTCTAAGTTTATAGAAAATGAAATTATCTAGAGCTGAGGAGCAATTGATGGAAGTTATCTGGAAATGTGAAAAGGCATTTGGAGTTTTGTTTTATATCAGACCTTCATTCTGTATTTGTAGCGTTAATTCTAAATCAATGCGAATCAAGGGGGTGAAAATATATGTTTCGATTTTTAGTATCAGATGTAAATCAAACACGATGCAGGCCAAACAAGACTTATTCAAAAACAATATAAATCAATTTATTATGAAAACAGCAAATGCAATTATGGCCATTACCCTGTTGATAATGGCAGGATGCAGAGGAAACAAATCGGGCAACCAAACTGATGCACTCATCACGGTTGACGTTACGGCAAATTATCCCAAGAAGGAACTGATTCTTCAGGACTTTATGGATGTGGAATATATTGCGTTAGAAACGAATAATGATTTTCTTTGTCAGGGACTTATACAAGATGTAGGTAAGGAATTCATCATTGCAATAAACCGCAACGGCGATGGGAATATATTTATTTTTGACAGAAATGGTAAGGCTTTAAAAATAATAAATCGAAATGGTAAGGGAGGTGAGGAATATACAGGTATCTTGGGAATTAACCTTGACGAAGAAAAGGGCGAAATATTTGTAAACAACTATTCAGCACGACGAATAGTGGTATATGACTTGGATGGAAATTTCAAACGAACTTTTAGACACAAGGAAGGTATGATGTATGGTGAAATATACAATTTCGACCGGGAAAATTTAATTTGTCATGATGTTCGTAATGAAAATTCCGGTATCATCATGTCTATAGTCAATGCCGGACAATCATTCCTGATCATATCCAAACAGGATGGCAGTATTACCAGGGAGATGCATATTCCATTTGAAGAAAAGAAAACAAAAGTAGTGAAGTACAAGGATGAAACAAGCGGTATGGCTTATTCTTATTCACCTCAAGGAGACTACCCCGTAGTTCCTTACTCTGATAATTGGATACTGGTAGAACTTTCGGCTGATACTATGTACCACTATTCAAAAGATGACCAGATGGTGCCTTTTATCGCAAGAACTCCATCTATCCAATCTATGAACCCGGAAGTTTTCCTTTTTCTAAGTATGGTTACTGACCGTTATTATATCATGTCAACAGCAACAAAAGAGATAACATTCTCGGGTGAAGATCTGTTGTACGACAAGAAGGAGAAAGCTATATTCAGATATATTGTGTATAATGGCGATTATTCGGATAAGGAAAAAGCATATTTGAAGTCAAAACCAATCAATAAAGACATACCATCATGGCAATATTTAGAAGCAGACCAGCTTGTTGAAGATTACGAGAAAGGAAGGCTAAAAGGCCGGTTAAAAGAAATTGCTGCAACATTAGACGAAGAGTCCAATCCGGTGATCATGCTGATCAAACACAAAAAATAATGCGAATCAAGGGGGTGAAAATATATGTTTCGATTTTCCTTTTCTCAATTGGTCTTCTTGTAACTGAACACCGCCCACAGATTAAAAAACACGGCAAATCCGGCCAATGCAGCCAACTGGACTCCCATATCGGCAAGCACACTGCCTTTCAGGTATACCATACGCATCATCTCGATGAAGTAACTTAACGGGTTGATGGCAGTGATGGCCTGCGCCCAGACGGGCATGCTGCGGATGGGTGTAAACAGTCCGCTCATCAGGATGAAGACAATGACGAAGAACATCATCACAAACATAGCCTGCTGCATGGTAGCCGAGTAATTGGATACCACCAGCCCGAACCCTGAAACGATCAATACGAAAATGCTTGCAAAACAATAAATGGTGAGCAGGCTACCGGCAGGAAACAGGTTGTAAATAAGCGCCGCCAGACCAAACGACAACGAAAGCACAACAAAACCGATTAGCCAGTAAGGAATTAGCTTGGCAAGGATGAATTTGAATTTGCTCACGGGCGTTACGTTCATCTGCTCAATGGTTCCCGATTCCTTCTCACTCACAATATTAAGCGCCGGGAGAAATCCGCAAAGCAACGTAAGCAGGATCACCATCAGTGCGGGAACCATGTATACTTTGTAATTCAAATGCGGGTTAAACCGGTATTGTGTTGCGATATCGATGACAGGAATCAATTCGTTATCCGGCTGCACTTGTCCCTGTTCACTACGCAGGTCGCTAGCAAAGTCGCGAATGATGGACGCAAGGTATGATGTACCCATTCCACTCTTGGTGCCATTCACCGAGTTAGCAGCAATCATCACCCGGGCAGAACCTTCACGCACGAGGTTGCGTTCAAACCCCGGCCCGATGGTCAGTACCAAATCGGAGACATGGTTTTCGATACCCTGCAATGCTTCGGGGTAAGTATCCGATACATCAGTAAGACGGAAATAGCCGGATGAAACGATCTTCTGCACCAGCCGTGCGGAATAAGTACTGTGGTCACTATCCACCACACCCAGGTTCACATCCTTGATCTCAAATGTGGCCGCCCACGGAAATACCAACATCACCATACACGGAAATATGAATATCAACTTGGGAATGAATGGATGCCTGATGAGTTGCTTAAATTCTTTTTCGATTAGAAATCGTAACATTTTACCCTCCAACTTTCATCAACAACGGTTAATTATTATTTTGAGGTAATCAAGTTCCCTCGGGTAGATTCTGATAACTTAACATATATCAAGACACAAAGATAGCAAAAAAGACGATTAGCAACGGATAAGCAAAATATTGCCTGATGAAAACCAAGGAATTATTACAACTTAAGACACATTCCCTACAATTAGTAAAATTGAAAAATTGTTTAATTTAAAAAGTGTATTTTTGTAATCGTAAAATACAATGGATATCCTCTCAAAAATATACTGGAATGGAGTCTCAGGCAGATGGTCGTGTTGCACAATTAGAAAATGAAGTACGTTTGTTGAAAGCGCAGTTGAAGCAAGAACAAGAAACAAAGAATAACTTGCTCGCCATAGCTACAAACGGAGCCCAGAAAATAGGCGAACAGAACCTGAATGCTGAAAAAAGTCACCTACAGGAACTCAACCTGAAGCTACAATCGGCTAACGAGGAATTGGCCGCTACCAATGAGGAATTGTCTGCCACCAACGAAGAGTTTGCCGTAACTACCGAAGAACTGCATCGGATGAATGACCTCTTGAGCAACGAGATCAATGCCCGTATAGAGGTGATGAAAAAACTGGAAGACAGCCAAACCACCATCTATAACTTCATCAATCAGTCGTTCGAAGGCATTATCATTATGGATGATCATGGCGCTGTTATCGAATGGAACAATGTAATGGAGCAGCTATCGGGAGTTTCGCGCGAGGACGCCCTGGGAAAATATGAATGGGATTTGTTGAAAGAACGACTGTCGGAAGAAGATTGTCCGCCCGAAAAATTCGAAAAACTGGTTCAATCACGATTACAATATATCAGCGGCGGCCGCGATCAAAAGCCGGTTACTGAAGAAATCATATTCCAACAGCCGGACGGTACGAAATCTTACCTGCAGGCATTTATGTATCCCATCGGTCTGGTCGAGACATGTCAGTTCGGTCGTGTGATCCACGACATCACGGAAAAGAAAAAAAATGACCTGGAATTGAAACAGTACCGCACGCAACTCGAATCGATGGTTGAATCCAAAACCAAGGAATTGATGATCAGCCAGGAGAATCTATTGTCGTTGAGTCACCGCCAGGCTTTATTTATCGAGGTGCTGCAAATACTGCAATTAGAAACAGATGTACCCAAAGCCATGGATATGGCGCTTGCCGCGATCGGCAAATACACCAATGTGAGCCGGATGCAGACCTGGGAAAACAACCCCGACGGTGTTACATACGGCTGTACGTACGAATGGTGCAACGAGGGTGTCGAACCTGCCATCCAGTACTTGCGCGTCCTGCCGCTTGAATTCGGGAAACCGTGGTTCGACATGCTTGCAGCCGACAATCTTATCTGCACGTCGGATATCTATACGCTCCCGCCTGCCATCCAGGGAATACTGGAACAACAGGCCGTGAAATCCATCGTAGTGCTTCCGCTGTCGCATTATGGCGTCCATTTCGGATTTATTTCCTTTACCGTTTGTGAAACCCGGGAGTGGAGCCCGGAAGATGTGGAACTGTTGGGAAGCATTGCACAAATCGTTGCCACTGTTGTACGACGTTACCAAGTCGAGAAAACCGTACAATTGTCGCAGCAAACCATGCAAACCGTATTGGACAACATCAGTTCCAACATTTTCGTTACCGATTTCGAATCGAAGAAAATACTTTTTGCCAACAAGTCGTTCAAAGATGCAGCCGGACGCGAAGTGGAAGGCATAGAATGCCATAAAATGCTGCAAGCGGGTAGAGAAACACCGTGCGAACGTTGTCCGCAGTCGCTTCTACGCGATGGAAATCAGCTCCAAACAGGTTACATCCATCATTGGGAAGACCTTAACGACATTACCGGACGCTGGTATAGTATCGCGAGCACGGCTATCAAATGGGTAGACGGACGGACAGCCATCATGGAATTAGCCACCGACATTACCGATCGCAAACAGGTGGAAATGGAACTGATCCGCGCCAAGGAAAAAGCCGAAGAGTCGGATAAACTCAAATCGTCATTCCTGGCAAACATGTCGCACGAAATACGCACACCTATCAACGGAATCACGGGGTTCCTCCACCTCCTCAATTCAGACGATCTGTCGCCGCAACGCCGCCGGGAATATATCAATATTATCAACAATAGCAGCGTGCAATTGGTGAAGCTGATCGACGACATTATCGACATCGCCAAGATTGAAGCCAAGCAGATGAATATCAATCCTGCTCCTGCACAGATCAACGGTTTGATGGACGAATTGCACCTCTACTTTGAGACCTACATGCAGACCAACAATAAAGGACACATTTCACTGATACTCGACGACAGTCAATTCGTGGACAACCTTACCATCTACGCTGATTTGACCCGTCTGCGGCAGGTGATCACCAACCTGATCAACAATGCCATCAAGTTTACCGAAAAAGGATATATCCGTTTTGGATACCGGCAATTATCACCATGCAAACTCGAATTTACGGTGGAAGACACCGGAATCGGATTGAATTCCGAATACAAGGAGATTATTTTTGAACGTTTCCGTCAGGCCGAACTTACCAACAGCCGATTGTACGGAGGCACCGGTTTAGGCTTGAGTATATCGCGCAGCCTCGTCCAAATGATGGGCGGCGACCTGTGGGTAGAATCCATCGAAGGCGAAGGTTCGACATTCTATTTTACAATATCAACCTGTCCATAGGGGTATTCAAAAACGGCTTGCTGTTTTGAGTAGCGTAGACCATAGAGGATAAGGCCAAAGAGAAAGCTTGTGGTCAATTTTGATTCATAGTTCAGAGTCCTTTTATAGTTGCACGATATATCTCCGGTGATATATTGATCGATTTTTTGAATATTCTCGAAAAATAGTACGCATCATCATAACCAACCAAACTGGCAATTTCTTTAATTCTCAGGTTGGTTGTTTGCAACAATTGACAAGCTTTTTGCATTTTCAAATGAATAAAATAATCGATAGGCGGTATGCCTATCGATATCCGGAATAACTTTGAAAAATGTGACATCGATAATCGATTCATACTTGCCATATCGTCTACTGTGATTCTCTCTCCCAAGTGGTCTTTCATATAATCAATGGTCTTGTTAACTATGTCTTTATCAGTAGTAATTGCTGGTGACTGAGTATATCTTTGATGGTAAATGAAAGTTGCAATCAAGTGATACAAACAGAGATTGGTATGAATCATATTTTCCAGGCTATACCCCATACTCAGGCTGTCATACATTTTATTCCATATTTTCAATCCTTCCTCGTTATATGAAATATAGGCAGGTTGATCGATGTTGATATGAAGCGATCGATTAAAAGAATCAATTTCCTGTCCGGTGAAATGGACCCAATAAATAGTCCATGGATCTTCCTGGTCGGCCCAATAGGATAACGGTTTGGTAGTTGCAGGAATAAAGATAAATTGATTTGCGTGTAATTCAAACTTGACACCATCAATCATATAGTAACCTTTACCTTGCAAACAATAGAATAAAATATCGTCTTCACAACCATTCGGCCGATTCCGGTAATGATGCATTGCTTTTGGAAAATAACCGATATGAGTTACATATAACTGGTTGTCCGGAAACCACTTTGCCGTTTTTGATAGAATTCGGGTAGGGATACTGATTAGTTTTTCACCTTGAAATCCATCACGTATTTTAATTTTCTTTTCCTTCATTCAACCTTATTATTAGACATTTCAAAATGTCTGTAAAATAAACAAAATTGCATGAAATGAGCACAATATTCTTAAAATTTGAATCACCAGTTTATTATTCTACAAGTACAAGGAAATTATGTTTTTTTGAAATAATAGAATAATCCATTATATTTATTGTTTTATCCATTGGTCTCTACCGTTGTAAAAAATACCTTTGTCATGCAAGTTATTCAATAAATAATCCGAGCGCTTTATGTAAATTATCGTATTTCTTTTAATTCATCATCCAACAAAAAGCCTATGGAAAAATAACAGGGAAAAGTATATGAGAAAAGACAGGGAAAAATATCTCCACCATCTTACTGACAGGGTTCTGAGAATTAACAATATGGTGAATCATTTATTAAAAAACCATTCAAGTATAGCAAGCTTTTGAACTTTGGGCAGAATATGTTGCAAATCCCAAATTATAAATCAAATGACAAATCGAATAAAAATATTGATGATCGCCGGCATTTCATTGGTTTCGGCCATAGCCGTTGCCCAGCCGGGCATAGATGCGCCTATACCATCGACAAAACCGGGCAAATATCAAAAACAACAGATCAAAAGAAAGTATGGCATGTTCATCCATTTTGGCATCAATACTTTCCATAACGAGGAATGGACGGATGGTTCCAAACCGGTGTCAACTTATACTCCCACGGCCATCGATGCACGGCAATGGGTGGAAACCGCAAAAAAGGCCGGCATGAAATACATCATCCTTGTTTCCAAGCATCACGAAGGTTTTTGCCTTTGGGACAGCAAGTATACCGATTATGACGTGGCATCGTCGGGGAATACCACCAACGTGATAGAAGCAGTTGCCAGGGAATGCAAAGCGCAGGGGATGGGCCTGGGCTTGTACTATTCACTTTGGGACAGGAAACAGAATGCGGATACAAAAGATGCATCGTTGGATGCGGCGTACAATAAGTATATGATTGACCAGCTCAACGAGTTGATGGATATTACCAGCAAGTACACCAAAATAGTTGAATTCTGGTTTGACGGCAGCTGGGAAAAGCCAAGCTACCGATGGCCGATTGCCGGGATATACAAAACCATCAAACGCCGGGAACCTCAATGCCAGATAGGGATCAACTGGAGCATCGGCAAACCTGATGAGCCCGGCGACAGTAATTGGTCATGGAATCCGCAACAGATATATCCGGACAAGCAAAAGGAAAACGATCCGATCCGTTACTTTCCAAGCGACTTCCGCCTGGGTGATCCCTATCTGCCCGCAACTCCTGATCCGAAATTATTTACCCACAACGGGCAGGCTTATTATATGCCCTGGGAATCAACAGTATGCATGAGTGGCAGATGGTTCTACCACACCGACGACGCCACCTACAAATCGGTGGACGAGCTGGCGGGATTATATCAAAAAGCGACCGCCCAAGATAATATCCTGATCCTGAATTGTCCGCCGAACCGCGATGGAAAGATGCGGGATAAGGATATTGAACTGTTGGTTGAATTACGCAAGAAGTTAAAATAATAACCCAATGAGCATTTTTGTCCTTTACGGCATCCTGTTGATCTCTGTGGGTGCATTAATGTCAGGGAGCTTTGCCATTCCGTTTGATAAAGTGAAGAACTGGAAGTGGGAAAACTATTGGCTGATATATAGTCTATTCGCGTATGTAGTGATTCCCTTGATCATCTGCTTGTTGTTTGCCCCAGGCTTTATGCAGGCATTAGGTGAAATACCTACGCGCACGCTTTGTTGGGTCTTCCTGCTGGGAACCATTTATGGTGCAGCTAATCTCACCTTCGGCCTGTCGTTACGTTACTTAGGCATTGCACTGGGTTATGCGCTTTCGCTGGGCTTGATGATGGCCATTGGAACCCTGGTTCCTCCCATGCTCGATGGTCGGTTGGTAAAATTGTTCGAGGGGAATGGCGGCATCATGTTGCTTTCCGGGATATTGATTTCGTTAGTAGGAATTGGCATTTCGGGCTATGCCGGGCTCTTGAAAAGCAAACAGGCAAGTTCAAAAGAAGGTATCAACAAGGAGTTCAACATTCGTAAGGGCATTGCCGCTGCACTCTTTGTTGGGGTTGCCGGATCTTCTGCGGCATTGGGTATCGAGCAGGGAAAACCTATTGCCGATGCCTGCGTGAAATTCGGCACCAGTCCTTTATTCCAGGATAGTGCCGTATTTTTGGTACTTTACAGTGGGTCGTTTCTCACCACGCTTGTCTGGTGCATCTATCTATCAGTCAAGAACAAAACTTATTCCAATTTTGTGCGTAGATCCAGCAATTCTCTCGGAGTCAATTACCTATGCTGTGCGTTTGCCGGATTTCTCTGGTATATCAATTATGTATTTTTCGGGATGGGTAAATCACAAATGGGTGAATTCTCCTTTGTGGCATGGGGCATCCTGATGATCTTGACCATTGTTTTTGCCACTCTTTGGGGACTTTACCGGGGCGAATGGAAGGGAGTAACGGTTAAAACCCGTGGACTGATGTGGATAGGGTTAATAGTTCTTATTTTTGCATCATTTCTGATTGGCATCAGCAGTAGTATTTAAAAAAATATAGAATTCATCATTATCAATTAAAAAAAATGAAACGATACGGAAGTGTTATCAAAGTAGTACCTGAAAAACTCGAAAAATATAAACAGTTGCATGCTGCGGTATGGCCCGGAATACTGAGAATGATCAAAGAATGCAATATCCGCAATTATTCCATTTATTACAAAGATGGTTATCTGTTCAGTTATTATGAGTATATGGGCATGGACTACGCCGCTGACATGGCTAAGATGGCTGCCGACCCTGAGACCCAACGCTGGTGGAGTGTATGCGAACCTTGCCAGCAACCTTTGGAAACACGGACATCAGGGGAATGGTGGGCAACCATGGAAGAAGTATTCCATACTGACTGAGAGCCCCACTCCGGCCCTCCTCCATGTGGGGAGGGAGACAGGTACTATATAATGGTAGTGAAAAATCAACACTATTGTTAACCGTTCAAAATTAAAAGATGATAAGGTAAGATATTAGAAAATAGCAGCTCTCGATGAACCCTCACGGATTTTTCTGTGGTTATCTGTGGTTCCATTAATTCAAAAATCCGTTTAAATCTGTTTCATCTGTGTCATCTGCGTTCCATTAATCAAAAAATCATGACTTCACGCGAAAGAGTATTAGCAGCTATTGCACACCAAACACCCGACCGTGTTCCGGTTGATCTCGGGGCAACACCCAGTTCGGGCATATCAGCCATTGCATATTCAAACCTTGTCAAATATCTTAAAAGATATGAACTCCCGGTATTGATCTACGATGTAGTGCAACAATTAGCCCAGCCAGACCAGTCGATTCTTGATCTGTTCGGAATGGATGTCATCGACATTGGCCGTGCATTCAATGACAAACCCTCGGACTGGGGTCTTATCCATATGGCCAATGGAGCCGAAGGATATTATCCGCAATGGTTCAAGCCGGCACAACAACCCGACGGATCGTGGGTTACCTATGATGACGATGGTCAACGGGTCCTTTCCAAAATGCCGGTCGGCGCCACCTTTTTCGACCAGACATATTTCCCGTATGTCGATGGATATCCCGGCTCGTATGAAGGTTTGGATGCCGAAATGTATCGGATCATGTGGTCGCGCGACGTGCATAGTCCGTGGGATCATGCAGGAGAAGCGGACTTTTACCGGCAGCTCCGTGAAAGAACCCTGCATTTGCGGCAAACAACCGATAAGGCATTGATGATTGTATGCGGATGTAATTTGTTCGAATGGGGCACATTCCTGCGAAGAATGGATAATTTCCTAATGGACTTGATTTGTGACCCCGACAATGTGGCTCGTCTTCTCGATGAATTATTAAAAAGACACCTTGCCACGCTTGAGAAAGTGTGCGCATCAGTAGGCGATATTGTAGACATTATCCGTTTTGGCGATGACCTGGGTATGACTTCCGGCCCTTTTATGGATACGGATACCTACCGGAATCTTTTTAAACCCCGCCACAAGATATTGTGCGACTATGTGAAAACCCATAGCAGAATGCATACCTTTATCCATTCATGCGGTTCTATTTCGAGTCTGATGCCCGACATGATCGATGCCGGGATAGAGATATTCAACCCGGTGCAAACCAATGCTTACAACATGTCTCCTGAATTCCTTAAAAAAGAATTCGGACAATCCTGTACTTTCTGGGGTGGAGGCATCGAAAATGTGGGTGTGTTGAATATCGGGAGCAAACAGCAAATCCGGGAACAGGTATTGGAACGAATGGAGATTTTTTCCAAAGGAGGAGGATTCGTATTCAATACGATACACAATATATTACCCGACGTGCCTCCTGAAAACATCATTACACTTTTCGAAGCCGTACAAGAATTCAATAATCGTCAATATTAAAAAAATAAATCGACCAACAACCAATCAACAAAACACTTATCATGAATAAAATTATAACTGTTATACTTACATTTTGTGTTATTCCCATTTGTTTTGGACAGACAAGCAATCGAAAATCATTAACCCAACTTCAACAGGAATTTGTAGACCTCCGGTTCGGGATGTTCATCCACTACAATATTCCCACATACATGGGCGACGATTGGGCTGATCCCGATGCATTGCCGGCCATTTTCAATCCTAAGAAATTAGATTGCAAACAATGGGCTAAAGCCGCAAAAGACGCCAATATGTCCTACGGGTGCCTCACCACCAAGCACCACAGCGGATTCTGTATCTGGAACACCAAGACAACCGATTATAGCGTGGTGAATAGTCCCTACAAAAAGGACATTGTCAAGGAATATGCCGATGCTTTCAGGGCGCAGGGGCTAAAGGTGATGCTCTATTATTCGATCCTCGATACACATCATAAATTACGTCCCCACCAGATACAGTCTTACCATATTGAAATGGTGAAAAACCAGTTGACCGAGCTTTTGACCAACTACGGAGAAATCGCAGCATTGATCATCGACGGCTGGGATGCACCCTGGTCGAGAATATCATACGACGAAATCCCTTTCGAAGACATTTACTACTTAGTCAAACGCCTGCAACCCAATTGCTTGGTAATGGACCTGAATGCGGCCAAATATCCGTCGGAAGCGTTGTTCTACACCGATATCAAATCGTACGAACAAGGTGCAGGACAACACATATCGAAGGATAGCAACAAACTCCCTGCATTATCCTGTCTTCCGGTTAACGACAACTGGTTTTGGAAAGAACATTTTCCGAAAAGTCCGGTAAAATCACCCCAAGAAATGGTTAACAACAACATTATACCCATGAACAAGGTGTATTGCAATTTTATACTGAATGTGGCACCCAATCGCGACGGGTTGATCGACGATAATGCTGTTGCCGCCCTGAAAGAGATCGGAAAAATATGGCAAAATAAAGGTCCTGTATCATCTTTGCCTGTATTTGACGCTCCGATCATATCATCGAATATTGCCAAATTCAAACCCAGCAATTCGAGTTGGGGCAATGATATGAGCATTATGGATTTTGCCAATGATGATCGTTTCAGCAGTTCGTGGCATTCCAACCCGGCAGTAAAAACACCCTGGTGGGAAGTGGAGTTAGGTGAAGAACAGGGCTTTAATATGATCTCGATTGCTGAGGGCGGCAGAGATCTGCGTATCAAGAAATATCATATCGAGTACCTTGAAAGCAATGTATGGAAACCCCTGGTGGCCGAAACAATTGCAGGACGGGTGAAGGTACACCGATTCAACCGCGTTTGGGGAAACAAAGTACGGATCACCATCGACGAATGTAGCGATGTCCCGGCCATTGCCGAGTTTGGAGTGTACAATGAACGAAAGTAAAAAACAGGCGCCGGCGGACACAGCAACAATGCTAATGCGGCTGTTAAACACCCATGTAAACACCAACATCATGAATAGATTATCCATATTTAGTTTCCTGATCATCTTCCTAACCGCATGCCAATCCGGTAAGGAGCAGAATCCCAACCTGTCGCTTTGGTACCAGCAGCCGGCCGACGAGTGGATGAAAGCCACGCCCATTGGTAACGGACGCCTTGGTGCAATGGTACATGGTGGTATTGCCATGGAAAAACTGGCGTTGAACGAGGTTACCATGTGGTCGGGACAACCGGATCCGGATCAGCAAACGAGAACCGATGGAAAGCAAAGGCTGGCTGCCGTTCGGAAACTTTTTTTTGAAGGAAAGTATGAAGAAGGCAGCCAGATGGCGGCACATGACCTTATTGTCGGTTCGCGCTCATTCGGAACGCACGTCCCCACTGGAGATCTAACACTCCGTTTCGGCCACAACGAAGCTGCCGCTACCGGTTACAAACGCGAATTAAACCTGCGCGATGCCATCACAAGAGTCTCGTACCAGGTGGACGGTGTCACGTATCGGCGGGAATATTTCTGTTCAAATCCTGACAATATATTGGTGATCAGGCTATCATCGGACAAAAAAGGACAATTGGACTTCGATCTTGGATTGACAATGATGCGTAAATCAGACAGCACTGTTTTCGCAGTAAACAACAACAGCCTAGAATTTTCCGGTAAGGTCTGTTTTCCGAAATTCGGGCCGGGAGGGGTCAAATTCGCCGGTAAAGTTGAAGTAGCGGCCTTGGGCGGGATCATTCAGGCAAGCGATACCATATTGAAGGTAAACGGGGCTGATGAAGTAATAATTATGCTTGATATCCGTACCGATTACGACAACCCGGAATACCGATCCGTATGTCGGGCAACAGTCGAAAAGGCTATTGCTAAAGGATTCGAATCAGTGAAAAAAGACCATGTTGCCGACTACAAAGAGCTGTTTGATAGGGTAGACATCTCATTGGGGAGTAGCGAAGCGGACAAGAAACCAACCGACGTGCGTTGGAAAGCCAAAAAGGAAGGAGCAACAGATCCCGGACTCGATGCTCTTTTCTTCCAGTATGGACGTTACCTGTTGATTGCCTCCTCACGCGAAAACTCGCCGTTGCCATCGAATCTGCAAGGCATCTGGAACGACAATCTGGCATGCAACATGGGTTGGGCATGCGACTACCATCTGGATATCAATATCGAACAAAACTATTGGCCATCGAACATCACCAACCTGCACGAATGCAATGCGCCGCTGTTTCGCTACATCAAGTTTTTGTCCGAACATGGCGCCCAAATGACACAAGATATATTCGGAAACCCCGGTTGGTCGGCAAATACAATTGTCAATTCATGGGGATACACAGCTCCTGCAAGCACATATTGGGGATTATTTCCTACAGCCGGAGCTTGGATTGCCTCGCACCTGTGGACACATTACGAATACACAAACGACAAGGATTTCCTGGAAAAGACAGCTTATCCCATCCTGAAAAGTGCCGCCACATTTTTCCTCGACTATATGACGGAACTTCCCGGTACGGATTACATGGTTACCGGCCCAAGTATCTCGCCCGAAAACTCGTTCCGTTACAACGGTGCTGAGTTCACACTGTCCATGATGCCCACCTGCGATCGTGTATTGGTATTTGAAACCTATATGTCGTGCATCCGAGCATCCGAAATATTAGGTATGGATATAGATTTCCGCCAATCGCTGGAAGAAGCGCTAAAGAGATTCCCGCCTTTCAGAATCGGGAAAAACGGCACTTTGCAGGAATGGCTCGAGGACTTTGAGGAGACCCAACCCAACCATCGCCACACCACACACCTGCTGGCATTGTACCCGTTTTCGCAGATTTCGCTGGCTCATACGCCTGAATTAGCTGCCGCAGCGCGAAAAACCATCGAGAGACGACTGAATGCTCCTGGTTGGGAAGACGTGGAATGGAGCCGCGCCAATATGATCAACTTTTATGCCCGCCTCAAAGACCCGCAGGAAGCTTACAACAGCTATGCCGGACTGCTCAACACCTTCACCCGCGAGAACCTACTCACCATCTCACCCAAGGGAATTGCAGGTGCGCCGTGGGATATCTTCATCATCGACGGCAACGGAGCCGGGACATCCGGCATGGCCGAAATGTTGATACAAAATCACGAAGGCTACATCGAATTTTTGCCGGCACTTCCGGAACAATGGAAGACAGGATATTTTAAAGGCCTTTGCGTGAAAGGCAGTGCCGAAACAGATGCCGAATGGACGGATGGGAAAATAACCCAGATGACAGTTAGGGCAACAACGGATGGAACTTTTGCAGTAAAGTTACCGCGGAATGACTGTCCTGCAAAAATATCCCTTAACGGGAAAAACCAGGAGTCAACCATCCAGAACGGAGATAGGATCACCTTAACAATGAAGAAAGGTGATATCTGGAAGGTAAGGTATTAAGCTTGTGTTTTCCAATACATCGGCATCTATAGCCAGATATTTTATGATCGTATTTTTCATCAAAACAATATTCTCATGAACCATCACACTAAAAACTTATCTGTGGAACAGCTGGCCGGAATGATCGACCACACCTTCCTCAAAGCCTTCGGTAATGCCGGAGATATTGAAAAGTTGTGTGCCGAAGCCCGCAAATATAGGTTTGCTGCCGTGGCTGTCAATCCTGTCGAAGTTGAAACATGTATAGATCACCTAACCGGTTCAGGTGTGCGTATATGTACGGTTGTTGGCTTTCCTTTGGGGCAAACCAATATTCACTGCAAGCTTTTCGAAGCCAGAGACGCTATATTTCGAGGCGTTAGCGAAATAGATATGGTGATCAACATCCGTGCTTTGCAAAAAGGACAAACAGACATCGTACGCAGGGAAATCGAAGAGATTTCAGCGCTTTGCAAATCCAACCATATCATTTGCAAGGTGATTTTAGAGACCTGTTATTTGTCTGGCCATGAAAAAGAGGCTGTATGCCTGATAGCGAAAGATGCCGGGGTAGATTTTGTGAAGACATCTACCGGGTTTGGCACAGCCGGGGCAACCGTTGCAGATGTACGGTTGATGCGTAGGGTTGTCGGCGATGAGGTGGGGGTAAAGGCTTCCGGTGGGATCCGCGACCTGGAAACAACGTTAGCCCTCATCGAAGCAGGTGCTACGCGTATAGGTACATCCAGCGGCGTAGCAATTATCGAAAGCTACAAACAATTGATAGGGAATTAGGCTCGGGGGGGTGAGTTTGCGGTTATGTTGCTTGCAATGCTATTAATTGTAACTTGTTGGGTATTAGAGATCTATCAGACATGGTTGATGCTTTGGGATTACAGCAAATTCACAATTTTTACGGGATCCATTTCGCTGATTCGTTCAATAATCGTATCGACTGGAAGATCATCGTGGTATGTGATCATAAAATTCATTTCAGTAGTGTTGCTTGTCAGATTGTGGTGTATGTCCACATTTATAACCGACAAAGGATAATTTTTCAGTATGGCCAATATGCGGTCGGAGGTAACAGAGCGACTTTCGGTAGTTACCGACAACACTTTGGTGGTATAATCAGGAATGATACGTTTCTCAAACCGCTCCAATACAATCAACGCCAGCAGCATCAAGCCGGCCGAAATTCCCGAAATGATGTATAATCCGGCCCCCACTCCCATTCCGATAGCCGAAATCAGCCAAATGGAGGCAGCTGTTGTCAACCCACGGACGTTGGAACCAATCTTGATGATAGCGCCCGCGCCCAGGAACCCTATACCTGTAACGGTTTGCGCCGCAATACGTCCGGGATCGCCAACCCCATATGCCTGGGGAATATAAATCGACAACATCATCAGCAATGTTGCCCCCAGACATATCAATATATGTGTCCGGAATCCTGCTGGTTGCAGTCGCCAACGACGTTCCAAACCTACCATTCCGCCAATAACCAAGCTCACCAGCAGCCGGAAAGTGGCCGTAGTGGTATTAATATCCGTCGAATACAATGCTTCGTGAAGCCAATGTCCCATCATCTGATGCATTTCTAAAATAATGGCAAAAATAATCGAATTGTCATTGAATTGTAAAAAACTTAACAATTTCTTAACATTAGAATGAAATGTTGCGCATATTTTTGTCATATAATTATACATTATGGACTTATACGTTATTCTTGTCGCATTCCTTTTGCTCTTAGCGTTTTTCGACCTGATGGTCGGTGTGAGCAATGACGCATCCAATTTCCTGAACTCTGCAATCGGGTCCAAAGTCGCATCCTTTCGCACCATCATGATTTTTGCCTGTCTTGGGGTAATTATCGGCGCTACCTTTTCGAGTGGTATGATGGATATTGCACGCAACGGCCTGTTCGATCCTGAGAAATTCTACTTCAATGAAATTATCTGGATATTTGTAGGTGTGATGGTAGCCGATGTGTTGCTGCTTGACATCTTCAATAGTTTCGGATTACCCACATCTACCACGGTTTCCATTGTATTTGACCTGCTGGGAGCTTCGCTGGCCATGGCATTGTACAAAATATCACATTCAGATGGCGGTTTTGCTGAACTCGGGCAATACATCAATACCGAGAAAGCATTGGCAATCATCAGCGGGATACTTATCTCGGTGGTGGTAGCTTTTATCTCAGGCATCATCATCCAATGGGTGGTACGGGTCATCTTTTCGTTCGATTATCGCAAATCATACAAATACTTTGGGGCTATCTTCGGAGGTATTGCTATTACGGCCATTGTCTATTTCATGATCATGAAAGGGGCCAAAGGAGCATCGTTCATGAAACCTGAATACCTCGAATACATCACTACGCATAATTGGCAATTGCTGTTGGGCAATTTTATATGCTGGACGGTTGTTTTGCAGTTGCTCATGTTGCTTTTCCGTACCAATGTACTGAAAATCGTGATCCTTGTGGGGACATTTGCCCTGGCAATGGCTTTTGCAGGCAATGATTTGGTAAACTTCATCGGGGTTCCGCTGGCAGGATTGGAATCATACAAACAATATGTAGCATCGGGTGTTGCTGACAGCAGCCTGATGATGGGTGCGTTGAAAGCGCCCGTCAGTACGCCTACCATCTTTCTGCTGATCGCAGGGCTAGTAATGGCTGGAACATTGGTATTCTCGCGTCGTGCACGCAAAGTGATCGACACGACTGTAAATCTCAGCCGCCAGGATGCAGGCGAAGAGCAATTTGATTCTACGTTGCTGGCACGTTCGCTGGTGCGCGGATCATTGAATGTGTCAAGCTTTTTCGAACGTGTTGTTCCCCGGCGTTGGCAAAGGAGGATTGATCGGCGTTTTCGTCATAAGAAAACCGACGAGGATGTGGCTTTCGACCAGGTACGGGCTTCGGTTAATTTAGTAGTAGCCAGTATTCTGATTGCTTCAGCCACTTCATTAAAGCTTCCGTTATCTACCACTTATGTCACTTTTATGGTCGCAATGGGTAGTTCGCTGGCCGACCGTGCATGGGACCGCGAAACAGCAGTGTACCGTATTACCGGTGTGATTACTGTCATTGGCGGATGGTTCATTACGGCTATTTCGGCATTGACTTTGTCGTGTCTTGTTACCGGTTTCCTTATCTGGGGCAAATGGATTGCTTTTGCCATATGTATGGCGGTAGTGGGATATTTCATGTTCCGCTCGTTGTTCGTTTCTGAAAAGGCTGAAAAGGAAAAAGAAAAGAAAAAAGTGAAAGAAGACGCCTTGCTGAGCGCCAAAACGGTAACTGCGTCGAAGGTGTTTGAGAGTTGTAATGAAGAGATTGTATCGGCAGCCATATCGGCTTCCAAGCTCTATTATCTCACGCTCAATAATTTTCTTGCAGGAAAACGGAAGGCTTTAAAAGGCATACACGACGATGTATACGAACTGAGTAAACATACGAAAGATCTTAAGAATAATTCTTACAAGGTGATTGCCAAGTTGCAAGGAGAGGCATTGGAATCGAGTCAGTATTATGTGCAGGTGGTGGATGCATCCCGTGAAGTGGGCAATAGTGTGTTTCATATCTATAAACCGGCTTATGAATATTTGGATAATAACCACACCCCATTTTCCAGCACACAGATGACTGAACTCACTGAGTTGAATGACGAAGTGTCTGTATTTTTCAACATGATCCTGCATACTATAAAAAACCGCAAATACGAAAACTCATCGGAGGAAATACGCAAACGAAAAGTAAGCGTACTCGCGCTGGTCGACATCCTCCAACGCAAGCAGTTGAAGCGCATCAAAAAACAGGAAGTATCCACTCGCAACAGTGTGCTTTATCTCAACATATTGACTGAAACCAAAAACCTGACTTTGTTCTCGGTGAGCTTAGTGAAAGCAAATCGCAATTTTTACCAGATGGTATCGGAAAAAAAGATATCCAAATAGCGGTATTTAACGCCACTGACCTGCTGGGTCTCTAAGACCCGGTAGGTCTGGATGCTTGGTAAAACCTACCGGGTCTTAGAGACCCAGCAGGTTTTTATGTCAATAATAACTTACTTAAATAAAGGGCATTGATTGATAATTTCCAAACCATTAGCCCAAAAATTTCATCAATCGTTCTTTTACTTCGTAAGGTTTCACCTTCGGCCTGCCGAGATTTTTTTTCGAGCCTTTAGCAGTTTGCAGGTGAATGAATGTCAGGGTTGGGTCTTGCTTCCACTCCTTAATGCGTTGTTCCAGCGCATCAGTACCATCTACATGGTATGCATTGGCATAACCACATGCCGCCGCTACCTTGGCAAAGTCAACATTATGCGATGCCGTTGCCTGCCCGCCGGTAGAATCATGGCAATTATTATCCAGCAGAATATGCAGCATGTTGCGGGGCGCATAGCAAGCATTGGTTGCCAGCGATCCCATGCGCATGAGTAAGGCTCCATCTCCATCGATGGCAATCACTTTCTTGTCAGGACGAGCCAAAGCCAGTCCTAAAGCCATCGAACCGATGCATCCCATCGAGCCAACCATGTAAAGGTAATTGGGAGCATCCTCAATTTCGTATAATTCACGTCCGGTAGTTCCTGTAGTGGCCAGCATCACCGTATCGGCATCCTTCAAGTTATTCAACCGTTCCAGTACCGACAGCCGTGTTGGCCGTTGACCTGTACCTGTAAATCCTTTCAGGTGCGCGTTTTGCACCGATGGCAGGCTTTTTTGTTTTAACTCTACATCATCGAATGTATCTTTTTTCACCACAAAAAAGAAGGATTGCCCGTTTTCGATGATCTTATCAGCATGTTGTAACTGTTTTTCAGCTTCGGCCATATCTCCCGAAAGGTATTGCCAGGGAATCTGCATCACGTCAAGGAATTTTTCGGTAATGGTTCCCATCAGCTCGTGTTGAGGCTCATCGGCCAGGCCGGGTTCGCCCCGGAGGCTGACAAACCCCAGTACTGGTATACGGAAAGTATAATTCAGCGATGTCAACGGCGAAGTGGCGTTGGTTAATCCCGAGTTCTGCATCAATACTACCGACTTGTGTCCGCCAAGATACGCACCGGCACAAATAGCCACCGCATCGCCTTCATTGGCCGCCATCACATAACGGCAATCATTGATGGAATAATTAATCAGGTTTTTAAGAAACGAACAGGGAACACCGCTGTAAAAATCGAAACCTTTCTGTTTCAGGCTATCGCCATAAGATTGGGTATGAAGCACTTTTATATTTTATTAATATTGAACATACTATAAGTGGGACAAAATTAGTGATATTTGTTTGAAAAATGCATCCGACGCTTGCAATGTATCATTTACAACTTTTTATTACCTTTGTCCGTCATTAACCCCTTGAAATGAAAATTTATTACTTACTTTTTTGCTGGCTGGTTTGCTTTGGAACGCCCGATTTATTCGCGCAAAGGATAACCGCCGAAGAATATATCAATACCTATAAGGATTTAGCGATTTTGGAAATGAACCGGAGCGGTATTCCCGCCAGTATCACACTGGCGCAGGGAATGCTTGAATCGGGCAATGGAAATAGCCGCTTAGCGGTCAAAGCCAATAATCATTTCGGGATCAAGTGCCACGGATGGGATGGCACCGAAATTTATCATGACGACAACGAAAAGGATGAATGTTTCCGCCATTACAGGACAGCCCAGGAATCGTACCTCGACCATACCGATTTTCTGATGACCCGTAGTCGGTATGCTTTTCTTTTTGAATATAAATCAACCGATTACAAAAGCTGGGCAAGAGGATTGCGTAAAGCAGGTTATGCCACTGATCCCAATTATCCGCAACGGCTCATCGACCTGATCGAACGTTATGATCTACATCAATATGATGAGGGTGTGAAATTCCGTAAAAAACCGGTTGTCACAACAAAAATCGGAAAAACAACAGAAAAAGGTAAATCCACAGATGATTTTATTTCCATCAGTGTCGATAAATACCCGGTGAGAACAAACAACAGAACGGATTATATCATGGCCAAAGCAGGCGATACCTACGCTTCGCTAACCAAGGATCTGGAAATGATGCCCTGGCAGTTGCCGAAATACAATGAAATACAAACTACTAAATCGTTATACGAAGGACAGGTGATATACGTGCAACCCAAACGACGCAAGGCCGAGAGAGGTAAAGACACCCATGTGGCACAAGAAGGGGAGACGATGCATGATATATCGCAGAAATATGCGATCAAGTTACCGCGGTTGTACACTTTAAATCGTATGGAGGAAGGATCACAGCCTCAAGCTGGCGAAGTATTAAATTTACGGAAAAAGAAGAAAAAGTAATAGGATGTTTTGTTTTAAGAGTTTCGGGTTTGCCTGCGGCGAGCTGACGGTTCGGGTTTGTTTTTTGTTTTTAACACTTTCTCTTTCTATTTTTAATGCCAGCGCACAACAGCAGAAAGATACGATCTTTCGCCAGCCGTTGAATCTTCCGGTTGCACTTGCCGGAACCTTTGCCGAGTTGCGTTCAAATCATTTCCATTCGGGCATTGATTTCCGGACACAAGGCTCCATCGGACACAAGGTTTATGCATGCGAACAAGGTTATGTGTCTCGGATTTCCGTTTCTCCGGGTGGATATGGAAACGCATTGTATATCACACATCCCAACGGATACACAACCGTTTACGGGCATTTGAATAATTTTAACGAAGAAATTACGGCTTATGTCAAGCAACAACAATACAAACGGGAACAATTTTCTATCGCCATATACCCTGACTCCACCCGTCTTCCGGTAAAACGAGGCGAAATTGTCGCTTTTTCGGGAAATACAGGAGGTTCGAGCGGCCCCCACCTGCATTTCGAGGTGCGTGATACAAAAACGGAAAACATCATCAATCCCCTATTATTCGGATTCGGCGTGAAAGATAACATTGCCCCGATCATACGACGTCTGGCTGTTTATCCCATTGGCAAAGGCAGTACAGTCAATGGTTCAACTGATAAATTAATTCTGGATTTGGAGAAAGTCGGGAAAAGTTATCGTATCGCTGGAAACAAGAAACTAAAAATCAATGGGAAGGTAGCTTTTGGTATCGACACACACGACCAGAGCTATGGTTCGGTCAACCGATGCGGGCCATACGGCATAAAGCTATGGGTAGACAGTTCCCTGATGTTTTCCCAGACTATGGATCAGTTTTCATTTGATGAATCGCGTTACATCAACAGCCTGATTGATTATGAGTACTACATGAAGGAACATGTCCGGTTTAACCGCCTGTATATCGAACCGAATAATCAGCTAAGCATGTATGACCACAATGTTGACAGGGGGATCGTATCATTTCCCGACTCTGCCGAACACAAGGGCCTGATAGTGGTACGCGACCTGCATGGTAATAATTCCAGGCTGAACTTTGTATTCAGCTATGTACCGGATAAGACAGCTCAGGCACCATCCGCGTATTTACGTGAATTAGTTGTTTTTCCTGACTTCTTGACAACGGCTTACAAGAAAGAATTCGTATATAGCCAGCAAGGTATCAGGGTCGTAATCCCTGCCGATGCGCTTTATGATGATATTGATTTCAAATACAGTTCTTCAAAAAAAACCAAGGGGTTATATTCGGATATATATTGTATCCATGATCCGTACACACCTTTGCATAAAGCCATGACCATTGAAATTGCCGCCGACAGCCTTCCTGAATGTCTATACAGCAAAGCATTAATTGTACAGGTCGACAACGGAGGAAGGTCAAATGCTGGCGGGATATATCAAAACGGTGTTGTAAGAACCGAATCAAGGTCATTTGGATGTTATGCCATTGGTGTTGACACTATTCCTCCACGCATCACACCCATCAACATCAAAAACGGGGCTAACTTGCGGGGCGTAAAAAACATTCGATTCAAAATCAGGGATGATTTTTCGGGTATCAATTCATACATAGGCCACATCGATGGAGTGTGGGTGCTTTTTGAATATGATGCTAAAAACGATCTGATATTTTATGACTTCGACGCTGAACGCATCGCCCAAAACACCCAGCACACACTCGAACTGAAAGTAACAGACAACAAAGGAAATACAACCGAATACTCGGCAAAATTTACTTGGTAATATTTCATTTAGTGATGTCCCAGTCCGTGTTAATGCGTTTGTAACGCCTGGTATGTGTTACAAACGTGAGTCAGTGTCTTTCCGAGTTAAAAGAATATGGCAAGTTTTTACTCTTCAAATTGTCAACATTTGCTCCCGCAGATCATCGCAGAAGAATGAATAAGTCTGAGTGATTAGTAGGGTAATGATCACATCAGAAGATGTTTGATCAATCTCCTAATAAAAAAACCGGGATCATGTCCCGGTTTTTTTATTCCTTTATGACTTTTTTATCAAGCCTTGATTTTCTTTTCGTCCCTATGTTTCTTAAAGTTGATCAAGTCGTATACAATCGGAGCGGCATTGAATACCGACGAATACGTACCAACCGCAATACCAACCAACATGGCAAACGAGAATCCTCGAATCATTTCACCGCCGAAAATACAGATAATCAGCAACACGAACATGGTAGTGAGTGAAGTATTCATGGTACGACCCAACGTGCTGTTGATAGCAGAGTTGTATAACTCCCTCATCGGGCGTTTGGGGTACAATCCCACATACTCACGGATACGGTCAAAGATAATCACCGAGTCGTTGATAGAGTAGCCTATAACGGTAAGAATCGCTGCAATGAAGTTCTGGTCGATTTCGAGCGAGAAAGGCACCACCTTCCACAGCAGCGAGTACATGCCGATCATGATGACGGAGTCGTGAAACAACGAGATCACCGCAGCCAAACCGAACTGCCAGTTACGAAACCTGATAAAAATATACAGGAAGATAACCACCAGTGACAAGAGTACGGCAATGACGGCATTGCGCTTAATATCATCAGCAATGCTGGCACCCACTTTTTGCGTGTTCATCAGGTTATCGGTGCGGAATTGTTCCAAGGTAGTACCTTGCGCCAACAAGTATTTCGCACCGTCGAATAGGCGAACTTCCACTATACTGTCAATGTTATGCCTGAATTCGGGATTTTGGTCTTCTTCCATCAAATAGTCAGTGGTAATTTTTACCTGATTGTCCGAACCGAAAGTTTTCACTTCGGGCATGTTTTCATCAAAAGATTTACGCAACGACGATTGTAGTTCCACTGTATTCACCGGCGCAGCAAATCGAACGGTGTAGCTACGCCCCCCGGTAAAATCAATGCCATAATTAAATCCCTGAACAATGATGGATACCATCCCAATACCAATCACAACAAGCGAAACAACATATAGTTTCCTACGGACACCAATAAAGTCAAACTTAGCATTGCGGAAAATATTTTCAGTGGCGGGAACCGAGAATTTGATCGTTTTACCGCTATCCAGCAACCGTTCAAAAATCAAACGGGAAATGAAAATAGAACAGAATAACGAAGTGAGGATACCGAGTACCAACGTGGTAGCAAAACCCTGAATAGGACCTGTCCCGAAAAAGAACAATACCAAACCGGTAAGGAATGTTGTGACATTACCGTCGATGATGGCAGAGTAAGCATGCTTGTACCCGTCGGACACGGCAAGCCGTATCCCTTTTCCCGCTCGGAGTTCTTCGCGTATTCGCTCAAAGATGATGATATTCGCGTCATCGGCCATACCGAGTGTTAACACGATACCGGCAATACCGGGCAATGTAAGTACGGCCCCTAGCGAAGCCAGTACACCCATCAGGAAGAACATATTCACAAATAAGGCTGCATCGGCGACAAGACCGGCACTGTTGTAATAAAAAGCAAGGTAGATCAATACCACGACCAAAGCCATGATAAACGACATGAAACCAGCACGGATCGATTCTTTACCTAATGTAGGACCAACCACTTCGTCCTGGATAATGCTTGCCTTGGCGGGAAGTTTACCCGATTTGAGGATGTTTGCAAGGTCAGTAGCTTCGTTGATGGTAAAATTACCGGTGATTTGCGAATTACCGCCCGTTATTTCACCATTAACTTTTGGGGAAGAATATACGTTATTGTCCAACACGATGGCGATGGAACGGCCGATATTTTCCTTGGTCATGCGTGCCCAGGTCTGCGAACCGTCCCTGTTCATCTGCATCGATACTTCGGCTGACGAACCGCCACGCTGGTTAAAGTCGGCGTTTGCGCCGGTGATTACGTCCCCGCTGAGCGGCGGACGGCCATCACGACCAGTTTCCTTAATGGCATGCAACTCGAACAGGTCGGTTTCCTTACCGGTCTGTGGATTTTTGAAAGGTTTCACACCCCACAGGAACTTGACATCGCGGGGGAATAACTCGCGCACTTGCGGCATCGACAGATAACGGTTAACCTTTGCAGTATCCTTTATTGCCGCCATCCCAATGGTAGAACCGGGCATAAGTTGATTCTGAGATGCCTGGGGATTCAATACCGAAAACAAGGGGTAGCTTTTCGCCTGATCGCTTTGTAGCAATGCAGTACTATCTTTGGCTGGGGATTCCTGCGATAATCGTTCGAGCAGGTCTGCTTCTTTTGTTGTGTCCGGCTTAGCGGCAGCTTGCACATCCGGAGCCGGTTCGCTCTTCGCCGGATCAGTTGTTGTACCGGCTACTGTTTCCAATTCCCTTATTTTCTCATTGGCTTGTACCAAATAAGGATAAATTTCAGAGTTTTCGTAGGTTTCCCAAAACTCCAGGTTAGCCGATCCTTGCAACAGTTTACGTACACGTTCGGGTTCTTTCACACCGGGTAATTCAACCAAAATGCGTCCTTTGGTTTCCAGTTGCTGGATGTTGGGTTGAACTACGCCAAACTTATCGATCCTGGTACGGATAATATTAAAAGCATTGTCGATAGCACTGTTCGATTCACTGCGCAATACGCGGAGCACTTCTTCATTGGAAGCGTCAAATTTGATTTTATCCCCTAATTCGGGAGTACGAAAAACAGCTGCTAATTTTGCATTCGGGTCAATTTCACGGAAAGCCCTGCCGAAAAGCGTAATATAGTCATCCTGACTGTTGGCCTGCATTTGTGTAGCACGGGTGAGCGCTTGCTGGAAAGTAGGATCGGGATTGTAGTTGGACAATGCCTTGATGACATCGGCTACCGAAACTTCCAGAATCACGTTCATACCACCTTTCAAGTCAAGACCTAGGTTGATTTCGCGTTCCTTACATTCCTTATATGTATATTTACGTAGGCCTACAAAGTTATACACCACTTCATTGGATATTGAATCCAGGTATTGGGCTTCCTTGTCGTAATCGCCACCCGAAAACCTTTTGGCTTCTTTCTCAATAGTCCATGTTTTCCATGTAAATAACAATTGATACAGGCACACTAACGCCATAGCAATGGCAAATGCCCTGATAATTCCTCTATTACGCATTTGTATCTTTCTTTAAATGTATGAGTTCAAATTAAAAAATTGAGCGCAAATATATAGTTTTTTTTAAAGCTAACGACAAACAATATGATATTTAAAGTAAAAAGGAGAATGGGAAAGGAGAAAATCCTGTTCAGGTATTCGTAGTTAGCACGCCATAGGAAGATTATACCGTTAGAAAATCAGCATCTCCTTTGAATGAATGTAACGAAACATCCGTTCCGTCAAAAACAGCATAAGTTTGACTCTCTATCCACTCACCGGTATTGATATAGCGGCTGTTTTCGCCCAGACGCATATCCATTGCAAGATGGCGATGCCCGAAAACGAAAAAATCATAATGTTTTCCGGAAAGTTGCCGGCGGGCATACATGGCAATCTCTTCCCTGCCTATCCCTTCAAATGGTTCGTATAAACCACGGCGGGCACGGCTGTTTCTCGACCAATTTTTCCCGAAAGCAATTCCCCAGAAGGGATGAAGCATGGCATACATCATCCGCAGGAACTTGCTGCCGAAAGCCATATTGAGCATCCGTTCAATAAAACCCTCGGAACCGACATCATGCCCGTGCCCAACCAAGAATCGTTTACCATTGAGGTCAAATTCGGTCGGTTTCCTGTATATCTCAATATTCATTTCGTAAGGCAGGTAGTTGCGAATCCACTGGTCATGGTTGCCTGTAAAAAAGTATATCGGGATGCCATTATCGGTCAGTTCGGCCAATTTACCCAATAAGCGCACAAAACCACGGGGAACCACATGCCTGTATTCGAACCAGAAATCGAACATATCGCCCAATAAAAAAATGGCTTCGGCATCGGTTTTCACCATGTCGAGCCATTTCACAAAATCCAGTTCCCGGCGGCGACTTACCTCATCGGGCGCCATCGTCAGGTGCAGGTCGGATGCAAAATATATTTTTTTATTCGGTGACAAGAAAGAGTTCGTCCAGTTTCTTATTCAGCGCTTCTCCTTTCAAACCTTTGGAGATAATTGAACCATCCTTGTCTATCAGGAAACTAGTGGGGATTGTTTCTACGCCATATTCCTTTACGATTTCCGAATCCCAAAATTTGAAATCGCACACATTTGTCCACGGCAAACCATCTTCCTTAATTGCGCGTTCCCACGGCGATCTGGATTGATCGAGCGAAACCTGGAACACATCAAATCCCCGGTTACGGTATGTATTATATGTGTTCAGCAGGTTGACATTTTCCGTGCGGCATTCGGGACTCCATGACGCCCAGAAATCAAGCAGGACATATTTCCCTTTGAGCGATGACAGTTTTTTGATCTGCCCGTCGGGTGATTGTAATGCAATCTCTGGCGCATCACGCCCCAGCATCGACAACATCCGGTTGAGTTTTTTGATGCGGTACTGTTCATTCATTTCGATCACATTGGCATGCAACGACTTTACAAACGGTACTTCCGGGTAACGTTTAAAGAATATAGAATCGGCTACGCGGAAATACTTAATATCTTCTTCGTGACTGAACAAGAATATATTAGGCGCTAATTGCTGATACAAAGCGTAAATCACAACCAACGACTGGGGATTCTGATTGATAAAACGGATATTGTAAGCACGTAAGCTATCGACTTCATTGATATAATTCCATTCAAATTGGCGTTGTATGTTCACGAAATTACGGTTTCCGATGAATTTCTGAAGCGTTTTGTCAAGCGAATCACCCACAAATACCGTGTGATCCAGTCGTTGGCTCAAGCGACGGATATTTTTTGAATCCTCGCTTCCTTCCACATTGTAGGTTACCGGAAGGTGACGGGCATCGCCGCTAAGAACAACTTTTTCGCCCGGACGGACCAATATCGTGACAATTTTATCATTGACAGTCAAAGAGTAGAAAGTAGGCTGGCTTATTTTTTGTTTAAATGCAAAATATCCTTTTGCATCTATCCGCATAGAGTCTTTGGCCGCGACCTTCCCGCCTACGCCCAATTCCCGGAAATATATCATCTCAGTATTGGTTCCGTTCAGGGTACCTTTGACCTGGATGGTTTTCTCCTTGCTACAACCAGCTAATACAAAAACCAAAACGGCAATAAGAGTAAAGAAATTCTTCATCTACAAATGTGTTTTAAAAATCGAAGCTCTATATGTGCTGATATAAAAACAAATACAGGCTATAGAAATCCATCCTTCCCGAAGGCTGTAAGTCTATAGCCGGTTTCGTAACTACTATTAACATACATTAACAAAAACCGCACCAAAAATATATCAAATTTATCAATCTTGAAAAACATTTCGTAATACAGGAAACGATTTCATTTTTCCGAAACTATCTACATGCATCGAATAATAGCCTAAAAGGTATTCGGTAAGATAATTCCTTTGATGATGATTGATTTGCAAACTATCCAAATGTTCAAACGACATCCCGAGCAGCTGCCTCAGCAGGAGGTTATATTCCGGAAAAGGCGACGAAACCGTTGGTATCACCACAAAATCACCCCGTCGCAAATCGAAGTATGTATCTTCTGACGATTGTTCCGTATTGGGATAAAAACCAAGATAGCGGGTATAGTGCACTAGAAACATCAGGTGAAAATTAGCGGTACCGTTGTCGTTCAAGTCAAGTGTTTGGATGGTGTGCAGCAGGAAATCGAACAGCCCGGGATTCGATTCTTCCTCTTTGAGCGTTTTATGGAGAAGTTCGGCAATGAACAAGGCAACACAGTTTTTCACCGGATCAAAGGGGATACTTTGCGGCGGGTAAATCATCTGCACATTCGATATCCGTTGCATTTGCCGGTTGGTACGGTGGTGTAGGTCGACCTCGATAAGATGCAACGGCTGGAACAGAACAGCCCGTACTTGCGATTTCTTACTGAAAGCGCCTTTTACGAAAACAGTTTGCCGCCCTGCATATTCGGTATACAAATGGACAATTAAATTGCTATCCCCATAGCGGAGATGGTTCAATACAATGGCTCGGGTATTGGCAATCAAGGCTTTTTATGATAAAAACAAGGATGCTACTTTTGATATTGACTGCAAAAATACCAAAAAACAAAATAAAAAGCGCGTGCTTGATCACAAACACGCGCCAAATGGTCTTTAGCCTAATGAATATTATCAATCAATATTAAACGTCACCCCAATAGTCATCCGGGGCAATTCAACAGGAATCACCTCCTTGTTGAAAACATCAGTAAACCGGTAATGAGCATGCACCTCGAACCACCCAAACCCAATGCCTGCAAAAGCGCTTGCCGTAAACGGATTAAAAGCGTAACCATTCCGGTATTTATTTTTAATGGAATAATCGCCGGTTTCCAATTTCGACTTATAGAATCGTCCGTATGACCATTCGCCCTGAACCCCGGCGTCTATGTACACCCCGTCGGAATTGGGACGCGAACGGTTGCCCGGAAAGATATAGAACCGGTTAAAAACACCCACTCCAAGGTTATTGCTGCGGAATACTTCTTTGTACGGTTCGGTCGCTGCACCAATCATAGGCTCCGATGCATCCTTCAACCTGTAGTTGTAGAAGGCATATTGCCCCGTCACCCCAATCCCGTACCAACGCGTAGGATGGAAGCAATAGCGGTAACCCGTATTGAACTGGTACGATTTGCCACTGTATATTTTCAGGTAATCGGCGCCGTTATCGGGAAGCATAAACTCCAACCCGATATACCAAGAGGATGTGTGGTAGCGCCTTCTGGGCTTATACTCCTCCTTGTCTTTTTTACGCGTAATTACCGTTTTCGTGCGATCATTGATATCAATTTGCACAATGGTGTCATTACCTTCCGTACTTTTCCTGACGGAAAATTCCAGATTACCGATTTTCACCCGCTGCTGGGCCAGTGAAATGCATAAAGGCAAGCAAATAAGAAAAATAAAGATAAATATTTTTTTCATCTGGTTATAATTTTATTTTTTTAAGGTCAGATGGAATGTCCATGGATAATTATTACGGTTGGTGCACGTTAATGCATGGACATTTCATGGTGATATGGTTTTAATGAAATTGGATTCCGATGGACAATGGAGGCAAATCCATTGGTATGACATCCTTATTGAACACATCGGTAAAACGGTAATGAGCAACAATGGCTATCTTGTTCCATCCCAACCGGACGCAGGCGGATGCATTGAACGGGTTAAAAGCGTAACCGTCGCGGTACTTCTCTTTGCCGTGCGAATTCGATTTGGTTTTGAAAAACCGGCTGTACGAAAAATCCCCCTGGACACCGCAGTCGATATACAATCCGCTGGTATTCGTGTGTTGTTTCGCCGGCGCTAAGTAGAAACGGGTATACAAGCCTGCCCCGATATTATTACTCCTGTAAACCTGCTTAGATAAACTGTTTGCCTCGATAGTGTGACCAATTACCTCGTTTGCAAATGCAGGACTTTCGGTAAGATCTTTCATCCGATAATTATAAAACGAGTATTGCAAAGTTCCCAATAGCGAAAAATGGCGGGTGACACGGTAACGTTCCTGTAAGCCGATATCCAAATGATACGTATTGCCGCCCCATATACGGTAATAATCATCGCTATGTTCGGGAACCATAAAACTGACGCCGATATAGCAATTCGACCGGAAATAATGGTTTTTGACCTTCTTTTTATCATTATTGTTGGCATTTTCCTTTATCGGTTCGTTGGTTGTGATTTGGAAAAAACGGACAACCGTATCATTTCCCTGCTTCCCGAAATTCATTTCCATATTTCCGATTCTCAGACCGGATTGGGCAATCATTGTCCCTGTTGCCAGGAATGCAAAATATAATATAAAAATAATCTTCTTCATGGTATAATGGTTTTGTTATGAGTGAAAGGCAATGCGTTTGATGCTTCTAATTTTATGAAAAATCAAATTATTTGCTCGATGTCCCTATTTCGCCGTTCATCACGGCATCAATCAGGGTTTTGTCAATTTTACCGGCCAGATGCATCACTGTTAGCGACGAGCTGGCCGAAGTGATGAATAGCAAGGCTCCTTGACAATCCTTGCAGTCGGGTTTATTGCGTACATATAGTTCGATCCTTTCGCCGGAGTTTTTCACCTTCATGATTTCTTCAAAATCCGTTTTCACAGCGGCTTGTAATTCTGCTGTAAGCGCTTCGCGATTGGGACGGCCTTTCCCGTTAGCGCCGTCGTTGAGGGTCAGGATACGCAAACCTGTGATCTTCGAAATCAGGTCCTGGGTCTTCTTGTCATTGGTTTTGCCGTTTTTCATCATCCCCAGTAGGGCAGGCGAAATAGTGATAGATTCAACACCTTCCTTTTCCTCGTATTTGTCAAAAATCTTAAGGATAGGATCGTCTCCGCCTTCCTTTTGTGCAAAAGCACCTGTTGGCATACTGATCAACATAATAGTAATGAATATGGAAACTACTCTCTTCATGTGATTATTTTTTTACAATTCTAATCAATATTGGTTGGGCGTAAGCCCGGTTCAAAAATTTAAAGATTCACAAAATGATAACTTATTGGATGGAATTGGCTTCCTGAAACTTATTGCCAACTTCTTCCAATTGTTGGAATGCATCGGATATCTTGCCGAATTGTTGCAACGATTGATTGCCTTCCTGCACTTTCTCGAAAGCTGCCATGCTGTTCCTCGCCTTTTGCATGGAAGCGGCCAGTTGTTGCAGTTTACCTTCGGCCGACTCCATGGCTGCGGTTTCATCGTAGATGCGATGGCCGTCCACATAATAGGCATATTGGTCTTGACGGAGCGTTTTGGGCAATCCCACCAGGAACAGGATGGCAATACATGCAGCAACACCTGTGATGATCGCCCAATTCAACCGAATGGTACGTGTTATCGTCTTTGGGGCAGCCGGTTCCACTGTCCGCTCCCCGGCAAAGAATACGAATATAGGCTGGTATGCTTTCAGTGAATCAGGCACGTCCTTTCCTGCAAAGAAACGCTGTAATTCGCGTTCTTCGTCCAACGACGTTGCTCCGTCGAAATAGCGTTGGAGCAACTCATGTATTTTTTGTTCGTTCATACCTTCATTTGTTTTAAAAGTTCTTCACGTATCTTTTGCCGGGCACGCGACAGGTTGGTTCGCACGGCTCCGTCGTTCATTCCGAGTATCTCGCCGATTTCTTCCAACTCATACCCTTCCACATCTCGCAAACGGATCACCATCTGTTGCTGTTCGGGCAGGCGTTCGATCAAACGCCTCACAAATGCGGCCATATCGGCTTGTTCAACACTCTTGTATGGCGTTTGCTCATGTTGCGTATGGAGGGTTTCGGTCAATTCGGCTGTTCTGCTGTGCGGCGACCTGACATAATCGAGGCACCGGTTACGCACAGCGCTCATCGCATAAGCTTCCACACTACGCAGGGCATCCAGCTCATTGTGTCGTTCCCACAATTTTACACCAACTTCCTGGACTACATCTTCGGCCTCGTCCGTTCGCTTGGTATAAGCCAAGGCAAAGCGATACAGCTTCGGGCGCAGATGTGCCATTAATTGATTAAATCCGGTTTTGTCCATTCACTTACAACGTTTTTGCCTTGGCTTTCAATGATCGTTATAACGCTTTTTCAAAATGAAGACGATGTACAAAAAGAATTGTTACACGATCATGATATTTTTCTTTTGAAATATGCATTGAGATGAAATAATTTTACAAATCAGACTGTACAACAGATACTTAAATGGATCATCTTTTTCCCATACACGACGACGTCATATTAAGTGTCCACCCTTTTTAAGGACAAAAAACCTAAATGACGTAACTGACCTATTGTTTTCAAACTTAGCGTAAGCGAGCTCGCCGAAAGGCAAACCTGACAGGTCTTTGCTACGAATAAAATCCATCAGGTCTTTGAAAATTAATAAGTTGCGATATAGTTCATTGTGACCAAGTAAACGGGGGTACGAGTTTACGCGCGGAGACAGCTTTAGGTATCAAAAACGATATTCATATATTGACCTCAAATATTGCCCCAATCTAGGAGCATTTTCTGACAGTATGTCAGAACTCGTACCCATTCCTGCCCCTTCAATTTTTTGAAGCCCGGAGATTGCCATCAAATTTCACCATCAATTTTTTGAAGACGAAAGAATGGGTACCTTTTTCCACCATCAACGGACGTTTTGTCAGATAATGCGGACGTGCTACCACCTTCATTTTTTTGATAGTGGAAGATTGCCATCAGATCCCACTGTCAATTTTTTGAAGCCGGAAACTGCCCCCATTCTGCTACCATCAATTTATTGACGACGAAAGAGTGCCTACCTCAGATCTTATCAATCAACTTATAACGTTGTTTTGCTTCGCTCAGCGAGCAGGCGTTGAAATGCCACCATTCCCCGCTGATGCTGCGAAAACCGGCTTGCCACATCACTTGACGAAGGAGTTGCCTGTTCCGTACCTGATGAACATTCAGCAATCCCTGATCGATTAATTCCTGTTCGTTGAGCGTACCTGCTGCCTTACCAAAATAATCGAATGGAGTTCCCATATCCAAAGGCTGCAACAAACTGTCGGCCAAGGTCAGGTCTACGGCAGCCCCATAGTTATGAAGGCCGGTCTGGCCGGGTTGCGCCACATAACGGTGATACTTTGTATCCTTCACCGCATCCCATAAAGCTTGCTGCACAGTCAAGGGACGCATTGCGTCGTACACCAGTAACCGCAAGCCGGGATTCGATTTTCTCAGAAGCTGTTGCGCTTCGGCCAACATCATAGCCACATCATGCTGTAAATAAGCGCCGTCAATATCTTCATAAAGTACTCTCCCTGTAAAATTATCAGTCGTTGCATATTTTAACAATATGCCGATGGTACTGTCGATATCATGTATATTTACCAAACGCAAGCTATCTATGATACGGCGTATCCGCGGTTCCGGTGAATGTATGAGGCAAGTAGCAGAATCAGGCTTATCCGGTTGTTCGGGAATATGATCAACCTCAGGGCTTACTATTTCCTGTGTCGGACTTATCTTTACCAAAACAAGTAACACACATACAATAGAAATGCACAGTATTGCAACTAAATATTTTGTTTTCAATCTATTATAATACAATTGCCGATGTAAAGTTAGTTTATTTATATACAAAAACTACTCGACGATTTATATTCAAAAAATATATCATTTTGCTGAGATGCGCAAAAACAAAGAGTTCTAATGGGATTATATTATCTTTGCATTTTCGGTAAAAAAAACAAACACATTTTTATTTTTTACGTATACTCTCTTGTGCTTAGATTAAACAAATGGACCAATCAAAATATATAATTCCAGGATATGTCGAATGTCAATGAATATGCTGCTGATTCTGACTTTTCAGGGATGCAACATTTTAAGGAAGAACTCGGACGACTTCGGAAACAGATAGAAGACCTGAACCGGCAGGAGGCAAAAAACCAACACATCATATCGCATATTGCAGATATTGTATTTGTTGTTAACAAATCCGGGATTGTTGTAGATTGTACTATCGGGTACGGCACATTTACGGATTTGAGGAAAGAACAAATCACAGGACTTACCATTTGGGATGTGTACAAACTCCTTTATTTGGAAGACTCTTTGTATAAGCATCCAATGAGTTTTACCGATTTGCCGGTTTTATACCAGGCAGCCAAAGTCGATGAGAAAAGTACGCAAACCATTATGCGGCCCGACGGAGACGTGGTATATACCCAGGCCGAACATTCGCTTCTGACAGAACACAATGAAAATTTTATATGCATTGCTGTCAGGGACATAACCGCTGAACATGTTCAAAAATACCATCTGGAACGCAACCGGGTCCGGATGCGTATGATGGTCAAACAACGCACGGAAGAGTATGATGCGTTGAATCAGGAATTGCTGAAAGTAAATAACGAATTATCCGAACAGATACGTGAAAAAGTAAAGGCACAGGACGAACTGGCTGAAATTGTCCGCGCACAAGCGTTTGCCGACAGTGAAAAACGGTTCAGGAGCATTGTCGATAAATTGCAGGATATGGTGACAGTGGTCGACGAAAAAAATGTGATCACCTACGTCACGCCATCGTGCCAAACCACTTATGGATATGCCGAAGAAGAACTGATTGGCCAATCAGCCTACTCCATTATTCATCCCGACGATATTTCCAAGGTGAAAGTATATATGCAGTCGGTGCTGCAATACGAAGAAGTGGCTGATTGCAATTACCGTATCCGCAGGAAAAATGGCGAGTGGGCGGAAGTAAAGGTTGTTACCGTCAACATGTCGGTCAATCCGCATATCAACGGATATGTAACAACATATACCGACATTACCGAACAGGTGCGGGCACAGCAGCGTATCGAATACAACCTGGCCAAGCAACAGTTGCTCAACCGCATCATGGTGCCCATGCAGAAAAGCGAAAATATTTCGGATGCTGTCAATGGCGCTATTGCGGAAGTCGGACGTTTTGCCGATGTCGGGAAAGTATTTATATTCGAAAAGTCGAATGACGGAAAATCCACCAGCATAACCTACGAATGGTGCAACACGGGAATTGTTCCGCTAAAAAACAAAATACAACAATTATCTACCGATATCTTCAATCCCTGGGCAACCGATTTTTCCAGCGGTATTATTATTCGTTATCCCGGAATAAAAAACATCAGTTCATATTTGGCAGAAACAATTGCATCGGAAGGTCTGAAAAGTATGATTGCACTTCCCCTGTTTGTAAACGGGAATTTGTGCGGATACCTCGGTTTTTCCGAATATGGTAACAATCGTAACTGGACACACGAGGAGGAGAGCCTGTTGATCAATTTTGCACAGATCATCTCGTCCGTGCTTCAACGGCAAAAGTCGGACAAGGCGCAACATTTGCTCCACCAAGCATTGAGTACGGTTCTCGACAATATCCCCATTCATATTTACGTAGTAGACAAGGAAAAACGCGAGATACTGTTTGCCAATCGCGCTGTACGCGACGCCGAAGACGAGCTCGTGGATATCAAACAGAATATGGATGATGTGGGGACGCACATCTTTGAACACTACGACCAACAGAACGATAGCTGGACATACCAGATATCGACACCCATCACATGGATTGACGGGCGTTTGGTGTATCTCCGTACCATCGAGGATATTACCGAACGGAAAAAGATGGAAATAGAATTGCTCAATGCCAAGGAACATGCGGAAGAATCGGATAAGCTCAAATCGGCTTTCCTGGCCAATATGTCGCACGAGATCCGGACGCCGATGAATGCGATTATCGGGTTTTCGCAGTTGCTTTCTAAAGAAATTACCTCTATTGAATTACAGAAATATTGCGGCGTCATCAACGAGAACTGCAATGTTTTGCTTAAATTGATTGATGATATTATCGACATATCGAAAATCGAGGCGGAACAACTGAAAATCAGCCTTGTGCCATGCAATCTGAACCGCTTTTTGGAAGAGATCAAGAATCATTATCTACAGCAAATGCAGCACTTGTATAAAGATAAGGTCGAATTGGTGGTGGATGAACTGCCGCAAAATACGATCATTGCGACTGATAGTATTCGATTACGACAGATACTTGGGAACTTGTTGGATAATGCCATCAAGTTTACCGATAAAGGATACATTAAAGTGGGATGCAGTATCCCAGGCGATGGGTTCATCCATTTTTCCGTTACCGATTCGGGTATCGGCATACCTGAAAAACAGCAACAGGTTATATTTGAGCGATTTAGGCAACTGGAACAGTTACGTAACCTGAACGGTACAGGCTTAGGATTAGCTATTTCCAAAAGCCTGGCACAAATGCTGGGTGGAAATATGGGCGTGCGTTCTATTGTTGGCGAAGGTTCTATTTTCTATTTTACGATCAAATACGAACTGGTACAAGAACAAACGATTTTCTAATTTTTAAAAAGCCGTTGGTACTTTATTCTATCAGCGGCTTTTCAATTTGTGCCTGTTGATATATGATCAAAAACACGGTTTTAGAAATATACGCATCTCAGGCAATGTATAATCTTTTCTCCATAGCGATATGTGCCATACCAATCTCAGTGAAAATATCGCCAACAGGCGCATAACCACATTTTGCATAAAAACCGGATGCAGTTATCCTTGCATGGAGAGTGATCATTGAATATCTGTGCGTGCCGGCATATTGTTCGGCAAATGCCATGATCCCGGTTCCTATATTCTTCCGCTGCCAGTCCGGATGTACTGCCATCTGGCGTAATTTAACAACTTCGAGGTTTTGCCGGGTCAAGATGCAACATCCGATGATCTGTTCTGCTTCACAACATACAATGAAAACATCATCTTTTTCCCATTGCAGGTCAAACTCCGAAAAATTCAATCCCCAGGGTTCGCGCAGTACTTTGTAGCGAAGCGCTAACATTTTGTGATAATCGGGACTTCGATATGTAATGATGGACAAGTTCATGATACAAACATAAACAAAAAAGTGCAGCTTTTGCCGCACTTTAATTCTTAATTCTCAACTCTTAATTCTTAATTTCCTAATACTCCCAAAGGTCTTGTTCCCAGTCGAATATTTCATTTTCGATCCGTTGTGCTTCATACAAGGCATCCAATCCGGTTGCATATTCCTGAATCGACCGGTTGTTATACACATTGGCTATCTGGTAGATATGTCCGGAATAACGGCACTGCATGAAGAAATCGTCAAAGGATATGTTTTGCGCATCATTGAAACGGTTGAATACCGGATGGCGGGCCAGCACGTTACGTGCTTGGGGCATATACACCCACATGGTTTTCATCATATCTAACGCTCCATCGTCGCTGCCGTCGCGTGAATATAGCCGGATGGGGCATATCCCGACAACCATACGGTTCAGTACGGAATGTCTCTTGTCAAAAAATATTTTTTCTTTGACCAAGAACCTCTTGACTTCATCGGTACGGGGAGGCTGGTTCGTTATTTTCCTTACCAGGTTACCATTTTCGTCAGGTACATCAATCGTGTCAATCTTGGCACCTAAATATTGATGAACTTCAGCCAAACTGATCTTACTGGAAAACTCATTATAATCATCATTAGGATTATACGGGGTAATTTCACCATTTTCGACGCCCTTCAACAGGAGATTTACCAGGTTAACACGGCTACCAATGGGAGCTGTGGGGTAATACAACGGCAAATTCTGTTTTTCGCGCAAATCAATCATACGCCAGACAATCTTCTCGAACACCACATCAGCCTCCCTGACAGGAGCATAAGGGATTGGTTTCTTGAAAGGAATATTCTCCTTCTGGTATACTTCAATCATGTAATCAACCGCCGTAGTGGATGAGTCAACTTTGGCTACCGCCGGTTGTTGCGCCGATAACGTACCGGCAAACACCCATAAACCCAATCCTAAAAATATACTACTTATGCGCTTCATAAATATAACTCTACTTATTTTAATCAACTGTGAAACTAATGGAAGGCAATTCCCGGATCTTATTATCGGGGCCTACCGCTTTAATACCATCAAAAATTACTCTAGAACCTCTTGTTGCACCTTTAATGATGTCTCTCTGCTTATCAGAAATTTTTGCGCCTTTAACCGGCTCTTCCTGTACAAATTGCCCTTTACTGGCAGAAACGGTGAATTCAGTAACATTGAATTTCAACTCGAATTCAAAATTTTCCATATCCGCAAGAACAGCAATCTGGGCAGACAATGTACCTTTGTCAATCTTGCCTCCGATTTTACCGGCAACTTTGGCAATAGGGCTGGGTACTGTCTTTACGCGGTATTTCATGCGCGTCATCTCGCGGGTTTGCCCTTCGATATTGGCCGATACAATAATGAACGCTTCACCTTGGGTCGCTGGTTTTGCAATCCAGTCACCTCCCGATCTGACCAACGATCCGTTGGTGATACTTGCCGATATTTTTTCAGCAGGAACGCCCGAAACTGATATACTGATAGGGTTATCCAAACTCACGTACAATACATTCATTTTAGTGGCCGAAACAACAGCATTGGCTTCGCCTACCTGGTATTCGGAAGTGAACGGATAACTCGTCATGCCTTCGGGAGTCATCATACGCAACAATCCTTGCAAGGTGTAATTCCCGACAGAGGGCGAACTCTTATAAATAGCCCTGCCTTTTGCATCGTACGGCAATGCTCTGCCTTCGCCTACCATTTCGTAACCTGAAGCGGTTTTTCTGTATTGACCGAGTATAATTTCAGGCTTCTGCAAACTGTCGTAAGCAGCCAGAAGGATACGGGCTTCGAATTCGTTGCCCTTCAGCACATAATTTGATTTGGACAATACAATGGCTTCCATCTTGTTCACCTTGGTATCGCTTGCACCAATCTGCGCCAACAGGTTTTGTACTATATCTGCTTCAGCATTCCTTACATCACTTTGCAGTTTCGACATCATGGTGATCACTGCCACCATCGGGATGTGTTCAAAATGGCTTGATTCCCAAGTCTGCACTGTACCATCTTTACCTGCCGGAGGAGCGTCGGTATTCAGCGCTTCTTTGATGGCCGTCTGGATGGAAGGATCGGTTGTCATGGAAAGAAGTTGTTCCCTGTAGGAATCAATCTTACCTTTCAATTCTTCACCCTTCTTTCCTACGATCATAATTTGCGCCGGCTTATCCAAATTGTCTTTGGAAGCGATCAATGCATCATTGATGTCGTAAGTTGATTTTTTCTCTCGCTTGGAACCGACGATCCATTCGGCAGGAGTGAGTGCAGGAGCATCGTCGCCATCGCAGTGCTTAACGATTTCCACTTTCAGTTCCTGGATGTCGTACGCCAATTGGTCGGCCATATCCTTTACGCTGTATGCTTTGTCGCGGAAAGGCCCTACTTTGGCAGCGCTCTTTTCCATTTGTGCATCAAAGATACCGTATGCCGATTCATTCTTGGCGACGAAGTTTGCGGTTGTCTTAACCAACCCATTGTCTACGAGGACAAAAGCATTGAGAATGTCTGCGGATACATTGAGTGCCAACATTGCTGTGAGCACCAAGTACATCATCCCGATCATCTTTTGCCTCGGCGTCTCTTTTCCGTGACCCATTTTTTATGATGTTAGTTATAGATTGATTAATACAAATTATCCTCTTACATTCATTGCCGACAACATGTTACCATAAATGGTATTCAGGTTGGCAAGGTTACGGTTCAGGTTAGCCATTTCTTCGCGGTAGCGATGTGTCTCGTCAACCGACATCTTCATGTCAGTTAGCATCTTTTCCATACCGCTATATACAGCCTGCGATTTCTGCAAATGATCGTTGGTTCCGCGCAATTGCAGTTCATATACTGCATTCAGCGCTGAAAGGTTCTTGTTCATACCTTCCAATTGTGCGGCATATCCCCTGCTACTGTCGCTGATCGTTGCCATGGCTGCCGACGAATTGTTGATAGCGCTGGCCGATTGTTGCAATCCTGCTGCTGTCTGTTGGAAAGTCATTGCCAATCCGCCAACCGAGTCTGCCGCTGCGCTTACATTCTGTACATATTTGGATGTAGCTGCCGTCGCTTGCGAAACATCAGATATTCCGACTGCCGTTGCATTTAATTTATCGAATGAAGCATTCAAACTCTTGATGACAGTAGGATCTATTCCTCCCAGACCGCCCATCAAATCGTCAAATCTTTCCAATGCTCCGGAACTTCTTGATACTTCCCTGGCTCCTTCCAGTTCGTCAGGATCGGTCATACCGGCTAATTCAGGATATACCAATGTCCAGTCCAATTCTTCGTGCAAAGGTTCGAAAGCCGAGAAGAAGAAGATGATCGCTTCCGTACACAACCCCACAGTAAGCATGATACCAGCACCCGGCCAGTGTTGAATTTTAAACAACGCACCAATAATAACCACTGCTGCTCCGAGACCGTACAATTTGGCCATAAATTTTTTCCAACCGGAACTTTGTGTTAATTCTCCAAGACCCATAATTATTCTTTTTTAATGTTATTTAAATTTTTACTCTTTTATACTTATTTATGATTTATTTCACTGAATTGCCCAAGAAGGGACGCACACACCTGAAACCGATATAAGTTGATGCGGTATCCTGATACTCGTAAGCACGGGTACTTACCTGGAGGTAAAGTTCGATATCCTTCCATGAACCACCACGAATGACTTTGCGTTTCATTACTGCGGGTTCATCCGGACGTGCATTGTACTTGTAATCGGGATTCAAGTCATGCGTGAAGCGGGCTGCCGATTCATCGTAAGCGCTGCTGGTCCATTCGGCCACATTACCTGCCATGTCATACAATCCCCATTCGTTAGGTTCGTATGTACCTACACGTACTGTAAGTACTCCGCCGTCATCGGCATAATTACCACGCAATGGCTTAAAGTTGGCGAGAAAGCAACCCTGATTGTTACGGGTGTAAGGACCACCCCACGGATATTTTTGATTTTGAAGGCCGCCACGTGCCGCATATTCCCATTCGGCTTCAGTCGGCAGACGATAATGGTGTACACCCGGATCCCTTGCTTCTATCAAGGCATTGTTTAACAACTCGGTACGCCAGATGCAGAAAGCAGTTGCCTGTTTCCAGTTAACGCCAACCACCGGGTAGTTGTCATAAGCGACATGCCAGAAGTACATATTGGTCATCGGCTCGTTATACGAATAAGAGAAGTCGCTGATCCAGCACAAGGTGTCGGGATAAACCGGCACATTATCGCGCATCACGAAAGTCGAACGGTCTTTTACTTCCACTTTTTCACCCAATGCATTGAATGCAAATCCTTCATACTTTTTCTTTTCGTAATTATACCTGTTGCGCGGATGGGCTGCTTGCTTCATATCCACCCAATAGTATTCGTAAATCAATTTACGGGTGTCGATTTCCTTCCGGCCGAAAAAACGTTCGTTTTCGGCAAGATACATTTCTTCCAATGCCTCTTTCTGATCTTCGTTTTTCCGGGTATCAATTTTGGTATTCCAATTCAAAGGACGCTTGTCTTCATCCAAAGCATCATAGCTGTCGCCTTCTTTCAGGAAGCCGTCAACTCCCGCCTTTGCCAGGGTACGACGCATGATAGAGTCTCTCACCCAATAAACCCACTGACGATATTCATTATTCGTGATTTCCGTTTCATCCATCCAGAACGCATCAATAGTCACAGTCTTCGACATATTATTCTGCGCCCACATGGCATCCTGGTCACTTGGCCCGATGGTGAATGCACCCAAAGGAATAAATACCATTCCATACGGGTCGGGCTCAAAATAATTACCGCGCCCGGTCACCCCGGTCAATTCACCGCTGGTGCTGCTACCGCAACCGTAAAGAATGAAAAAAAGAAAACTCAAAGGGATTAATCGCTTCATATTGTCGAACATTAATACTTTCTTACTTTTTTTATAAAAACCGTACACTTTTATACTTTTTAACTACTTTTTCTTTAACTAAACTGAAACAATAACTGAGGGTTACTTCATGTGATCCCCCGGGTGCATATTGCCTGACGCTTGTATAAGAATAATCGAACGAATATCCTATTTTCAAGCCGTTGAATATATCAACCCCGATCATGGCAATCACCGCATCATTTAACCGGTATCCGATTCCGCCCCAAACCTTTTTGTTGTACATGACGTTCACGTTCGCTGTAAGCTGGGAGGCTGTTCCGTCGGAATAGGCCATCAACGATGGTGTCATTTCCCATGCAGGATTTTGGAGCGGGAGCAAACAACCTGCTGTGGCGTAATAATGCCTTTTCAGAGTGTAATTTGTTGCTTCGTATTTCAAACTGGGTTCGAGAAGGTGCGTGGTGGATAATCCCAGATACACCTTTTCGGCACGGTAAAATACTCCCAATCCCATATCAAATCCCATAATGCTTTCATTTTCTTTTGGGATAGAAAGATCGTTATTCGGATCGCCGCCGGGTATCGACCAAATGGCCGACAGGGCTTTGTTCAGGAACATCCCGCTGACACCAATTCCCAATTTGCCGGGACCGACATTCATCCGGTAAGCGTAATCCAAGCCGACACTAACATTTTGGTCGAACCCGAGTTCGTCGCTCATCAGCGTGAGACCCACCCCATGATTGACGCCAAATAACTTAAACGGCGCATTGGCCGTAAAGACAGACGTTACCGGCGCTCCATCCAAACCAACCCACTGCTGGCGATGAACAGCCGAGAGACAAATGGCGTCGTGGCTGCCAGCGTAGCCGGGATTGACCGCCATGTGATTGAACATATACTGGCTGTACTGCGGATCCTGTTGGGCTATGACTTCAAAGACCATGGTAAAGCCGCACAAAAGACCGAATAGCAATCTCCTCATTCCTTTATCGTAATTCTTATAGAATATTGACATTTACAAAAAAACGTAAAATAACTAAAAAAATTGTTTACGAACAAAAATGCCGTTCGGAATTTTGTTTGCGCATTAACATACCATTATACTGAATAAGGAAGCAAATGGTTACATTTTTTGTGGAAGATTTCATATTTTTTTAAATAAAAATACATAAATCGCTGATTGTCAATTAGAATTATTTTCCTAATTGATTCTCTGGTACATTTTCCACCACCGGTCAGGTATTTCCTGTTCGGATGCCTTGATATAATCATCTTGTGTACAAGAGATAATTTCACCTCCGCGGTCATTGTTCAATGAGGGAACTTCCATCCACCAACGTTCGGTTTTGACGTTTTTGTAAAAACATAAGTTGTGGTGCAATTGATCGAAATAAATAACGTATTTTTTGAAATTTTGAACAGAGTCCTTCGGATTCTCCGGATTCCGCCGCTTTACTCCCTCAATAAAATACCACGCTATTTGCGCTGCCAGCTTGGCTGTGATATGCTGTACATCATTTTGCGGGATCATATCGAATATCCCCAATGACTTGCAACGATACCCCAACCCGGCATAATATCCTATCTGGCATATTTCCTCACCCGAAAAACCATTCGGCGAAGTTTCCGAAGCTGCCGGGGCATCCGAATACTTGACGGCGTTCATGCTGATACTCAAAATGTCGGAATCGCGTATTACAGGCTCGCTGTCACTAATGTTACCGGCCCGGACTTCGCCCAAACGATATGCCTCGAAATGCCGGTCTCTGAAATATTCCAATTCCTGCTGCGACACGTAATATGATTGATAACCGAGGTTACAGAAATATACAGGCAGGTCGTTCTGTTCAAAAACCAGCGTATTGAGCGGATGCTTTCCTACACCGTAAACGGGAAGCCTGAGCCGGGAAGCCACACTTATCATGGTAGTTTTTTGACCTTCGAAAGCCAGGTAATTACCATAAAACAAGTCCGTTGTCCCACCTATGAGTAATGTAACAATGTTACGTTCATAAAGTTCAGACAACACATGCCGCAACCCGTAATAAGTATCCGTCAGATTTTTTCCTGTACGCAGGTTGCCAAGATCGATAACCGTACCCGGTGCGCCAGCCGATAATGCATATAATTGCCGGCGTACCTGCTCAGGCGATTTTATTTCGCCGGCGCCGTCAGAAAATCGGTCTTCGGGAACGCCCAGGATAGCTACTTTGGCCGTTTCGGGTATCTCAAAATCAGGTTTTCCGCTGTACAAAACAGCGGTATTGCCAAAACTATCCGGATCGCTTGCATGACAACTGACAGGTATCAGGTAATCGGTCAGGTTCATTTCTTTGCTTTTTTGCGGGTTGTCTTAGTCGGTTTTTCAGCACTGTCCTTGATGATCTTCATGCAATCGTCCAAGCTAAGTGCCGATGGATCCTGTTTTTTTGGTATTTTGTAATTATCCTTCTTGTAGGAAATATAAGGTCCGAACCGGCCGTTCAGGATTTGAAGGTCGGGTTCCTTGTCGAAGGTTTTAATCACCTTGTTACGGTCGGCTTCGCGTTTCGCCTCAATAACTTCGATTGCCCTGTCGAGCGATACGGTGAGCGGATTGTCCGTAGCCGGTTTCAAGGAATAGAACTTGGAATTGTGCAACAGGTACGGGCCAAACCGTCCTACAGCCGCCGTAATATCTTTATCTTCATATTTTCCCACTTTGCGTGGAAGTTTAAACAGCTCCAACGCCTCTTCAAGTGTGATGGTCTCGATGTGCTGGTCTTTCAGTAAGCCTGCAAAACGGGGCTTGTCGTCGTCCGACACTTCACCGATTTGTACCAACGGCCCGTACTTACCGATTTTAACCACCACCGGTTTACCCGTTTCGGGATCGACACCCAATTTGCGTTCGCCCACCGTACGTTCGGACGTTTTGGTGGTGAGATCGACTTTACTATGGAACGGCCGGTAGAATTTGTCGATCATCTTCGTCCAGTTCAACTTCCCTTCGGCAATTTCGTCGAATTCCTTTTCAACCGAAGCTGTGAAGTTATAATCCAGAATGTCGTCGAAATGACCGATCAGGAAATCATTTACAATCATACCGATATCGCTGGGGAAGAGTTTGGATTTTTCCGCACCCGTGATCTCGGTTTTGATTTCTTCTTTTAGTGTCTTATTATTTAATGTATAAACGGCATATTCGCGTTCGACACCCGTTTTGTCTTCTTTCACCACATAACCACGTTGCTGGATGGTGGAAATAGTAGGCGCATAAGTGGAAGGACGCCCGATACCGAGCTCTTCGAGTTTTTTAACCAAACTGGCTTCGGTATAGCGTGGCGGGTGATGTGTGAACCGTTGAGTGGCTATTATTTCGTCCGAAACAAGATTTTGCCCCTTGTTGATAGGTGGCAGCAAAGTGCCTTTTTCTTCTTCGTTCTCGTCGTCGAACGATTCGATGTATAATTTGAGAAAACCGTCGAATTTGATCACCTCGCCTGTTGCCACAAATTTTTCGGGTGTGGTAGAAATATCAATGGTGACGGTGGTTTTTTCCAATTGCGCGTCACTCATCTGCGAAGCAACCGTACGTTTCCAGATCAGTTCATACAGGCGTTTTTCCTGTGCCGAACCAGTAACGTCCTCCTTGTCCATATAAGTCGGGCGGATAGCTTCGTGTGCTTCCTGGGCGCCTTTGGTCTTGGTTTTATACTGGCGGCTTTGCGAATATTGTGCACCAAATTCTTTGGTGATCACTTTTTTAGCCATACCGATGGCTACATCCGATAGGTTGACTGAGTCAGTACGCATGTAAGTGATTTTCCCGGCCTCGTAAAGTTTTTGAGCGATGGACATGGTTTGCGCCACCGAAAAACCCAATTTGCGACTGGCTTCCTGTTGCAGGGTGGATGTGGTAAAGGGTGGAGCCGGCGATTTTTTCGCAGGTTTGGTGGTCACATCCGCTACCTGATAGCTCGCAGGTTTACAACGTTCCAGAAAAGCGATGGTTTCCTTCGCAGTATCAAACCGTTCATTCAGTTCGGCATTGAGGAAAGCCTTCTTTTCCTTCTCGGAAAGCAGGAATTTGCCAACGACTTTAAAGGACGACTGGCTTTTGAAATCACGTATTTCGCGTTCGCGTTCCACCAGCAGCCGAACGGCAACCGATTGCACCCGTCCTGCCGATAGCGCCGGCTTTACCTTCTTCCAAAGGATCGGCGACAGTTCAAACCCCACTAAGCGGTCGAGCACACGGCGAGCCTGCTGCGCATCGACTAAATTCTTGTCGATATCGCGCGGATTGTCCACAGCTTTCAGTATGGCATCCTTGGTGATCTCGTTGAAAACGATACGCTTGGTATTGTTCTTTTTCAAATCGAGCACTTCGGCCAAATGCCAGGCAATGGCTTCTCCTTCGCGGTCTTCATCGGAAGCGAGCCACACCGTTTTGGCTTGTTTCGCTAATTTCTTCAATTCGGCAACTACCGGCTTCTTGTCGTCCGAAACAATGTATTGTGGTTGGTAATCGTGTGCGACATCAATTCCCAGATTTTTCTTCTCCAAATCGCGTATATGTCCGAAACTTGATTTTACCAGGTAATCTTTACCAAGGAATTTTTCAATGGTTTTGGCTTTGGCCGGCGATTCAACAATGACTAAGTTCTGTTCCATCGGGTATCACTAAAGTATCAAAAAACGATGCAAAGAAAAACAAATAGAACCGGATGTTCAAAATTTTACGATAATTATTTCGTAATTTTGCGTTTTCTTTTAAAAAAGCGATATGGTTAAAAAGCAGGCGACAGCCTCTCAGAAGAAGAAATTTCTACATATTTTTTGGGGAACGGCAGCAGGATTGTTCCTGTGTGTGATTCTTTTGTTTATTTTGATAGCCAATGGAAAATTTGGTTTCATGCCTACATTTGAATACTTAGAAAACCCGAATGCCGATATTGCATCAGAAGTATATTCGTCTGACGGTGTATTATTAACCACTTTTTTCCTGGAGAAAAACCGGAATCCTGTTGAATATAAGGATCTGCCTCCATATTTGATCAATGCCCTGATTGCCCGTGAGGATCATCGTTTTGTCGACCATTCGGGAATCGACGGGTTAGGTTTGATGCGTGTGGCGGTAAAAACCGTGCTGTTGCAGAAATCGGGCGAAGGCGGGGGAAGCACCATTACCCAACAGTTGGCCAAACAATTGTTCGAGCGCGATACTACCAGATACAACTGGGGAATTGCACAAAAAATGCACATGGCAACTATTAAGTTCCGCGAATGGGTAATCGCCGTGCGGCTTGAGAAACAATATACGAAACAGGAAATTGTCACCATGTACCTGAATATGGTGCCTTTTGGAGGCCAGATTTACGGAATCAAGTTGGGTGCACGCAGTTATTTCGGTAAAAGCGTCGATTCGCTGAGGATTGAAGAAGCCGCCATGCTGGTGGGAATGTTGCAGCGTCCCACTTACTACAACCCTGTGAAACATCCCGAAAGGACGACCATCCGGCGCAATGGTGTGCTGAGCAAGATGGAAGAAAACGGGTTCCTGAGCCGGCAAGCCTGCGATTCGCTCAAACAGATACCACTCCAACTGAATTACGAGCGGCTCGATCATGAAACGAGCAGCGCTCCTTATTTCCGCGAATACCTGCAACAGATCATGAGAAAGAAAGAACCTGTAAGGAAAGACAAGAACCCGGAAAGTTTCCGTAAGGATTCCACACAATGGGCGGATGATCCGTTGTATGGGTGGTGTAATAAAAATTTGAAACCGGACAAAGCACCATATAATTTATATACAGACGGACTGAAAATATACACTACGATCGATTCGCGGATGCAGAAGTATGCCGAAGAGGCTATGGAGAAACACATGAAGGAAAAACAAAAGGAATTCTTCAAGGAAAAGAAAGGCCGCAAAAAGGCTCCTTTCTCAACCGACTTAACCGATAAGGAAATTGAAGATATCATGATGTCGGCAATGCGCCGGACGGAGCGCTATAATTTGATGAAAAACCGTGGTGTATCGCAGAAAGAAATCCTGAAAAAATTCCAGGAACCATGCGAAATGACTGTCTTTTCATGGGATGGCGATAAAGATACGATCATGAGCCCGTGGGATTCGATCCGTTACCATAAAGCGTTCCTGCGCTCCAGCATGATGGCTATGAACCCGCATACCGGTGAAGTAAAAGCATATGTGGGCGGTATCAACTACCGTCATTTCAAATATGATGGGGTAACAATGCAGAAACGGCAGGTGGGGTCTACGTTCAAACCGTTCCTGTATACGTTGGCATTTCAGGACAAAAAAGATTTGACCCCTTGTTATAAGGTGTTGAATGTGCAGCAAACATTCAACATTCCCGGCGATACCGTTCCGTATGCTCCTAAAAGTTCCGGAAATAAAAAATTTTTCAATAAATGGGTAACCCTGAAATGGGGCTTGGCTGCATCGGAAAACAATGTAACAGCTTGGTTGTTGAAACAGGTCTCACCGGCTGCTGTGGCGGATATGGCTCATAAAATGGGAATCACCAGCTATATTGATCCGGTATATTCCATCGTCCTTGGACCAGCCGAACTATCTGTGGCAGAAATGACGGCGGCATATTCGGTATATCCCAACGGCGGCGTGTATTCCGAGCCGATTTTTGTAACCCGCATCGAAGATAAAAATGGGAACCTGTTGCAGCGGTTCAACTCATACAAGGAAGAGGCTATCAGTGCACAGACAGCCTATCTGATGGTAAACATGCTGATGGGCGTGGTAAGAGGCGGCACGGCATCGCGGCTGCGTTCTTCAGCCTACCCCTATCAGTTGATGAATGAAATAGGCGGAAAGACCGGTACAACGCAAGCCCATGCCGATGGATGGTTTATGGGGATTACTCCCGACCTGGTAACAGGTGTATGGGTTGGTGGCGAAGAACGTTCTATCCGGTTCGATGTCATGGAACGCGGGCAGGGCGCGTCCATGGCGTTGCCAATCTTTGGCCTCTTTATGAAGAAAGTGTATGCCGATAAAAAGATCGGGTTGACACAAGGTCCGTTTGAACGTCCTAATAATTTCAATATTAACCTGGATTGCGGTCCGGATCAGGATTTGGATGGCACTACCGTCTATGATGAGTAGCCAGATTCCTTGAACAACAGAATGATTAAGGTATCAACGACATACCATTTTTCCCCGGTGCCGCAAGAACCACAGGTAAGGCCTCCCACAGGACAAGACCGTTCGCTCCAGATGAATATACCTGTCCGGAAACTTGAAATTGACCTGGACCGGGCACAGGAAGTGATTGAACAGGCTGAAAAACGCGAACAGGCTATCATTTCCCGGAAGCGTCGTTCAGCAGCGCCAGTGGCGGAACAGATCAGGGAGACATCTATTGAAATTGATTCGCTGATGGCAAAATATCAGGCTATCGGATGCTCGCCACGGGCAAACTTTCCAGACACATTCTCGCTGACGATTCTTGAGCGCTACTATCAACCAATGACGGGTGCGTTGAAGTCCGACACCATCAATCATGCCTCTGATGCGGATAGCTTACAGCTTGCAGCGCCTGTTGCAATCGTGAATATTACGCCTCCCCCTGTAACTGGGCTTGTCAGCGCCATGCGTCCGGAGGGATATCCGTCTGCTGTCACCTTATTTTTAATGTGTGCATTGTCTTTGCTGGCTGGTATCAAGTTCCATTTCGGGGAAAACCTGCGGCAAGCCATCAAATCTTTTTTTAATTATCAGCAGGCCCGCCGGATGCTTGTAGAACGTCGCGAATCCGATAAGCAAGCTACCTTATATTCCAATATTTTATTTTCGTTCGTAGCCGGTATATTCATATCGCTGGTATTACCTTTTTTCGGCATCAGCCTGCCTTGGGATAGTTATGGCTTGTCGATTGTGTCTTTTTCATTAGCAGTAGGCTTGCTATATATGGTGAAAGCCGGAATCTGGAAAACACTTGGTGTTGTATTTGTAGTCCAACCATTTTCGAGGGAATATGTTTACAGTATGTTCTTATACAACTGCAACCTCAGCCTGTTCATCTTCCCGTTTGTGGCGGCTATTCCATTTGTTTCCGGCGAAGTATTGCCATACTTGATATTTGGTGCAGCAACCATCCTGGGGATCGCGTACTTGTTAAGGATTTGGAGAATTTTTCAAATTATTCATGCACAAAATGCACCAGTGTACTATTTCATTTTGTATCTTTGCACGCTCGAAATTTTACCGCTTTTGCTATTTGTCAAAGTCTGTAAAGTATTGAATGATTGTTTAGTGATGTAATTTCAGCCTGGTTTTTGAGGGTTATGCAGACTCGCGAAATTCAGGTGTTTGCTTTATCAAGAATAATATTATCATACTTTGAAGGTTAAAAAAATTCTGGTATCACAGCCGCATCCCGGGGAAACCGAGAAATCGCCGTTCACCGAACTGGCTGAAAAATACCATGTGAAAGTTGAGTTCAGGCCATTTATCAGGGTCGAAGGTGTGACGGCGAAAGAATTCCGCCAATACAGGGTTGATATTTTGGCGCATGGGGCAGTTTTCCTCACCAGTAAAACTGCGGTAGATCATTATTTCCGCATTTGCGATGAGATGCGTGTAACCGTACCCGATACGATGAAATATTTTTGCACTTCGGAATCAATCGCCAATTATTTGCAGAAGTACATTGTATACCGCAAACGGAAAATATTTTACGGGACAAAAGTTGAAGATTTGCTGGAACTGATGCAGAAACACAAGGAAGAAAAGATCTTCCTGCCTCTATCCGACCCGCATAAACCCGAAATACCCAAGTTGCTCGATAAGAAGAAGTACAAGTACACCAAGGTGATTCTTTACCGTACAATTTCCAGTGACTTGTCAGACATTGACATCAAAGATTATGATATTCTGGCGTTCTACAGTCCTACCGAAATAAAGTCGTTGTTCCAGAATTTCGACGGGTTTGTACAAGGCGAAACCAAGGTTGCATGTTTTGGTCCGGCAACAGCAAAGGCGGCAAAAGCAGCCGGCTTGCATATCGACATTTCGGCGCCCAAACCCGGCGTGCCTTCCATGACCATGGCCATAGAACAGTACCTGAAAGATCTGAACAAAAACGGGAAATAATTCCGGATAAAACCTGGCGGACAGTCGGGTGATAACAAATTCTGAAATGGCTATTCCGGTCCATACATTGTGTAAAGAAGAACGTCTGTGTGGAAAACGTGCCATTTCGGAGTTGTTTAATGGTGGGAATACTTATTTCAAAGCGCCCTATAAGGTGTTCTGGATAAAAATCCCGACCTCTACTCCATATCCAAGCCGTTTTGCCGTATCAGTACCCAAAAGCAGGTTCAAGCGTGCAGTAAAGCGCAATTTGATGAAGCGTCGCACACGCGAGGCTTTCCGCGCTAATAAACAATTATTGAATGATGTAATCGGGGATGGACAGCAAATACATTTGATGGTGATATATACGTCCTCTGGTTTATTGACGGTGACGGAATTGAACGAAGCAATGAAAAAGATACTGCAACACATTGCCCGACAATATGCCGAATCCGTTTAAATATCTATTCATTGGCATGGTGAAGTTTTATCAGTATTGCATTTCACCGCTCACGCCTGCATCATGTCGCTATACGCCAACCTGCTCACAATACGCTATTGAGGCTTTGCAGAAGCATGGCGTCATCAAAGGCGGATGGCTGGCCTTGAAACGCATCCTGCGGTGTCATCCATGGGGCGGTCACGGATTCGATCCTGTCCCCTGACCGTTCCAAATCTCCCAAGCTTTATCCGCCTGTAAATACAACATATGCTCACCATTATGCACGGCGGCTCCCATCTCCTTCCCTTTGTTCATAAATAATGTTTCCGCAGGATTGTACACCAAATCATATAGAAAGTGTTCGCTGGTCAGGTATTGATAGGGAATAGCCGGGCATGTATCAGTATTAGGATGCACCCCCAATGGTGATGTGTTGATAATGAGTTTATTAGCAACCATGTCGCCGGCTTCCAATTGTTCGTATGTTTTATACACACCCTGGCCTTCGTGACGCGATACGATATGTGTGTCAATATTCAACCGGAATAAAGCGTACGCCACAGCCTTCGATGCTCCGCCTGTGCCCAACACCAAAGCTTGTCGCGGAAGCTCAGTATCATGGTCGGAGAACCATTCTTCCAATGATCGGCTGAATCCGTATACATCCGTATTGTAGCCTTTCAGGTAAATATTATCACCGTTGCGCACAACCTGTACCGTATTTACAGCACCGGTTTCCGTAGCTACATGATCCATTTCATTCATATACGGGATGACCTGCTCTTTGTAGGGAATGGTCACATTAAACCCGCATAAGCCGGGGTGCTGTTTCAATAAGTTAATCAGTTCTTTAATGTTATCAATCGGGAAATTCTTGTATGCATGATCTTCAAGACCTTCATTGATAAACTTTTCCGTAAAGTATCTTTGCGAAAAAGAATGTGACAAAGGATATCCGATCAATCCGTATAAATAATTGTTATTCATTGTTGTTTAGATGATGATTCAATGTCGTTAAGTTAATGCCACTGACTTGCTGGGTCTTTTAGATCAAAATATCAACAATACCTACAAGAGGTCACTACCAATCAAGACAATAATACGGATAAAAATCCTATGCCAAGAACTATACCTATACGGATAAAATTCTCTTTTGCAAAACTAGGCGATTTTCTGCGTTTCCACCATAAAGCGGATAAGACAAGTGCCATGTATACCAATCCTGCAAAAAAGATGTACCATCCACTCGTGCCATAATGTAATGCAATGAATACTACGCCCATTGTATAAGTTGTAATACTCATTCCGACACATATTTTTGCCAGCGTCATCGGCAGTCCTGTACGTTTTATTCCAAACAGCGGATACAGGATATACAGAAAAAATAACCCAATCAAGACAATAAATTGAAGTATGGCATAACCGGGTATTTGATTACATATCTGTAATATTCTTGCCAAAATGAATATACAACCTATTGCGATTTCAAACTTTTTCATCTGTTTATAATTTTATCTTTTAAGGTCAGATGGAATTAGCTTCGCTGAGCTCCACTACGTTCCGGTTCGCCATGGATAATCATTACGATTGGTGAACAGTAAGGTTCATGGCTATTTCATATCAGATATCTTTTTCGTGAATTGCTGCCATAGAAACATGTTACTCCCACTGATGTTGATCTCTTTACCATTGTTGCGCAATTCAGTCAAGATATTGTTCAGCAGTTCGTAAGTTTTTATGTCTTTGATAAAGAACTGGAACGTTTTGCCGGGGTCATTATCCAATACCAAATAGTTACCCGCTCCTTTCTTCCTGTCGCCATTTCCTAAAAAGCGTCCGGATATACCAGCCATTTCCTTATAGTCTCCGAAAGAAAACCGGATAGACTTGATGTCATTGCAATCATAAGTTTTTTCAATGGTTCCTTTCTTTGAGACGATATGAATAACATTGCCAAAAATAACCAATTTACCGGTTACATAGTACCAGGGACATATAAAAGACACTGCCCATAACAGAACACTGCATGCCATCAATACCAAAAAAGGATGGTAGGGACGAAAGCCATAATAAAGAATCAGCCAGAGGAAGACGCTAAATATTGAAATCCGGCTCAGCCAAAAGAAAATATTGTACTTTACTGTGGAAAACTCGAGATGAATCTGCATTAAAAAGTATCTGGAAGCTCAAACTGTCATTTATTCTTCACTCCTTTTACCATTTTTGTCTGTTTGCCATTATTTACGCTAAAGAAATATACACCTGCACGCAAATGTTCCAAAGGAATGGTTTCAATCGGGTTAACGATTTTTTTGGTGTGTACAATAACGCCGTCTTCGGAAAGCACTCTCAGTATGCAATTTTCAGCACCTGTGAGCTGCAACGTTCCGGCGAAAGGATTGGGGTAGATTTTCAGGCCGGGGAAAGGATCTTCCGTTTCAGCGAGGTCAACATCAGTTTCGATAGCAGGGGCATCTTCGTTTTCCGGTTGTGTAGTCACCAAATCTGACTCTGATGGATATTCTGTTTCGGTCGTGACTGTATTTGTTTCGGATTTAACAGAGTATTTGCCGCCTGATTTTGTGACAATGCTAATTACTCCGCCTGCTGCGCCGCGTTCCCCAAATATTGCCAATGCTGAGGCTTCTTTAAATATTGAAAAACTTTTGATGTCCTCGACTTGCAAACGCGTTAAATCGTCTGAAGAACTTTCCATCCCATCAATCAGGATCAGCGGTTGAACGGTTGAAGTTTCATGAGTACTAGTGAGAAAAATCTGTGTTCCGTCGGTTGTAGTTTGATCAACGGGCCGGGACGAGCTTATTCCCGGGACTCTCCCCCAAAACGTTTGGGTTAAATTGGATGTCGGCACTTCCAAAACAGGTGCCTTTATTGCTTGGCCGGGGGAAACACTGTTGCTATTTTCATCAACAACAGTGGCATTTTCCTGCGCAAGAAGTGAAAATGCACAAAATGATAGCACGATTACAGGAATGATGATTGTTTCCAATCTCTTAAAAAGCGCGGTTGCAACAACGAAAGAAAAGAATTGTGTACTCATGATTCAATATTTTGGTGGATAATGAATGTTTCGAAAACTGTTATTTACTTTTTATGCCTTTTACCATTTTTGTCTGTTTGCCATTATTTACGCTAAAGAAATATACACCTGCACGCAAATGTTCCAAAGGAATGGTTTCGATCGGGTTAACGAGTTTTTGAGTGTGTACAACAACACCGTCTTCGGAAAGCACCCTCAGTATACAGTTTTCAGCACCTGTGAGCTGCAATGTTCCGGAGAAAGGATTGGGGTATATCTTCAGGTCGGGGAAAGAATCATCCGTTTCGGTAGGGTCAATATCGGTTTTGATAGCAGAAACAGTTTCATTTTCCAATTGCGTAGTGTCTAAATCTGGCGCTGCTAGGCTTTCCATTTCGGTTGTGGCTGTATCTGTTTCGGATTCAACCGAGATTTTGCCGCCATTTTTAGTGGTAATAAGAACAACCCCGTTAGCACCGCGTTCCCCGTACATTGCCGTTGCCGAAGCATCTTTGAGTATTGAAAAACTTTCGACATCTTCAGGACGTACATGATCAATAGCGCCTTCAACCCCATCAATCAGTACCAATGCTGATGATAATAATGCTGATGATGAACAACTACAGTTGATATAAACCTCTGTGCCGTCAGGTTTAGTTTTGTTAGCAGCTTGCATCGAAATTATTCCTGCAACTCTTCCCCCTAACAGTTGGGATACAGAGGATATCGGCACTTTCAAACCTGGTGCCGTTATTATCTTTTCGGAAGGAGCAGCGTTGTCATTCCCATTGAGAACATCGGCATTTTCCTGCGCAAAGAGCGAAAATGCACAAAATGACAACACGATTACAGGAAAGATGGCTTTTTTTGTTGTTTTAAAAAGTCTGGTCATCACAATGAAAGGAAGAACATGTGTACTCATGACGAAAGATTTTAGTGGAATAGGAATGTTTCAAAGTTATAAAATTATTTTAAATATTTTGTCATTTCTTTGAAAAAAATAAATGATCGTGAGATCGGTTTTGAATTTCTATTTTGTGTCATTGTGGCTAACAGGTTGACACAAAGATACTAAAACAATACGCAACAATTTTTTTATTTTACATGTCCCTGAGTGAAGATTGTCGAACGATCAAAAGGGAAGTGCCTGTTTTGACAGAAAGCTTTGTTCAGTTGGATGAATATTACTACTTTTGCGATGGAATTCGATGATCGTTTGGCGGTTGTCAAATTCGTTTTAAGAATAAAAAAGTGGTTATAGCGGTAGACTTTGACGGGACAATTGTTGAAGACCGGTATCCGGGCATCGGCAAGGAGAAACGTTTTGCGTTCATGACGCTTAAAGCCTTGCAAAAGGACGGACATCGTCTGATATTGTGGACGTACCGTTCGGGGCAGGCATTGGAGGAAGCGGTAGAATTCTGTCGCAAGAACGGTGTCGAGTTTTATGCCGTCAACCGGAGCTATCCCGAGGAAGTGATGGATGAAAGCCAGATGAGCCGGAAAATACATGCCGACATTTTCATCGATGACCGTAATCTTGGTGGATTCGTGGAATGGGGAAAGGCATGGCAGATCATCAACAACGAACCCTTCCTTGAAGAAACGCCACAAAAAAAATGGAAATGGTTTAAAAGATAATAATTACGAGTTACAAAGTTACAAGTTACGAGTCCGCGTAACTTGTAACTTGTAACTTGTAACTTGTAACTCAATTTCAAATGAAACTTGTTTTTTTGACACTCTGCTTGTGTGTTTCCCTGTTTACCACCTGTTCGTCGTGCAACCGGAGTAATAGGGAGTCGAAATCGAAAAATACGACGGAACAGCAACGCCCGCGTCAACAGAGGGCACGGATTGCCATTTCGTCGCCAAGAAATAATGAAAAGCAGGCACTGGGCTCCGCCATTATTTTGTCTGTCCAAGTAAAAGATACTTCCGACCCCATAGATTCGCTCCGCTGGTTCATTGGCGGCAGATGGTTGAAAACGACCAAGGGTGGGGATGTTACTTGGAACACATCGGGGCAAACTACGGGTACACACCGTATTGAGGCTGTGGCATATTATGTTTCGGGACAGCATGACATGGTGTCGACAAGTGTCGTTTTGTTGGCTGACAAGGCGCCTAAACAATACACATATAAAGTGGTGCAGACCTATCCGCACGACAGGAAAGCCTATACCCAGGGATTGGTTTTCGATAATGGTTTCCTGTACGAAAGTACTGGCCTGAAAGGCGAATCATCGCTACGTAAGGTCAATATCCAGACAGGCGAACCTATTCAAGTGACCAATATGCCGGGCGATATGTTTGGTGAAGGGCTGGCATTGGTGGATAATAAATTGATCCAATTAACTTGGCAAAATCAGGTGGCCTTTATATACCGGAAAGATGATTTCAAGGTGCTGGATAAGATCAATTACTCGATGCGCGAAGGCTGGGGATTGGTTTTCGATGGCACGCACCTGCTGATGACCGACGGCTCGGCAACCCTTTATTCCCTGGATAAGGAATATCTCACGGAAGTACGCCGGTTGGAAGTGTGCGACAACAAAGGATTGGTGAGGGAATTGAACGAGTTGGAATATATCAACGGGGAGTTGTGGGCCAATGTTTACCAAACAGACGACATCCTGCGCATCGATCCGGCCACAGGTGTTGTACTGGGATGTATCAATATGGAGGGATTGCTGAAACAAAGCGACAGGGATAACGATACCAATGTGCTGAATGGCATTGCCTATGACGAGAAAACAGGAAAGATATATGTTACAGGGAAAAACTGGCCGAAACTGTTCGAAATACAGGTGGTAGAGAAGTAAAAGTTACGAGTGACAGGTTACAAGTTACACAACGGCAACTAACAAAAGCGGCATTCTTCCGATGATGAGGATTTTTCCAACAGGTTTTTCAGGTCGCATCCCGGGCAACCGGCACATTTATTTACTTGTCCCTTTTTAACAAACACAAAACGATACAGCTTGTAGCATAACCAGGCTACAATCAACATGCCAATGATATATATGACAATGTCTTGTATCATGATATAGAAACACATCATCATGCAAAATGTTCTATTTCAATACCTTTTTCCAATCTGTCACTGACAATTATATCCGGCTACCGACATCAAAAATTGTACCTGTTTGAATTATTCTGCCGACGGCAAACTGATGATAAACGTAGTACCCTCATTCGGGCGGGTCTTGAAATTAATATTTCCGCCGGCGCTTTCGATGATGTTGCGTACAATGGATAATCCCACCCCCATACCGCTTGACTTGGTGGTAAAGTTCGGACGGAAAATTTTTTCCTGCATTTCTTCAGGGATTCCCAAACCATTGTCCTTAATGCGGATCCAGATAATCTGGTTAATTCTCAGGACGTCAATGAGTATCTCAGCTTGGCGGTCTTTTGGGATTGCTTGAAGTGCATTCTTGAACAGGTTAATGAATACACGCGATATCTGTTCTTTGTCGGCATAGATCATGGCGCGTTCCAGCCCGTGGAAATCGGCGTGGAAAGCCCGTTTGTTCTCGTCGATGGCGAACAGGGGAACCACATTGTTGATTTTGGCAATGATGTCGATTTGTTCGTTTTGCGGCGCCGGCATCTTGGCAAAGTTCGAGAACTCTGTGGCTATGGACGACAGGGTGTCGATCTGTTCCACCAGCGAACGTGATATCTTCTCCATATAATCGTCAAACCGTTCAGAACGGTTGTCGTAAGCCCGTTTGAGATGCTGGATGCTTAGTTTCATGGGTGTCAGCGGGTTGTTGATTTCATGAGCGATCTGCTTGGCCATTTCGCGCCAGGCCGATTCCCGTTCAGAACGTGCCAACCTGACGGCGCTTCGTGAAAGCTCCTCGATGGCTCGATTATATTCTTTCACCAATCCTCCCACTTCGTCGTGGCCTTCGTAACGGATCGGTTCGTTTTTCTCACCCAGCTTGATACTCCGGAATTTTTCCTGCAACATGATCAATGGCTGGGAAATCTGGTTACTCATCATTACCGACACAATCACAGTAAGCAGGATGATGACCATGTAGAAATTGGTCATGGCCATGATAACGTTATAGATTTCTTCGGTCAGGGCATCCTGTTGCGTGAAATACGGCAGGTTCAGGAACGCGATTACCTTGTTCTCATTATCCACAAACGGCTCGTATGCCGATATATAATGTAGCCCGCCTATTTCTTCACGTTCGAGAATGGACGCACGCTGCCCATAAGCCAGTTGGATGTATGCATCGGGATTGATCTGTCTTCCTACCAAACCTTTATCAAATATGTCCGGGAGCGAAGTGGCAATCAATTGTCCATCTACATTAAAAAGGTTAACATCAATGAAAAACCTTTTCCGGAAGTAGGTCATCCAATCATACAGAAATTTATCATCTTCTTCCCACTTATTGTCCATGCTTCTCTCGAAGATTATTGCATACAACAATTCGGCATGAATGCCGTGCATTTTTTCATTGATGATGTCGTTATTTTTATTCTGGTACTGCCGGTTGATATAGAATACTGTCCCTACGCCGACGATCGCGAATGAAACCAGTATGATCGCGATCATGGAATATTGTATTTTGTTCCGGAAATTCCATTGAAATCCCCTTCTAATAAGAGGAAGATAAAATATTAACAATCCGATGGAAACCACCAGGAAGAAAAAGATAAAAATGTAGGAAAAATTAATGATCAGGTCACTTGGTTTAGGCGAGTAGGTGCTCAATACGATCATGTTATTCTTGTCCGGCCTGTATATCAGGTGTTCCATTCCATCGAACAATACCGTATGGTATACATTTTGATCAATTTGAAAAATATCTTGATTGATTTGGAAAATATCGCCTTTCAGATTGTATCTGTAATCCCCATATTGTTCTATTCTATTGTTATTACGATACTTTGCATACGAATAACCCTTCAGGTTATCACTTCCGCTTGTCCGGCTGTCAAGCAGCAGTTCGGGATAGCCCACTTCATCCGATACTCCACTTAGACGTAGTTCAATAAATAGTTGAAGAGGCGGCTCGTCTCCCTTTTCCTTCCGAAACCAGCCAAGATATGAAGATACATCACCTTCACCCGTTCTATCGATATACCAAAATTGTGAACGCGACACCTTGGTGCCTTTACTGCGGGTCAGTTGGTTAAAATAATTGATACAATTAACCTTCCGTTTCGTATCCTGAAAGGTCAGTATATCGTTATCAGAACTCACAATACATTGAGAGATAATATAACGATTCCAATATGATGAATAGAGTTGTTGCCTTTTCAGGTAATCGACAACCTCATCAGTTGAGCCTTGGAGGCGAGCTTCATATACCAGATCGACCAAGGTAGTGGTGTCAGCAATGATTCTTTCAGTAACCTCCTTGAATAACGATTCGGCTGCCAGGTCGCGTTGTGATGACAGAGCGGTCACGATTACTTTTTTCTGATCTTCATACTTCAAACTGCTGTATTGGTTAACTTTCAGGGATGTAAACAAAGACAACACAAAAACAACCAAAATGTAGTGTGAATATTTGAGCTTGATAGGTTTCTTTAGCCGGACAATCCCGACGAAATAGATCATAACGGACAGAAACAACATTGTAAGCAGGCTGACATATAATCCGGCCAAACTCCATCCGATCACCACCAACGATAAAATGAGAACGTAAGAGATGAGGAATTGGGAAAAAGTCATTTCCTGCTTGCAGAGCATCACTGTTTTATCGAGGAGCAGGCAAAAGGAAGCCATGAAAAACATGATGATTACATAACCGAAGAAACTGAACCAATTCAATAATAATGCCCGGTTAGGATCTTCGAATATACCGGATGAATCAATCACCAGCGTCCGCAGCAACTGATTGATGGCAAAAAAACCGACGATGACAACAGCCAGGGATACCCCTGCATAAGCAAAATACTTCCAGCGATGTTCGTAAAAGAGCGGAAACCGCAGATACCGGTATATTTCAAGTACAAAAAAGGCAATGAATATGCTCCATAATCCAAGTTGGCCGAGGGAAGGAAACCATGTCGCCCCAAAATGGTAGGGACTAAATATTTCCAGTTGATAGAATACTCCGGGAATTTGCCAGCGTTGCATCAGGTAACGCACGCCCAACAATAGCAAAGCAAGTAGCAGGAAGTACAGGTTTTTCGATGCTGAACTGCGCAATGTGACGAAAATGCTGTCCAGCAACAAGAAAAACACAAAGACAGCCAACAGGTATATCAATGCGGGGACATACGTTTGCCATTGATAATGGCATGTGCTGTCGAAAATCAACGACCAGACGAATTTTCTCTGGTTGTCGGTAATCGGATGACTACCGGGGGACTGTTCCGGGGATATCTTGGTATTGTCAGGCAACCTGTAATCCTTCTGGAACGAGGTTTTTAGGTATTTGTTTTCGTAAGTATAAACGTTTTTGATCAGGACAAGCCCAATGATGTGAAAATCACCCCGGTGTTGCACAAATGAGGCATACCGGCCATTTCCCAAACTGATGTAGGGTTTGTTGAACTCCGATGGAGCATATGATTCCGGTGCGACAACATCTTTGGTCGACCAATATATCAACGAGTCGCCTTGGTATGCAAATACATACAAACCGTGCTTTTTCAACTCCTTCTCATATTTTGTATGAAACTGTATGAAACACGGATTGTACGGAGTTTCGGCGGTACAAAGTTCCACCGAGTTCATATACTGGTGTAGCCTTTGCTCCTTTTCTATAAAGATATTTTGTATTTTCCGGGCATGTTTGTCATCGAACCTGGGAAATAGGACATTGATTTCGATGAGTTTGGCAACCAGTAACAGGCACACAAAGGTTACCAAAAGCCGCACTGACCAATCGGACATATGCAACTTCCGCTGAAGATGTTTCAAGCGGGAACCAAACGAATATTCGTGCCTGCGGTTGTTCATTCCGTATTCTAAAATTACTGCCGGTAACCGGCCTGTTCTGTCAAGCGCCCCAACCTTCCCTGTCGAGACTGCGGTATTGGATTGCCTCTGCCAAATGATGCACTTGTATAACGGGCGATGCCTCCAGATCGGCAATAGTGCGCGATACTTTGAGGATGCGGTCGTAAGCCCGTGCCGACAAGCCGAGCTTTTGCATGGCCGTTTTCATGATGCTCTGGCCGGCTGTATCAATGTTACAATATCGCCGCAACATTTTCGAATTCATCTGCGCGTTGCAATGAAATCCCGGGTGCTCGGCGTAACGTTCTTTCTGTATGTTACGGGCTGCGATTACCCTTTCGCGGATGATATGGCTCGGTTCCGACACCCGTAGTTCGGACAATTTTTCGAACGGCACGGGAACCACCTCGATATGTATGTCGATGCGGTCGAGCAACGGGCCGGAAATCCGGCTCAGGTATTTTTGTACAAACCCCGGTGCACACATGCATTTCTTTTCAGGATGGTTGTAGAAACCGCACGGACAAGGGTTCATGGAAGCCACCAGCATGAAACTGGCCGGATATTCAACGGCAAACCTGGCGCGTGAGATGGTGATCACACGATCCTCGAGCGGCTGGCGCATCACTTCGAGCACTGTCCGCTTAAATTCGGGCAATTCATCGAGGAACAATACGCCGTTGTGTGCCAGCGATATTTCGCCGGGCTGAGGGAACGACCCTCCGCCCACCAGGGCTACATCGCTGATGGTATGATGCGGCGAACGGAAAGGCCGGCGAGTGACCAACGCTGCATCCTTTCCTGTTTTTCCGGCTACCGAATGAATCTTGGTGGTTTCCAGTGCTTCTTCGAGTGTCAGTGGCGGCAAGATACCGGGAAGCCGTTTGGATAACATGGTTTTTCCTGAACCCGGCGGTCCGATGAGAATGATGTTGTGTCCACCGGCGGCAGCTATTTCCATGGCGCGTTTTACGTTTTCTTGACCTTTCACATCCGAAAAATCGGATTCGTAATTGTTTTTGTGAAGAAATTCCGCATCAAGGTCGACGATAACACGCTCCAAGCCTTCTTTCCCATCGAAAAAGTCAATCACTTCCTTGATGTTGTTTGCACCATAGACACTTATCCCGTCAACCACGGCGGCTTCGCGTGCATTTTGTTTTGGGAAAATGCAGGTGGTAAAACCTTCACTTTTGGCCTGTATGGCAATAGGCAATGCTCCTTTAACGGGTTGGATGGTTCCATCGAGCGAAAGTTCACCCATAATGATACACTGTTCCAGTCCAGTGCTTTTCATCTGTTCCGATGCCGCCAGTATACCGATGGCTAGCGGTAGGTCGTAAGCCGAACCTTCCTTACGGATGTCGGCGGGCGCCATGTTGATCACCACCTTCTTGCCCGGCATGCGATAACCATAAGTCTGCAAAGCCGATTCGATGCGCTGCTGGCTTTCTTTCACAGCATTATCGGGCAAGCCCACCATGAAGAAATTAATTCCCTGGCTGGCGCTCACCTCAATAGTGATGGTAGTCGCCTTAATGCCGTATACAGCGCTTCCGAAAGTCTTGATCAGCATGCGTCGTAAATTATGAATTAGGAGTTATGAATGATGAGTGTTTACTTGTCTTTGTCATTAGTTTCCAACAGTTCTGCCAATTTCTTTTCCAGGTCGTTGGGTTGAAGTCCTTTGGCAAGGATTTTACCTTCCTTGTCCAGTAGAACGGTGTATGGGATCGAATTGACCGAATAAAGCTTTGCAGCGGCGCTTTGCCAGAATTTTAGGTCCGACATTTGCGGCCAGGTCAGCCCGTCGGCTTCAATTGCCTGCACCCATTCCCCTTTATCCCTGTCCAGTGAAATACCGACTATTTCAAAACCTTTATCCTTATACTTGTTGTATAGCTTCACCACATGCGGATTTGCCATCCGGCACGGTCTGCACCACGATGCCCAGAAGTCGATCAGCACATATTTGTCTTTACCAGTATAATCCGAAAGAGCAATTACATCACCATTGGGTGCCGGCAATTTGATATCGGGCGCCGGTTGCCCCTCAGCCAGACGCTTGGCAGCGCCCGCTTTTTCCTTGATGCTTTGTACCCACGGCGACTTGCTGTTTACCTCGTCGAAACCATTGGCATAAGTTTCCATCTGGTCGGCTGTGATATAATACGAAAGGGTTTTGTCCACCACCAGGGCTGTAACCATCGAATTGGGATGATCCGTTGTAAATTTCATCATATAGTCGATCCGTTGTTGCCTGATCTCGTCCATCTGGGCCAGATAACCTTTTTCTTTTTCAGCGTCCGTTTCGCCGGAAAGTTTAAGCGACATGTAGTCGTCGTTCACCTTTTTGATGCTTTTCTCGAATTCAGCCATGCCGTTATTGAACTCGTCAAATAAATCGTTTTCTTTCGATCCTGTTATTTTCGAATCCTGCATATTTTTCAGGTCGAAGACAACGTCGATGACTGAATTTTCGACAAAAAACTGTGCCGGGCCATTTTTCCCTACATACAATAGGCTGTATTCGGGATATTCCACGGTACCTTTCATCTCGAATTTCCCGTTTTTAACCACACAGCTATCAATACCCACCGGTTCCATGTCGATGGTTACTTTTTTCAGTACCACTTTTTGTCCGTCAGCATCCGCCAAATCGCCCTTAATAGTATATCCTGTGTGTTCTTTACATGCTTGCAATGCAAACACTGCTATGATTATCCAAACTAAACGTTTCATTGATGATTGATTTAATATCATGCAAAGGTACGATATTCATCAATATATACAGCGTTGTGATGGCGTTTTTTCAACAACAGCTGCCATCAACTACACTGCATGGTAAATACTATCGAGTAAATAATTGACGTTTTGATATTGTTGTTCAATTCTGATTTACTGCGCTTTGCGTCAATTGTCAATTATCAATTATCAATTATTTATTACGGCATTCTGGCCAAACCTTCCCAGTGTACATCCCAATTACCGTCCTTCGGAAAACCGGGAGTGTCGGTTTCGCAACCGTCCCAACCGGCGCACATCATCGCCACGGTGGTAAGCAAGCCGCCGTTGCCGGGAAGGTAGATACGCAGGCGGGCATCCTGGTAATTATGTCCGTTCACTAAATAGGTATTGGTCCGTTTGTCCATCAGCAGAGCGCCAACCGCTTTTTCGGGTTCGCCGAGTCGGGCCGCACTCATGGCAGTCATCGGGTAATCCCAACCCCATGTGTGGTCCCAGTTCCAACGATCCCATATCCAATGGAGCGTATTTTGCATTACTTCGGCACGCATCAGCCTGCTTTGCGGGAAGATGCCCAGGGCACCCAGTACGGCCGGGTGGTCGGATGTGAAACGTACATCGCTGTACGTTTCCGGGGCTGTTTCGGCAGCCAGGTACAAACCGTCCTTTTCGGCCAACGGAGACAGTTTATTGATCACCTCATCCCATTGCGGATTCCGATTCTGCCCGGTACGTTCGCGCCATTGCTGCGCCACTCCCAACGCATAATGCCAGTATGAAAGTTCGAATGGAGGGTTGGTTGTTTCAGCTGGGCGTAATGTTTCCTGCGCCGGGATGATACCTTTCAGTACATAACGGTCGCCTTGTTCGTCATACGTGGCAAATGAAGCCATAAACCCGGCTGTTTCATCTACCAGTCGTTTGTATTTGTTAAGTACTTCCGGTGTGGGATTGTTACGGTAGATAAGTTCGGCCATGTAGATAAAATGCGGTTGCTGCCAGATGAGGAACGAACCAACGCCTGAAGGCGCTTCCAATGCCGACGGGTCAGTCATCTTCATCCATCGTATACCCTTAAAGCCTTGCCTTTCGGCGATGGATTTGGCGATGGGATAGGCCGTGTTGTACCAGTCCATGCTGCGTTCGAGCAGGTCGGTGCGGTTCCATAGCGCAAAATGAACAGCATGCCACCAATGCATTTCCAGGTGGAACTTGCCAAACCAACTGTTGTAGGTGAGCCCTGTTTCCTGTGGAGGCATCGATCCGGCACACTGTATGGCCATGAGGTATTGCGACAATACCACGCGGCGTTCCAATTCAGAGGCTTCCTTTGCCTTGCAAGCCGAGAAATCAATTGCCCCGCCCCGTTGCCAGAAGCTTTGCCAATACGCGGACGATGCCACTAATGCATGATTGAATGAAGGGAGCGGATCGGAAGTCGGTTTCTCTGTAAAGAAACAAACCACGGAAAAATCATCGCTTTCGGGCGAGAGTACAAAGTGATGTTTTGCCTTTTCGGCGATTGTGGCTTTACCTGTCCAATTCACGGTTACATGATACGTTGTATTGTCTAATTGTCGTTCGAAGGTGATACCCTGTTCCGTCCGGTTCACGATTGTGGAGGAATGTTTTTCGGGGTTGTCCCAATCGCAGGCATCATCGGTATGTTTGCCGGTGGGGTAGGGGAAGCGAAAATTCAGTTTCAGGCGGCCGTCCTTGATTAATGCCGATCTGATGTGTGCTGCCATGGCGTCTTTCTGCGGATGGCAGACTGTTTGTACATCCACGGAAATGTTATCCAATTCGAAATGACTTTCTATCGTGCCGTCCCATAATTTTAGTTCCTGCCGGATGCTTTTCAACTCATCGGCATTCACCTTGCTGCCATCGGTATGCGTCAGTTCCAGGCCGATGATGCCAAGGTGCAGGCGGTGCGGATTAGCACGGTACCAGTCAGCAGCCTCCTTCGGTCGTCCGGGTTCATTGAACTGCACTGCATAAGGCTCTTCCCACCCACGGAAGTTGTAATTTTTCAGGGTTTCCTCGAATTCGTAGTTCTCCGGGTTGGTGAATTTATGCCATCCCCATTGCGACTGGGTACCTAACGGAACTCCTGCGCTGTATAACTCGGGAAATGTCTGCAATCCCGTAGCATCCACCGTATAGGCAAATTCGCCGTTGCCTACCGATAGCGACGATAATTCATCAAATTGGTTTATTACCGGGCTGTTCCGGTTAACCAGCGCCTGGCGGTCTATTTTTACAGGTTCTTTTGTGTTACAAGCAGCAAAGAGAACCAGTGCGCTACAATAAAGCCATTGTTTCATTGAGTCTATTTTGATATGAAGTATTAGGTTGACTTATACAGGTGTGAAAGTGGTTTTTTAGCTGGTATAGCCGGATAGGCTCTTGCTTTCTACCATGTAAAGCAGGAGCCTTACTTTTATACTTTACGCGGGCAAGTTTTACCTCCGTCGAGATCGGTTACTCACTATCGTTCGTGAAATCGCTAGCGCTAAGTTTGCTAAGTTGTGCACGTTGAGGCTGTTCAAAAACAGACTTTTTGAACAGCCTCGTCAAACCGACATCATATCGTTGACACGACATTAGTACGAGTATGTGCATGGAGACATCTCTTTGTACCCGGATGTTATTCTTTTGGTTCGTCTTTTTTTGCACCTCCTTTGCGTTGCGCCAAAAGGGTGCTGTAATCCTTGATGATGGCATTGAGATCGGTTACCACTGTGTCGAACCGGTTGTCCTTATAACGGTCGATATCGGCATTGATGGCGTCCTTAATGGAGGTAAAAGCGGGATCGACTTTTAAACGGACGACTTTTACATTGCCCGACGGACGATTAGTTTTATCGTCGCGGCAAAGTTTGTCAACTTCTGCAAACCGTTGATTGGCGCTCAGCAACTTGTCTAACCGTCCTTGCGCTCCAATCTGGTCAATATCGGCCTGGTAGGGTTTCAATTCGTTTCCTAACTGTATGATCATGGATGTTTCGGCCTGGTCAGCCAACTTCCAAGGGTTACCCACTTGCCGGATGATGCGCATGACACGTTTTGCAGCTTCAAAATCGGCAGCTTCCTCTTCATCGAAAAGGAATGATTTCACATAATGGTAAAGTTGGCTGTGCATCCGGTCGCGATAATAATCGGCCGCATCCCTTTGTGCGGTTATAGAGCTACCTAACTCCACCGACAATGCTGTTTCCTCCTCCTGCATCAGCTGTGCCAGGTCATCATACAATGCACGGATGTTCAGGTTGTCAGGGTCATGTTTCAGGAGCGCTTCCAGTATGAGCCTGATAAATTGCATATGTTCCTTGTTCCGCAGGTTGTGAGGCGAGAATTTTACGATTTTAGTTTTCATTTATTGTGTTTTTAAAGGTTAAATAATGCATAAAGATAATTTATTTTTACAAATGTTGTATGGATGATAGATTTTTGTTCAATATTTTTTTTGGGATGATAGCAAAACCATGACGACAGTACCTTCCGGACTTACGGAGCACACTAAAACAATGACAACTATACCCTCCGGATATGCGGAACATACTAAAACTACGACGACCTTACCCTCCGGATTTACGGAGCATCCCAAAACCACGGCGACGATACTCTCCGGACTTGCGGAGTATATTAAAACCGCGACAATATATCCTCCGCAGTTGCGGACGGCGTTTTATGCATGTTTTTACTCTATGATGTAATCTCGGTCACTTAATCAACCCTGTCAGCAGCTTTGCAACCTAACAGGGTTAGGCAAAATTCTAAACGACATTTCCTGATGAATTGAAAAGATAGAAATGGACAGCGATTTTCCTCGATTATTCCAAACCGAGTTTCCTGAAATCTTCTATTTCCTTTTGCATCTTTTCCAACTCTCCGTCTAACTTTTTACTATACTTTTTAAGTGATGCTTCTGTAACTTCGGTTCCTTCAAAACAAAGCATATTGTCTAATTCAGTTTCTTCTATAAGTTTGAAAATCTCTTCTTGAGGATTCTCCAACCTGCTATTGATAAGTACTAACTCAATCCTGATCCTCCACAGTCTATATAAAAGTTTAGCATGGAGACCAATATGCTGATATGTCTTGAAAGCGGTAGGCATGATGAAGGCTCCGCATGCATGATACTGTCCTGCTGCGTTTTGAAATGACCCCATTTCGCTTGCATACCCCATAATGATCGGGTAAGCAAAGGTATTCATCACATCTATCATTCGTTCAATTTCTTCTCTAACCTTTTTTCTGACTTCTTTTTTGTCTTTAATGCCATCTTCAAACAGGGACTTGAAGATCGAAAATAAGGTATCTGCTTGAGGAGAACCCCATCCTTTGGGTATTGAAAAATCAGGGGATATCTTGTCCCCATGCGCTAAGACATCAATGGCTGATAACGGAGATTTATTCAATTCAAGCTTAAACCGCTCGATATTTTCAATCGTCATTTTTGCTTTTTCCCACTCGCTCGATTCGATTATTGAACGTCTTGCATAAAAGACCTGTGCCAGGATAAAACATAAAGACACCAAAGTGCCGATATAATAAAGATTCGGTAGCCAAACCTTAACCTCACCATACCATTTTTGCTTTTGCTTTTTGTTTTTCATAGAATGACATATAAGAAATGTCGACAAATATAAAACATAACTTTAATAAAACAGAAGCAACTGTTTTATACTTGCATTTTATACTTTAATCTGATATTTCAGAAATTAACCGGTCATTTACCCAATTCCAAGCATCCCATGATGAATGGCCCCGTAGCTTTTGTATCGTTATCGCGGATCTTTTCGCTGATGTAATATTCGAAACTGCCGTCGCGGTATGGTTTTCCGCCCAAGCCTCCCACCGAGCAGCATTGTGTGAGGTTTAGCGTTCCATCTTCATTTACTTTGATCAATTTGGTGGTGAGTCCATTGAAAGCTTTTTCGGCCACTTTTCGGTATTTCTTCGGGAGATATCCCTTGTTGACAGCCTTGGCGTATGAATACATGAACATTGACGATGCCGATGCTTCCAGATAGTTGCCCTTGCGTGTCCCCTGGTCGATCACCTGATACCAAAGGCCGGTTTTATCCTGGTATTTGGGCAAAACCGAAGCCAGTTTATTGATGATGTCGATAACATCCTTGCGATGCGGATGATTTTCGGGCACAAAATCGAGGATGTCGACCATTGCCATGAAATACCAGCCAATAGCGCGTCCCCAAAAGTTGGGCGATTGCCCGGTGGTTTTGTTTGCCCACTGTTGTTGGCGGCTTTCATCGTATGCATGGTATAATAGGCCTGTTTTTGGGTCGACCGTATGTTTGTAGGTAACCAATACCTCATGAATTGCCTTGTCTATTAAATCGGGACGATGATACAATTTGCCGTATTGCGCCATATAAGGCCCGGCCATATAAATGCCATCCAACCAAATCTGGTGCGGATATATTTTCTTGTGCCAGAACACGCTGTCGGTCGTCTGCGGATGTTTGTCCAACTGGCTCAGCAGGGTATCCATGGTTATCCGGAATTTCTGTTGCCCGGAGTAGTCGTAAATTTCAAACAGTATCTTTCCTGCATTGATGAAATCGATGTTGTAATCGGTGGTTTTGTAATGAAGGATAGAGCCATCGGGTTGTACCATGTGGTCGGCCCAACGGAATACATAATCATAATATTTGTTGTCGCCTGTATCATGCCATATTTTGAGCAGGGCGCAACATCCCAATCCTTGTGGATAACTCCATACATAGCGTGTGCCATAGTCGAGTTGCCATGCTTCCGGAAACCGTTTCATCTCCGAATCGGCAAAACGCACCGACCATTTGTCGTTTTTGGATTGCGAAAAACCTGTTTGAAGAAATAGAACGAAACAACAAAAAAGGATACCTGCTTTTTTCATATACTATACCATTCTTAATCAATAAACTTCATTTCTTTCAGCCACTCCATGCACAACGCAGGCCATATCTCCGTGGAGCCAGGATTATTACCCACACTGATAGCGTGCGCCCCATAAGGGAAAATATGCAGTGACGAAGATACACCGGCCTTTTTTAGCGCTTGATACAATACCACGCTATTGAGTGGTGGTACGCTATTGTCATTGTCGGCATGCACTAAAAAAGCAGGAGGCGTAGCGGATGTTATCCTTGTTTCGTTCGACCATGCTTTCACAAGGTCGTCACTGGGATTATTGCCCAACAGGTTTTGTTTACTGCCTTTATGAGCGATGGCATCGTCGAATGAGATGACACCCGAAATCAGCATCATGAAAGCCGGTGCGAAGCCATATTGATCCGGTCCATCGCCAATGGTCGATACATCTTCGGGGTGCGTGGCTAATGAAGAAGCTACATGTGCACCGGCCGATGTGCCATTTACACCGATGCGTGTTGGGTCGATGCCCCATCTTGCCGCATTGGCGCGGATGATACGCATAGCACGTTGGGCATCCTGTAAAGGCGCTATGTGGCGAGTAACCAGATCGCGTGAAGTGGGTAGCCGGTGAACTACAATAAAGGCATTGATGCCTCGTTGCTGGAAAAACTTGGCTGTGGGGTTATTGCCATACGATTCGGGCAACCGCACATAACCGCCACCGGGAACAATCAGTACTGCTACACCGGTGTTTTTGTCTTTTGGCGCAAGATAGGCGTACATCCGGGGAGTACCCACCTGGTAGAGCCGCTCCTGGGCAATGCTATCCGTAAGTTTGATGCCGCGACTGTTGGGCATTCTCCCTTCGGGCCACAGGGGAATCATTTCCTGGGAACGGGTAGTGTGAATACAGCAGATTGCTGCAATGATGAATGTAATGGTTCTTTTCATGATGGTTCTTTATTATTTTCAAAATATTTACTTCGTTTTACATGCAATATGTCCGATCAGATTCGAAACTTCAAACCCGAAACTCAAAACCTACCGGGTCTTCCAGACCCAGCAGGTTATTGCTTTTTAATCACATATATCTTTGGTTGTGGTACCTGTTCCAGTCCGTCACCAATGTAAAAACCAAGGTGTGGCGGCTGATTGTATGCTACATTCTGCCATGCAATACTTAATCGGTACACTGGGTCGTGCATCAGCGTGTAAAGACGGTGGTCTGTGGGGACGGTTGTGGTGAATAACAACAATTGACTGGGATCTTCCCTGTTGTAAAGAATCACCTCTTCCCGCCAATCACCAAGTATATCGGCACTGAGACAGGGATTTCTCTTGGCCCCGTTGATAGACATCCCTCCATAGTTTGTGAAATCAATCAGGCGGTCGACCCCGTTGCCGTTCCACTTATCAATGCGCGTGCCGTCGAGTAGCTCGTCCTGCAAGTCGCCATCCCAGTAAATGCGGAAGTTAACAGACGGTTTGCGTGTCGAAACCGGTTGTCCCTTGATGTTGTATACCGTGTCGCTTGCCGAGCTCCAGAACTCGAAGCCTCGGTAACGCGGGTCGATATCGGCAGCCAATCCCCGCCCGACGTCGAAAGTTGTGGGACGACCAAAGAGCAATGCTCCCGTAGCGGCATCACGCAGTTCTACACCTGCACGGTTGGGTGTTTGTTCGTGTACGTCAAAGAACTCCAGTCCCGGACGGTCGGGGTCAAGGTCTGACAGGTGCCCTGCATCGCCATGCCCCAGGCCAGTGGTATACATCAGTTTGCCATTGTGGTCGATGGCCGCACCTCCATAAACGATCTCGTCGAACCCATCGCCGTCCAGGTCTCCAACCGCTATGTTATGGTTACCCTGTCCGAAAGCCGTTGTTCCGGGCGTATGTCCTGTTCCCGAATCATATACCCACCGTTCTTCCAACCTGCCATTTCGGAAATCGTAGGCTGCCAGCACAGCTCGGGTATAGTAGCCGCGGCACATCACCAGACTGGGATGCACCCCGTCCAGGTAAGCAATGCAGGCCAGATAGCGGTCGGCACGGTTTCCGCGGTTATCGCCCCATGTTTCACGTACAGTATTACCTCGCGGCGGATTATAAGCAATCGTATGTATCCCGGCTCCGGTAGTACCATTGAAAACCGTCAGGTATTCCGGCCCATCAAGGATAATGCCCCGTTCGTTGCGGTAATCAGCTGAAGGGTCGTCATTACCCATGATAACATATTTCCCTTTGCCATCAATGGTTCCCGGCGCTGTTTTGCAAGCCACCTTTGCAATGCCGTCACCATCGAGGTCGTATACCATGAATTGTGTATAGTGAGCTCCTGCACGGATGTTTCGTCCGAGGTCAATCCGCCAAAGCTGCCGACCGTCAAGTTTATACGCATCCAGATACACATTATCCGTATAGCCGTCGTGTGCATTATCCCTGGCACGGGCATTCCATTTGACAACAATTTCATATTCGCCATCACCGTCCAGGTCGCCAACACTGCAATCGTTGGGAATATACTCTATCTTCCGTCCCCGTTCCGTTATTTCTGTTTTCAGTGCGGGACGGTTTAGCTGGATGACCTTATATGGAGTTGCCCAGGGCGTCACTGCTTTCGATGTTTCTATTTCCTTCCCTTTCACTACTGTTTTTACAATGTAGCTACCCTCAACCGTGCCATTTGTGTCCAGCAGATTGGTAGCGCCGGCAATAGGTTTAGGGTTAACGAGTTCTTTCCCGTTGCGATAGATATTGAATTGTGTTTGCGGGTCGTCGGTTCCAAGTAGCCGCCAGCTAATGTATACGCCATTACCGGTTTGGACAGCGACCAGTCCCCTGTCGAGCGCTTCCATCTGTCGTTGGGCTATTGCAGAAGTCACCAAAATTCCCAACAACATGAAAATAGAAAATATTTTTGCCATCATGATTGATATAATCCCGTTTATCTTGACGCTTTTAATTCTGACATTATAATGCTTTGCGCAATATAGTCATTTTCAATTCTCAATTTTCAATTATTTGATAGCTTGATCCGTTGCGGGTTTCTACCAATTGTACTTTTTCGGTTTTTTGCACCTCGACACCTGTTAATCGGATATTCCGGGCATCGTCCAGTACAAAAGCCGGGCGATCATCAGCCTCCATAAAGCCAACTTGTACATTATGGAAACGTATGTTGGCTGCATGACGTACAAAAAAAGCCGATGCCGGTATCGTACCGAACATCCAGGGTTCGGGGTAGAGTTTTTCGTTTTCGGGCGGTGCCAGTTTACCGTCTTCCGCTGAATGACCGCCCCGGTATAGAATCCGAATATTCGATAAGACACGCGCACGGATGACGAATTTTCCCTTTGCCAACCATTGATTGGTGATTTCGAAATCGATGCCGTCTTTAGTCTTATTGGTTTTGATGTTCCCGGGATGATTCAACCATGTGCTCTGCCCGCCCGAAATAATTCCCAACTTGAAATTTCCCGTCATTCCATTCATCAGGAAAGCAAATTCGGGAAACGCACAGGCAACGATTTTCGGTGCATCTTTATTTCCTGCTAGAACATGAATGAACAGGTTTTTGTCCTGTGCAAAAGCATTTCCAACCAGGAACATAAAAATGAACGGCAGCATCAATCTGGTCATGGCATCTTTTCTGCTATGAGTTGCGAATTGTCTGTCGTTTGCAGTTGCACATCATTCACGGTAAAATTATTGGTGTATTTTACAGCACCTGCTTTCCCGGCTTCCACTTTTATGTTGCTCAGTGACACACCGTCGATGATGGAGCTTTCTGTACCAATGCAGTTGATGAAAGTTTTTACATGCTTGCCTTTGATATTCGAAACAAAAATATTTTTGAATGTCGGTAAACCTTGTTCTGACGGCACCTGTGTGAGCATCACCTTCCAGTGTGGCGGCAGTTCTTTTCCTTCGTATTCCGCAGGCAACTCCGAATAACTGTACGACGGGTTCCAATTCATGTCACAATTGAGGATATAGCCGGTGCTATCCGCCGTCACCTTGTTCATATAGATGTGTTCTACGGTTCCGCCGCGGTTCATGGCCGACTTGATGCGCAGTGCGGCGCTGGTGCCGATGGCCTTACTGTCGGTACAATATATATAACGGATGTCGCCGGACGTTTCACTGCCACACGTCATCAATCCGGCGCCACGACGGGTGGTGCAGTTACGGATGAGTACATACTCGGTGGGACGGTTCACCCGGAGGCCGTCGGCGTCGCGTCCGGCTTTCAGGCAAATATTGTCGTCGTTGCAGTCGATGTCGCACTTCTCAACAAGGATACGGTTGGATGAATCGATATCGATGCCGTCAGTGCTTGGCCCGTGTCCACCCATATTGTTGCGGATGGTTACTCCGCTGACGGTACACTGTGTGGAATAAAGCACCTGTACCGTCCAAAAACCCGAACGCAGAAAGGTCAAACCACTGACGGTAACATCTTCCGAATCCGAAACAAGCAACGAACGTACACGTTTACAATCGTAGTCAATAATCCAGCGCAGGCCGCGCTTTTCGTAGTCGCGACGCATCTCCCAATACTTATCCCAAAGGTATTTACCATCTCCATCAATGGTTCCTTCCCCGGAAATGGCAACATTTTTCTGTCCAACGACATTAATAATCGCTGCCGGCCAGACCATTTCGATACCTGCCACACGTGTAGGCATGTCGGGAAAGTCATCTGTGTTGTTTACTGCCCGAAGCGTCACCTCCTTGCCAATATGCAACTCCACATTGCTTTTGACAAATAATGCACCAGTAAGGTATACGCCTTTGGGGAATTCCACACGTCCGCCGCCTTTATCCGCGCAAGCGTCGATAGCCGCCTGTATCTGTTTCGTGCAAAGTATTTGCCCGTCGCCTACCGCACCATATTTAGCAACATTCGCTTTAAATTTGCTGGAAGGCTTGGTACGTGCACCTACGGCCTTAGCCCAATTGGGAAGTGGGGTGGCCGAAATGTTTGTCCCAAGAAGGAGCAACAATAGGAAAAGCCCTACTTTGGCCCTTCCCCGAAAGAAAAGCCCCTCCCTGACCCTCCCCCATGTGGGGAGGGAATGCAGCGCTTTGCACATGAATCGTTTGAATGTCATATTTTAGAATATTTAGATTACTTATCGTTTGATGTAGCGTCTTCGCTACACCGTGCTAATAGCAAGGCTCCTGCCTTGCTTCCTTTTATCTTTTCGAGGCAGGAGCCTCGATTTTAGCGCGACGTAGTCTGGAGACTACGCCGAACTACTTGGTTAAACCCTGAAACTTTCCAAGACCTACCGGGTCTTGGAGACCCAGCAGGTCGAGGCTGGTCTCTACTTTTCGGCAGCACGACTCCCCCTCTCTTAAGGAGAGGGGGTCGGGGGGTGAGGCTTTAACTCATCCGGCGCATCGCTCGTATACGTCTTCACCCGTTCACCGGCTTTGCGGTAGATATCTTGGATGTTCTGAATATCTACTGCAAATTGCGGCCTGAATTTATTTGATTGCATGTATTGAACAACCGATGTATACAACTGTTGCGCTACGGGACGTTCTTTCCAGTTGTTTTTCAGGTCGGCGCTACATACAACGATTTTTCCATTCAGTGTTTTAGCCTCGAAAAGCATTCCTAACTTTCGGTTGATGAACCAGGTATCGATACTTTGTATCAACGGTTGAAATCCTTTTGGGAAATCGGTCAGCTGCATTACCTGGGCATTCTGAACCAGTTCCCACCATTGCAGGTTGCTATGGTCATCGGTAGGAAAATTGGAAAACATCGGATGATACGGATTGACTAATATTCCGGTGGTATGTGGCGGCCGCATCTTAAACCATGAGGTGTTCCAGAAACAAGGTAACAGTTGCTGAACCACCTCCTTGCCATATTCTACCTTTCCTGATGCCAGCAACAGCACATTTCCGCCGTTTCGCAATACTTCCAGTGCCGCATGATCGAGTGTATCCGTTTCGTGAATGTTGGCCAATTGCGGTTTCTCCTGCATGGGGTACACAAAAAAATCCCAGTCGTTGATGTAATATGTCCCGGCAACGGATATTTCAAGATTTACCTTCATCGCTTTGTCAATCCGGGTCAAGGGAATGCTGATGCTACCCAGTTTGAAACAGTTACCGACAGGCACATCCGTGGGTACAAAAGCGCCTTTGGCATATACTTTACCCCAGACATCCTTCAACGTCCATTCGAAACGTGCCGAACGCAACGGTCCCTGTCCGAAATGTGCCACTTCGACCTCAGCATTAAGCGATTCGTTGTTACGGTAGGTAAACTTCGCAGTACGCATCAACGGTACGGTTTCGCAACAGAAACGGCGAAATCGCGGCGCGTCAATGTATCCTTTTTCATCCCAGAAGACATCAAGAACGCCTACCAATGCCGTACCCTGTCCCGAATAATCGTTAAGACTTAATAATTGAAAGCCTGCATAACCGGGAGTCCGGAGTGTTTTCTCGATTTCGTGCTTGTAGCAAAGCGCCTGTAACTTACCTGAAGCCATCATGAAATCGTGTGCCAGCGGGGTCATGTCGTGGTCGGAAAGATCTTCGCGGAACAATTCAAAATTCCTGGCTTTGTTAACCCCCGTATATTTCTTGATTTCTTCGAAGTTTGGGAAGGCGCACCATTGACCGGTTTCATGCGACACATACGGCTGCCGTACAGTGTCAATGCGCGGGGAATAGTCAGAGAATGTTTCGGGACGTTCGCCCCATCCCAATCCTCGTGCGCCGGCTTTCACATGGTATTGATTGTGTGATTGCCATGCCCAACTGCCGCCCACCGATGCTCCGGTGTATACACGGCGTGTATCAGTGGTCTTCCAATAATCTACAAATTTGCTTACCCACGGTACCCAGCGTCCGGACGGTTCGTTGCCACATGCCAACATGCAGAACGAAGCATAATTACCATATGATTTAGCCATACGTTGTGTCTCGGTCATCAGGTATTCATCAATCGGACGTCCCAGGCCGAGTGCAGAACCATGATTGGGCCAGCTTGGGCCTTCGGGTTGCAGATAGATGCCCACCAGGTCGGCGGCAATAAAAGCGGCTTCGGGCGGACAGAACGAATGAAAACGGATATGGTTTAATCCGTAGGCTTTGCAGATGCGGTATACCCGCTCCCACGACGCCACATCCATCGGCGCATATCCGGTAAGCGGAAAACAACAATTCTCTACTGTGCCACGAAGCATGGTCTTATGTCCATTCACATAAAAGTATTTGTCTTTGAGAGTGAATTCGCGCATGCCGAATTGTACTTCGCGGATCTCGCTTTCTTTCCCGCTTGTCAATATCGCTTTCAACCGATACAATGCCGGCATAAACTCATCCCATGTCAGCATAGCCTCACCCATCGGCAAATCAGCTTCAATGACGGTTGGCGTTCCACTGATCACGAAAGGAACAGATATCCCGGGAACGGTATGTTCCTTGTCGCTGTTGAAACTAACGGCGGACAACGCAACGTTACCTTTCTGCATCCCCTTCAACGAACTATTCACGGTTATTTTTACGCGGGCTTTTTTCGCAGTCATGTCAGGATACACCTGTATATCGTCCAACCAAAGACGAGCGCCCGCTTCGATATGCATATTGCCCACGATGCCATTCCAGTTTCCTTGCGTCTGGTCGGTGATACTGTGTGAATCCTTTCCCACATTAATCTCCTTGGTAGTATTGTCGATGGCAATAGTAATGGTATTCTTTCCCGGACGTAGCCATTGCGTAATGTCGTACTCGTGCGGTACACAGTGACTCATGAAACTGCCGGCCTTGTCATTATTGATCCACAGTACTGTTTCTACATGCGGCCGTTCAAGATGCAGAACCATGCGTTTGCCTTTCCACGAAGCCGGAACTTCCACATCACGTTGATACCATGCCCATCCGATGTAGTGTTTGTCTGGTGTCAGGCAAAATGGAATTTTCAGGTTGTCGGGTGTACGATATTTTGCCAACCGCGGATTAAAATAAAACGAACTGTCGTAGATGCTACCTTCCCAGTGGGTTTTGAGTGTGATGTTGTCGCCTTTCAGGTTTTCGGGCATTGATCCCGGAAGTTGTATCCGGTCTATAAATGTTTGCTTATACCATCCCTGCGATTGTCCCACAGCATCACGGTCGATAGCAAAACGCCATGTGCCTGACAAACCGATTCGTTCCTGGGCAAAAGCGCCGGAGGAAACGAGAAAGACGAGAAAAGAAAAAATATATTTGTTCATTGATGATGATTTTTATATTACACTAACCTGCTGGGTCTCTAAGACCCGGTAGGTCTGATGGCTACCTGATAAAATCCACCGGGTCTTATTAGAGACCCAGCAGGTGGGGTGTAAAAAATTTGGGTTTTATCAACAAAGATCATCGTTCCACTTTTTAAACAACTTA
>JAVBSH010000209.1:0-26817 GCA_031547085.1 Bacteroidales bacterium
TGAAAATCGGCTGGCCGACTAAATGTTTTTCCGTATCTTTGCTCATGTTGATATTTTTTTGTTTGCACAGCAAAAATACAACATGGGGGGAAACTTTACGGAGTAACCCCTTTATTTTTTGTCGGTCAGTAGTGATTTTTATTGATTGTTTGTTTATGGAGATTACTTTCGATGCAAAAAGTAATTAATACTGAAAATCAAAACTATACGTTTTTCTGATACAAATATGATACAAAAATGTAGTTCATTGCATTTTTTTATCTGTTAATTAATCAGGAATCAATCACTTTGGAATAAATTTCATTTTGATTGCAAAAATACTTGTTATTTCAATTCAAATTCAGTTTTGATATAAAATACCTGCTTTCGTCTTTGAATTGAAAATATGAAGTGTTTTTAAGAATTTATCTGTATTTATTCCAATTCGTCTATTATGACTGATATTCTTTCATAAAGCGCAAATAACAAATCTACTTTCTTATCTCCTGTATTACTCAACATTTCAAGAGTAAAATTGAATGCTGTACCCTCAGCTTGTTCTTCTGTCCACTTTTTCCATTTTCCACTGGTAGCAATATCAATCATGCGGTCCACCAATATATCTTTAACTTCATTGAGATATTCTACCGTTTCTGAAATATCTTGTCTATACTGCGAATATTCCTGAAGGTCAACTATATGCCCCACATGACCTGTGGCTTCTGTTGTTAAGCAAGTAAAATACAACTTCTTATCTTCTTCCGTGAAAGCCTTTATTGTATAGCCTAATGTGTCTCTATATGCACCTTTCATCTTCTTGGTTTTTAATTACACCCTAAATATAATGATTATGTTCTTAAATATCAAATATTTAAAAAATATTCATATTACAACGAAACGCAAGATGCTTCTAATTTACAATAAATGATATGATTAATTGTAATATTCAAATATTGTGTCCAATTCTTCAATTACAGCAGAAGACGGATAGCCTTGATTATTATATGTATAAGAATTAGTCCATTTATATGCATCTCCTTTAGTATAAGATATTTCAGTAGGATTATTGTTCAAATATTCCCACCATATACCATGCTGATACCACCACCATTTAGGTGTTGTACAAGCACTTAATAAACCTTTCTTCTGGTCGAACTTAGCTTTCCATAAAGTTCCTGAAATACTACTACCATCGTTTCGCCAATCTTCTGAAATGGGATTCCCATTATTATCAAATTCATAAGTACGGCTACTCTGATACGGCTCTTGTATTTTAGACGGTAACCCTTGTTCATTAATTGTCACAATATAGGTTACATTCCTTATTTCGCCTTTTTCATTTTCCTGTCCACTGCAAGTAATGGTATTACCAGATTTTGAATATGTCATAGATAAAGGCATTTCAAAAATCTTCCATTTTGTTAACGTTGAAACCAATTCATTTTTAGCGTCATACGTTAATGTTATTATATAACCCCAATCTTCTGATTCATTATCAGAATATTCCACAAGCTGAGATTTATCGTTATACTTAAATGTAATTGCACCATCTTCGTCACTTATTTTCTTTAGAAGTTTAACATTGCTTTCATCTGGCTTTTCAGTATCATCATCACTATTACATGCAAAAAAAAGCACAGAACATAAACAAACAAGCATCCATTTCATAATGATTTCCTAATTAATGATTTTACAAAATTATATAAAGAAAATACGAAAAATATTTGAATTTGTTACACAAAAATCAAATAAAAACTTGTATTTTCCTTACCATGTTTTTGAAATTTAAAAATCCAACTTATTGAACAGTTTTATAAGATATTTTCGTTAATCCAACACTGGAATTGTACTGAGATACCTTGGTATCTTGCACATAAAATACCAATCCCATACCTTTTATCCAATATTTTATCACAGTTCCAAAATGATCCTTCTGTACATCCCTTATTGCACTTACTGTTTGGTTTTCACCATTGACTTCAATTTGAAGTTTTACTAATGTGGCAGTATGTGTTACTTTATCATCACCTTCCCCTGTTATCCATGTCGCTGTTTTTCCACTTTCTGGCAATTTTAGCAATGTTTCTTGTTTTTCAGATATAGATTCTCCCATAATCTTTGTCGTATTGAAGCGTTGCAAAAGTATGTCTGAAGCAATGGAATGTAATATTTCTTGTAATGCCTGCAACACCTATCCATTGTGCCAATGCTTTATTTGCGTATGCCGAGTATATTAACTCCTCGAAAACCAATGAATTTGGAGATTTTCTTTCTCCGCAGAGAGATACCGCCTGTTCGGATATTGGCAATTCTTGATACTTGCTCGTTTTTTGTATTGTATATCGTAAAGTATATTTTCCATCGATAACCGTGATTTCACCCCATTTCATTTTTTTTATATCTGAATGGCGTAATCCGGTAAGTGCTGAAAACAATGCTGCACGTTTCAAAACATCATCATTACATGGAGTATCAACTAACCTACGAAGTTCGTCAAGCGTTAAAAATTCTCTTTGTGTTTCAATTTCCTTGATACTTTTTAAATCAGCATTCAAATCTTTCGGCAAATACCCATACTTGTATGCTGTTTCGTCATTTCTAATTGGTGGATAATAATCGAGATACAAAGTTTCTTTTCCTGTATTAAGCATTTTAAACCGTAATGTAACTTTTACTGTTTTTGATCTTGGTCTCATTTCATTTTTAATTTATCAATGTGGTATTTCGAATAATATCGTTGTCCGCCTTGCTGTTTTTTGGGTATTTTGTAACGTGAAACAAATGTATATACAGCAGCCTCGGTCATTCCATATTTTTGTATTATTTCGGCAATAGAATACCACTCAGCAAGATTAACAACTGACGGTTCAAAACCTTTTTTCTTGAAATAATTATCAATTTGGCACTTAGCAACTAATGTACGGGTTCCATCTTTTCTGTTATCTATATTTTCAGCATTTATAATCTTTCTGATCCGATGACGTAATATACCATATCGTTCGGTTATTTCATTTAGCGTATACCAATCTTCAATTGGCTGATATTTCTTATGCGTTGGTAATTTTTCATAATGAGTATTTGACCCAATCAATTCATCAATACTTTTTCTGGTTACAAATGTTAATCTGCGAGTTACTCTCGTTGCTTTTATCTTTTTTGCAAGTGCCAAATTATAAACTGTTTGTTTACATACTCCTAATAACAATGCTGCTTCTGCTATACTTAAATATGGCCGGTCGGCTAAAGCTGTGTTAATTTGGTTGACCTTTTTCTTTTTGGTCAATGTTTCTGTCATTCGGATAACTTCATTACGTTTATCCTCTCTGTGTGCCTTTTTGTTACATTGATGTGAACAATATCGAACTGTTATTTTGCCGGCATCAAATTCCTTTTTGCAATACTCGCAAATTTTTTTTATTGTTTTTATGGATTTCATATCGACCTATTTTCCTAAAAATATATCAATCACATACAATATAATTCTACTATAACCTAAAACAACGATTTTCTTGCATTCAATGATAATCTAAAATGATGATTTCTTAACAGTCGTTTGAGATACAAAAACTGATTGAAATAATCATGCGATACAAATATGATACAAAAATCATATAAAAAAAACAATAATAAAACAAAATATTCATAATTTTTTATAGTAGTAAAAATACTGCACTGTTGAGTATTACAATAGTTTCATATTTTTATTGATTATTTGTTTATGGAGATTACTTTCCGATGCAGAACCGACTGAAAATATTTCCCAGCACATCTTCCGTACTGATCTGTCGACCAGTTATTTCGTTCAAATACAATAAACACTCCCTGATATCCTGTGAAAGAAAATCGCCTGAAACACCCGTATCTAAACCTTTCATCACCCGTTCGATGGCTGATAATGCCTTGGTGAGCGCTTCGTAGTGACGCAGGTTGGTTACGATTACATCATTTTCACCAATTTGCGGCATATTAGCCGTTTCTACCAATTTGCGTTCAAGTGCGGCAACATCGGTATCCGATTTAGCAGAGATCACAATACAATCCTCATTGAACTGGTTGTAATATGCTGTCTTTAGAGATCGCACCTCATCAGTCAGCTTATCGGCTTTATTGAGTGTCAAAATCAGTTTTTTTCCCTCCTTCCTGCAAATGATCTGTGCGGCAAGATGTTCTATTTCCGGTGCATCATTTGTCAGGTCAATGACCCATAGTACAATAGAAGCCTGTTCCATCTTCCGGAAAGTTCGCTCAATGCCGAGCTGTTCAATGGCATCGCTTGTTTCGCGGATACCAGCCGTGTCTATGAAGCGGAACAGTAGTCCGTCAATCGTAATCGTATCCTCTATCACATCACGGGTAGTGCCGTGAATATCGGACACAATAGCCTTATCGTCACGTAACAAGCGGTTGAGCAACGTAGACTTACCGGCATTGGTCTCACCCACAATAGCCACAGGAATACCATTTTTAATGACATTACCCACACTAAACGAATCGGCCAACCGCCGGATGACAGTGGCAATTTGCTTTGCCAGCTCTTTTAACTGCCGGCGATCGGCGAACTCTACATCTTCGTCGCTGAAATCCAGTTCAAGTTCCACCAACGATGTAAAATTTAACAATTGGTCGTGTAGTATTGCCAGCTCATGGCTGAAATTTCCACGCATTTGTTGCATGGCAACGCGATGTGAGGCAGCCGATGATGCAGCAATAAGGTCGCCCACAGCCTCGGCCTGTGATAAATCGAACTTGCCATTGAAAAATGCACGTTGGGTGAATTCACCAGCCATGGCCATCCGGCAGCCGTTAGCCAGTAACAATTTAAGTATTTCCTGCTGAATATACAGCGATCCGTGACAACTGATCTCAACCGTATTTTCGCCCGTGTAAGAATGGGGAGCATGGAAAACCAGAACCAGCACTTCGTCGACGATCTCATCTCCACGGAAAATATGGCCAAAAGAAAGTACAGCCCCTCTCCCACCCTCTCCTAAAGAAACGCCTTTTGCCGACTTAAAAATCCCGTTACAAATATTAAACGCCTCATTGCCCGATATGCGGATAACGGCTATCCCTCCCTGTCCGGGAGGTGTAGAAACGGCGCATATTGTATCGGAAGAATGGAGAAACATTTATCATTAAATTATTAAATTGACAACACACCTTTCACGGTCAAGTTTTGTGCAAATCAATGTTCGGCCGATGTTTTACCTCGGTCGGAGTTATGATGGCAGGCTGAGCCTGCCGGGATATAAGGGACGAGGTAGAACCTCGTCCCAACGCGCAGTTTTACCCGATTTTTTCCAATAGCCCTTTCAGGCTCACTTTTTCAGAAATGATCTTGGACAGACCGCTCACCGGAATACGCTCTTGCTCCATGCTGTCGCGGTAACGGATGGTCACCGTATTGTCTTCCATCGTCTGGTGATCTACCGTAATACAATAAGGCGTACCAATGGCATCCTGACGACGGTAACGTTTCCCGATAGAATCCTTTTCATCGTATTGGCAATTAAACTCGAATTTGAGTTTATTTTTGATTTCGGTAGCTTTTTCAGCCAAACCATCCTTTTTTACCAATGGTAACACCGCTAATTTTACCGGTGCTAAAGCAGGCGGAATACGCATCACCACGCGCTCATCGGTTGAGCCGTCCTCTTTGGTGAGTTTTTCCTCAGTGTAGGCGTTCGAGACAATACTCAGGAACATGCGATCAAGGCCGATAGAGGTTTCGACCACATAAGGTACATAGCTTTCGTTACGTTCGGGGTCAAAGTATTGAATTTTCTTACCCGAATATTTCTGGTGCTGGCTCAAATCGAAATCGGTACGCGAGTGAATCCCTTCCAGTTCCTTGAATCCGAATGGGAATTCGAATTCTATGTCGGATGCGGCATTGGCGTAATGTGCTAACTTCGCATGCTTATGGAAACGGTACTTATCGTCGCCCAAACCCAAAGCCTTGTGCCATTTTATACGCATTTCCTTCCATTTCTCGTACCATTCGAGTTCTGTCCCAGGCGGAACAAAGAATTGCATTTCCATCTGTTCGAATTCGCGCATACGGAAAATAAACTGACGTGCAACGATTTCGTTACGGAAGGCCTTCCCAATCTGCGCAATCCCGAAAGGTATCTTCATACGTCCAGTCTTTTGCACATTAAGGTAATTCACAAAAATACCCTGCGCCGTTTCGGGACGAAGGTATACTTTCAAAGCGCCGTCGGCTGTTGAACCCATTTCAGTAGCGAACATCAGGTTGAATTGACGTACCTCTGTCCAGTTGCGGGTACCGGATATGGGACACACGATCTCGCAGTCGAGGATGACCTGGCGCAATTCTTCGAGGTTGTCGCTATTGAGGGCGGCGTTCATCCGGTTACGGACAGTATCGGCCTGCTGCTGGTATTCAAGCACACGGGCGTTTGTCTGGCGGAACATCGATTCGTCAAACGATTCGCCGAAACGTTTGGCCGCTTTTTCGACTTCCTTGGTGATTTTATCTTCGATCTTCTGAATATGATCCTCAATGAGCACATCAGCACGGTAACGTTTTTTCGAGTCTTTGTTATCGATCAACGGGTCGTTGAAGGCATCCACATGTCCCGACGCTTTCCAGATGGTAGGGTGCATGAAAATAGCCGAGTCGATACCTACCACGTTATCGTGGAGCAGCACCATCGAGTCCCACCAATATTTTTTAATGTTGTTTTTCAGTTCTACGCCTGTCTGTCCGTAGTCGTACACTGCACCCAGCCCGTCATATATTTCACTCGACGGGAAAATAAAACCGTATTCCTTGCAATGCGCTATGATTTTCTTGAAAACATCTTCGGATGCCATCCTTTACAATTTTTGAATGATTACTTTTGATTTTAACTGTGCAAAAATAGTTGTTTTTGAATAAGATTTACCAACTTTTCAAAAGTTGACAATCCTGTTATATGATCCTGAAAACAGAAAAACCTTCGAACCGAAGTCCAAAGGTTTTTCAAAATATCGCAAAATGGAAAGATTAGAAAATCTTATCACCTTTCTTTGTGGAGTAAGCAATCCTTAATGCTCCGCAGCGTCGCAGAGTCTGCTTCACATCGGTTACTGTCCCCATTTTAACATCTTCGTCGATTTTCAAGGCAGTGGTCATCAACTTCTGGTCCTGCTCACTTCTTTTTTCCCTTTCACTGGCGATGAATTCTTGTATTTCATCCGTACTGGCGAATTTATCATTCAACTGGATACGGGTATTTGTACCCCACAGTTTTTCGTATGCCTTTAAGGGAGCTCCAATGTTGATATAACTTATCAGAGCCTTATTTTCCAGCTTCTTGACTTCGTTTGCCATAGGCATAGACTGCTTCACCATTACCGTAGCTTTACGCATACTGGTGGTTACCATGAAGAAGAAAATCAACATAAAAATAATATCCGGCAATGACGTGGTTGCCAATTCAGGGGTTTCCTTTGCTACGTCTTGTCTAAATTTTGCCATTATTTTTTCCCTTTAGTTTTACTTACATCTTTGGGTTCAGCTTCGGAAATAGACATCGGATAAACATCTTTACCAACAACATCCTGTTGTTCTTGGTTGCACTCTTCGAATTTCTTTCCAAAACGTTGCATACAAAATTCATCACGTAAATCATGAACCGCACCGGCTAATTCATTCTGTACCTGTATATAGGTTTTGTATGAAGTGCCACGGTCATTCTGCAGTGAAACGACAGCAGTTTTATTAACAGTCATTGTTCCCAACAAAGGTAAGTCTTTCTGAATTTTTTCAGGAAAATTTTCCCCTTGGGTATTGATGTTATAAAACTCCTTTGTTTTTGCACGAAGTTGAGCAACATCCAAATAAGCCCCTTCAACCATGAGATTATTATGCATGTTGACACTTACTACAAAAACATTACGTTCATTAATTTTATCGACATCATTGGGGTTAGATTCCACCATTGGTGGCAACTGCCTAATCAACCCATAATCGCTTCCCATGGTGGTTACCATCAGGAAGAATATCAACAGGATGAAGGAGATGTCGGCCATTGAGGCGGCGTTGATCCCTGGTGTCTTTTTGGATAATGCCATATCGTTTTATTTAAAATAACGAGAAACCGTTGAATATAGGATGGCTAGGATTGACCCAGCCAACATGACATAAAACAAATATAAACTGGCTTCCACCCACTTCATCTGCCCGGCTGTAGCCGTAGCGTCCCCAATTGTAAGGGCGACTTTGTCGGCCATCATGTAACACAAAAGAAAAACCACAGCTACAGCACCGATGCCGATGAAAGCAGTCTTAGCATTCTTGAGGTCCTGAAACATTTGAATGAGCGGGAACACGATTGCGGCTAAAGCAGCCACAGCCAAGGCAAAATATGCCAGATAAATCCCGTATGTTGAAATAAACTCAGTCATATTCAATTAATTTTTAGCTTTGTATTTCACCAAGATATCCATGATCGATATGGACGAATCTTCCATAGAATTCACCAAGCTGCTGATTTTGTTAAGCAGATAGTTATAGAACACTTGGAGGATCATGGCCACGATCAAACCGAAAACGGTGGTCAACAGGGCCACCATCATACCAGATGCAACAATGGTCGGGGAGATGTCACCTGCTGCTGCAATAGCGTCAAATGCCTGGATCATACCGACAACCGTTCCCAAGAACCCCAATGACGGAGCCAATGCAATAAACAGCTGGAGCCAGATCATACCATTCTCCATTTTACCCATCTGTACGCCGCCATAGGATATGATCGATTTTTCAACCATATCAATACCTTCATCATAGCGTTCGAAACCCTGGTAGAAAATGCTTGCCACAGGGCCGCGTGTGTTGCGACATACTTCCTTGGCTGCTTCCACACCACCAGTTTCCAAAGCTTCTTCAACGCTTTTCAGGAGTTTGTCGGTATTGGTGGTAGCCATGTTCAGGTAGATGATACGTTCGATGGCAATGGCCAAACCGATGATCAACAGGATAAGAATCGGGGTCATCCAGCCTACACCACCTTGCACAAACTTTTCTTTTAATGCATTATGCATTTCCGAAAGACCACCGCCACTTGAAGCAGCTTCTTGTGCAAACAAAGCGGATGCGTTAACAAGGAACATCCCACATACAATAACAAATGAGACAAATTTTTTCATGGTAAAATTCAATTTAGGTTATAACGAATTTGGTTTAATTTAATTAACAATTTGGCGGAGAGAAAGGGATTCGAACCCTTGGTACCCTTTTGGAGTACACACACTTTCCAGGCGTGCGCCTTCGACCACTCGGCCACCTCTCCGTTCCGAATTATCGCCGTTTCACAGGTTTTTTGACCTCAATAGTCCGGCTTTTTTCAGAGTGCCAAATTACAAATAATTGTTAAATCAAGTAACTTTCTCATCAAGTAATTTTATTTTTTTGTGAAAAAATAAAATTATAGTCTCTTTTCAATCAATATAATTTTCTTGTTTTCAGATATTTAATTTGCAAATAAACAGCTATTTTGTTTGTAGTTTTATTTTAAATAAACATCAAAAAAAATCAATAATTTAACAAAAAGGGATATTTAACCTGAACTATTCATGTTAATTTTTAATGATTGTCAGACATTTTGAGCTATTTTATCTTCTTTAGTTTATCTCATCCTTAATGTGTGATACAATTAATGGGAGAAACGCTCAAATAGTATGGAGATACAGAAAACTAAAAACGGCCTTTCACAATCGGTGAATGTAATAAAAATAAAAGCAGTGTCTTTCACAACTTGTGAAACCTGTAAAAAAAGTAAAAAGACGCTTTCACACGCGGTGAAAACGCCTCAAAAAATAAAAATAGCATTTCACAAAGTGTGAAAGCTATTCCAAAAATATAAATAGTGTTTCACGAGGTGTGAAGGTTATTCCGAAAATGAAATAGTGTTTTCACACGTTGTGACAGTGGGTACTTACAAAAAGGTTGTTCAAATCAGGAAATTAGAGCCGGGATTGAGAATAATATTGCAAGTTAACAGATAATTTTGGGGAAAATCCGTTCAGCATTTGCATTGGTTATGTTTGATACTTCGTTTACCGGCATTTCTTTCAGTTCTGCAATCTTTTGTATTATATTATATATGTATGCGCTCTCATTTCTTTGTCCCCTGAATGGTACCGGAGGCAAATACGGGGCATCGGTTTCGGTAAGAATATGCTCGATACCGACATGCTGCACAACTGTGGCCATTTCTGCATTTTTGTATGTCACCACACCACCGATACCCAGTACGAATCCCAACCCTGTCACTTCTTCTGCTTGCCGGATGTTGCCGGGAAAACAATGGAAGACGCCCGTCAATGATCCGTCTTGTTCCTTTTTAAGTATGGAGACGATTTCGTTATACGATTTGCGGCAATGGATGGAAAGGGGTAAACCACGTCTCTTTGCCCATCCGATCTGTATGCGGAATGCTTCCATCTGCTGGTCAAGATACTGCTTGTCCCAATACAAGTCGATGCCTATTTCGCCAATGGCGACCAGATGCGGGTCATCCAGGAAAGAAGAAATCAGGTCAAGTTGCTGCTCAAAATCCGGACCGACAGATGTCGGGTGAAGTCCAAGCATGGGAAAACACCGGTCGGGATATTGCCGGCAAACATTCATCATGGGTTGCACAGTCGAGGCATCGATATTAGGCAACAACATACGTTCCACGCCGCAATCCATAGCACGTTCAATCACAGCATCACGATCATCATCAAATTGCCCGTCATATAAATGGGCATGGGTATCTACCATTTCAATTGAGAATTGAGAATTGAAAATTATACAGATGTGAAAGTGGTTTTCGGATCGTTGTTCGGGGGAGTCTCCAGACTCCGCCGCGCTAAAAGGAAAGCTCCTGCTTTCCATCATGCAAGGCAGGAGCCTTGCTTTTAGCTACGACATAGCGAGACGCCACGCCGAACGCCACTTCAGAAAATCCGAACCGAGCTTGCGAGTTCAGCGAAGCTAAAACCACTTTCACTTTATTATAATTCAAAGCATCTTACGATCTTACATGTCTTACGGTCTTCTCAAGAAAACCATTTCATCAAAATGCCCCTGATACTTTCTGGATTCAATGGCTTGGGGACATAACCGTTCAACCCATTGTCATAAATACTTTTAATATTTTCCTTTGTCAGGGTAGATGTCATGGCGATGACCGGCAATTTGTATCCTTTCTCGCGCAATATGCTCACCAACACGAAACCGTCGGTGGGCGGAACCTTCAAGTCGATAAAAATGATGTCGTAGGTCGTACAATTCATCCGGGCGATCATGTCCAATGCGCTTTGTGCAAAATCGACTTCATAACCTAACTGGCTAAAGATAAGGCTTGCAACGGACTGGCTTAATGAATTATTTTCGGTCATTAATATCCGGAGGTCTTTGCGTACATGTTCCATGGAACGATTTCCCTTTTCGAATAAGGGTGTAAAATGATCGCTGAATACCATATCAAAATTCGATACATCGCCATCCTTCACTAAATAATAGTCCATAAATAATGTCCTTGACCTGACATAATTACCTTTTTGATGGTTGGGATCGACCAATACATAGAGGCATTGCTTGGTCAACCCCTTCTTATGTACTTTTTCGGCAATGACGAAGCCTGTTTCGCTGTCATCCACTTCAATGACAACAATATGGTAACGGCTTTGATCAATGATTAACTTGTTGATCAGCAAATCTGATGACTCTTTATTGTAGAAGAACAGATCCACATGCACTCCTTTCCTGCCCAAATAATTATTCAAGTGCTGCACATGATCGGCCGTGGAAGAAATCAACAATACATTAATCTGATTGTATGAAGTAATGGAAGAAAAATCGAATTGTTTGTCAGGCCGTGTGTCTGCATAACATTGTATGGTAAAGGAGAATTGAACGCCGGGCGCTTCGGGATGGGTCGAAATCGGCGACGGACTGGCTGCACGGATGGTTCCTCCCATGATATTTACCAGCTTTTTGGCTACGATGACACCTAATCCTATAGACTCTCCATCATCCCGTGCACGAAGTTCCAGTGAAAACAGATTTTTGAGTTTCTGTTTCGACATGCCTGTACCGGTATCTTCAACGGAACATTTGATCAATATCTTTCCACCTTGCAGATCGGTGGTTTCCAAAGATATGCGTATTTCACCCTCGTTGGTAAACCTGACAGCATTGCACAATAATTGGTCCAACACCTGCCTGAACCGTTGGGGATCGCCAACAATATTGCGGACAGCTGACGAAGCAATATGTGCATGCATGCTGATTCCTTTCTGCTGCACTTCATCATTATAGGCATCGGTCACTTTTTTGATCTCACTGATTAGATTGAACGGAATTTCGTCGGGGATAACCCTCCCGGCTTCGATATCGCCAAAATCCTGTACCATGTCGATCAACTCCGACATACAGGTTGACAATTCCCTGATATGTGCAACAGCTGGCTCGTCCGGCTGTTGCTGTGTAAGCAGGAAAGCTGCATCATTGATACCGGTAAGTGGTTTTTTCAAGTCGTTGCTGATACGGCTCAATAATTCCGATTTGGCAATCTCGGAACGGACGGTGTTTTTCCGGCTTTGCTCCATCAGGGTAATATCCCAAAATGCATCAATGATGTACGTATCTCCGTCTATATCGACTGAAATTTGTTTCCTGCTGAGGCACTTTTCATGACCGTTGTATTCGAAAGTATTGGTCCATTCCTGTGACCCGTCTTGTTCGGGTGTTCCAAAAAAACCGGGAGGAAACGATATTTGCCCCATATCCTTGCCTGTATCATCATTTGTGAGATAACCATCTAATAAGTGGTGAGCACATTTGTTGATTGTGAGAAGGTTGTTCCGACGGCTCACCAGGATTCCAACCGGCAAATCGTAAAACAGCGAGCGCATAAACCCGATCTGCTGATCTTTCCGCTTATTGCCTGCTTTATGATACAATACCATTCGTCGCAAAACAGTGATGACCAAAATGGTAATAGACAACAAGATAACACATACAACAATGAAAACCAGCAGGGAAGAAAGTATGATGGGCGATATATTACTGCTGAATACGACCCCAACAACATATTCCGGAACAGATAAACCTACATAGTATGACAGGACTGTGACCGAAAAATCTTCACTTTTTATTTTCCCGGTGAAAAAGCCCGATTTCCTTTCTTCCATCTGTTTCAGGATATCTTTTTCCTTAGACAAAACCAGTTCCTTCTCAACAGGGAAAGTAATTAGTTTATCCTGACCAAATATTGCTGAAGGCCAAATACCCGGCTTCTCGAGAAACGGGTTGAATAATTTCTTCTGTATCGAATCCATATCTAAGTTCACAGCCACATTTCCGGCCAGCGTATCTCCATAAAAAACAGGACGGACTAAATAATAAGTATTTTTATCGACTACCATAGCCGGTTCCGACCGCAGTACATTAACGACACGCGATTTGTACGTATCCTCAATGAAAACGCCATATTGTTCGCTATAAATATTAAAAACATCTCCATACTGGTCATATACCGATATGCCTTTCAGGTAATTGTCATTGATCATGTAAAATTTTTCGAGCAACGATATATTCCCAGCATACAGGTTAAAATTCTTTTCCGACATTGCTTTTTTTCCTACAATGGGCTTCACAATAAACGGTAACGTGGCCGTACTCGCTTCTATCCCGGCCATCTGCGTTTGTACGTCCGAAGCATAAGACATCAACAATTCTTTTTCGGCTTCAATCTGTACAATGTATCTCGTATATATGTAGTAGCCGCTCAATATAATAAGGAGCAGGCATATACAAAAGGGTACAACAACTATCTTCTTCATATTCCTATTTTTGGAAACTCAACGATATTTATTTTGTGTGTCTTCCATCATGCTCAGGTAACTGTTGTAGCGCGAAATGCTGATTTCACCCGTTTCGACCGCTTCGAGTACGGCACAACCAGGCTCATTGAGATGCCTGCAATTATAAAATGAACATCCGGAAGCGACTTTGAATATTTCAGGAAAGAAATGGTATAATTCTTCCTTTTCGATGTGAATCAGACCAAAACCGCGAATTCCGGGCGTGTCGATGATACAACCCCCACCCTGTAACTCATGCATTTCGGCAAAGGTAGTGGTGTGTTTGCCGCTATGATGGTAATCGGACATGTCGCCCACCCTTGCGTGCAAGCCAGAGTCTACAGCATTGATCAGCGACGACTTACCAACACCCGACAAGCCGGCAATGACCGAGGTCTTGCCTGCAAACATGTCTTTCAATTCGTTGATACCTTTCACGCCAGTTACCGAAGTTTCAATGGTTTGATAACCAATTGTACGATAAATGTGTTCGATTTGTTTCACTTGCTCTAATTCCTTTGCAGAATACAGGTCAATTTTGTTGAACACAAGACAGACAGGAACCCGGTAAGCTTCGGCTGCCACAAGGAACCGGTCGATAAATTCCATCGGCGTTTCGGGAAGACGGAAGGTAATGACTAAGAAGGCCATATCCACATTGGCGGCAATAATGTGCGATTGTTTCGACAGGTTGGTCGATTTGCGGATGATATAATTCCTGCGGGGTTCGATATCATAAATGACATCGGTATCGAGCAACACCCTGTCGCCTACCACCACCGGGTTGGTACTTTTGATCCCCTCGGTACGGAGACGGCCTTTCAGCTTGCAATCTACGTGCACGCCGTCATCTTTTTTCACTGTATACCAGCTTCCTGTTGATTTTATAACAACACCTTTTTCCAAATCGTCTTTTTTATGATGCAAATGTAACATCTATACATTGATTTATGGTAACTTTGCCTGCCAAAATTTAATTTCAGGATAAAAATGAAAACACGCCAATATACCGTCATCACTGGGCTATTCGTTGCCACCTGCCTGTATTCCTGCGGCGGTGGAACGACTCAAAAGCAAGTAACCGAAACACAAAAAATCAATTACATGGTAGATAAATTTGCAGATTTACAAATACTTCGATACGAAGTCAGCGAATTCGATCAATTGCCGCTTCAGCAGAAGACCCTGTTGTATTATTTGTCGCAGTCAGCAATCGAGGGACGCGACATCCTGTTTGATCAGAATTGCCGTTATAACTTAGCCATCCGCCGTACGCTCGAAGCCATTTACGAAAATTACAAGGGCGACCGTAACTCGGACGACTGGAAACAGTTCGAAGTATACCTCAAACGGGTATGGTTCTCCAACGGCATACATCATCATTATGGCGAAGAAAAATTCCTTCCGGGATTTCCGCAGGCTTTTTTTGCAGAAGCCTTTAAAGCAACGGATGCTAAAAAATTACCATTGAAAAACGGGCAAACAGCCGAACAATTGCTGGCAGAACTCACCCCGGTAATATTCGACCCCGCTGTACTCGCCAAAAAGGTGAACCAAGCGCATGGCGAAGACCTGCTGTTGACCTCGGCCAACAATTATTACTTAGGTGTGACACAAGCCGAAGCTGAAACATTTTACGGTAAGATGAAGGTTCCCGGCGATGAGCATCCCGTATCATACGGTCTGAATAGCCGATTAGTGAAGGAAAACGGACAACTTGCCGAACAGGTTTGGAAAGTGGGCGGCATGTATTCGCCTGCCATCGAAAAGATCGTTTTCTGGCTCGAAAAAGCTGCGTTTGTCGCTGAAAATGAAAAACAGAAAGCCGTTATTGATAAGCTGATCAGCTACTACCGGACAGGAAGCCTCAAGGAATACGACGAATACTCCATCCTGTGGGTGGAAGACCTTGCTTCGCGGATTGATTTCGTGAACGGGTTTACCGAAACTTATGGCGATCCGCTTGGATTGAAAGCAAGTTGGGAATCCATCATTAATTTCAAAAATCTGGAAGCAAGCAAACGTACGGAGATCATCAGCAGCAATGCGCAATGGTTTGAAGACCATTCGCCTGTGGACAAACGTTTCAAAAAGGAACAGGTGAAAGGTGTTACTGCTAAAGTGATCACTGCGGCCATGTTGGGCGGCGACTGCTACCCGGCAACACCTATCGGCGTGAACCTGCCCAACTCGAACTGGATTCGCAGGGAGCACGGATCGAAATCGGTGACCATCGAAAATATTACCGAAGCGTATGACAAATCGTCGCAAGGCAACGGTTTCGCCGAGGAATTCTACTGGAGTGAAACCGAACGCGAACTGGTCCGCAAGTATGGCTTCCTTACCGATAACCTGCACACCGATTTGCACGAATGCCTTGGCCACGGCTCGGGTAAAATGCTGCCGGGCATAAACGATGATGCTTTGAAAGCATATGGCTCTACCAATGAGGAAACACGCGCCGACCTGTTCGGATTGTATTACATTGCCGATCCTAAATTAGTGGAGCTTGGACTGTTGCCCAACATGGATGCTTACAAGGCCGAATATTACAAGTTTATGTGCAATGGATTGATGACCCAACTCACACGCATCGAGCCGGATAAACAGATTGAAGAGTCGCACATGCGCAACCGTGCGTTGATTGCCCGCTGGGTATACGAAAAAGGGCAGGCCGGCAAAGTGATAGAAATGAACCAACGCGACGGTAAGACCTTTGTAGTGATCAACGACTACACCAAATTACGTGACTTGTTCGGACAATTGCTGGCGGAGATACAGCGTATCAAATCCGAAGGCGATTACAATACGGCTAAGAATCTGGTGGAAACTTATGCCGTCAAGGTCGATCCGAAATTACACGGGGAGATCCTCGAACGGTACAAAAAATTGAATATTGCTCCTTATAAGGGTTTTGTCAATCCCGTGTACAAGCTGGTTACCGACGCAAAAGGCAACATCACCGACGTGACGCTGGATTATACCGAAGGATACGCCGAACAGATGATGCGTTACGGCAAGGAACACTCGTGGTTGTAACAATTATGAATGATTGAATCAATGATCGATCATTCAGTTATTCAATTATTCTTAATTGATCATGTTTCGTTTATACTGGGCCTTTTATAAAAGTACGCTGATCATCAGCATTATCACTTCATGTATAGCTGCGGCAATTCTGCAGTCTGGCGGTCTGGAATATAGCTATCTGGAAAATTTGATGTTTTGCAATATCACGGTAGGTCCTTTTTGCGCACTCATGTATAAAGAAATATCCCATCCGGGCGCATATTATTTTTACTACAACCGGACGATTTCCAAAATCAAACTCATTGTAAGTTGTATCATCTTTAGCATTCCTTTGAGTGCATTGATTTACGCTATATCCGTCATATAATAATGTCGCATCTTCTTGAAATAGACAGTGTTCAAAAGGCATTCGGCCAAAACCAAGTACTCACCGACGTATATTTGCGATGCGAAACCGGAGATATTGTCGGGTTATTGGGGCGTAATGGTTCGGGAAAATCTACCTTTTTGAAAATATTGTTTGGATCTATTTCGGCCGAACAAAAATTCATCCGTATCGACGGGCGCATCCTTAAACGTCCCTATCAAACAGCCGGAGAATTGTGCTACTTGCCGCAAGACCCCTTCTTACCACGGAATATGAAACTTAGAACTGCTGTAAGGCTTTATCTTCCTGCCGAACAAGCCACCTTTTTTTTCGATGATCCCTTGCTCCATCTCTTACAATCTAATAAAATATCCCATTTGTCGGGTGGCGAAGTTCGTTATGCCGAAATTAAGCTACTGTTGAATACTGACGCCAAATTTATCCTACTTGATGAACCTTTCAACGGAATTGCTCCAGTACTTGTAGAAACAGTCAAAAATATGATTCGCAGGTACTCGGAGTACAAAGGCATCATCCTTACCGACCACGATTATCGTAATGTGCTTGATGTGGCTAACCGACACTATCTTTTTGCCGATGGCGGGTTGAAACCTATACGCGACAAGGAAGAACTGGTACTCAGGGGTTACATGTCAGCCGGAGCTGCGGCTACATTAAAATTTGAAATCAATCCTTAATCCCGTTTCCGGCGTTTGATTTCGTCGCGTATTTCGGAGGCTTGTTCGTAGTTTTCGTTCATAACAGCTTCGTTCAACAAATGTTCCAGTTCGGTAATATCCATAAACTGCAAATCACTGTTTTTCTTTTTGGATGCCTCTTGTGATGAAAGTGGTTGTCCGGGTTGTTGCGGATCATTGGTAAAGATAATGCCAGCCCGCTCCAGTATTTCATCCGTAGTGTAGATAGGACATTGAAATCTCAGGGCCAGGGCGATGGCATCCGAAGTGCGGGCATCGAGTTCCACTTGCCGGACACCATTGTTACATATCAGTTTCGAATAAAAAATGCCTTCCTCCAACCGGAATATATATACCATCTCGAGCATGATAGAATATTCGGTAGCAAAATTGAAAAACAAATCATGCGTCAACGGCCGGGGCGGCTTCAAACCTTCCAATTGAATGGCAATGGCTTGAGCTTCAAACCCTCCTATAATAATCGGAATACGTCTGTTCCCGTTCTCTTCTCCCAAGACCAAAGCATACGCCCCAGTTTGTGTTTGACTGTATGAAATGCCCAACACATTGAGTGGTACTTTATTCATTTCTTAATATATAACTTCAATCAAAACACAAACTTATATGTTTTTTTTGAGATTTCCTCCGGACAAGGACATTTTTCATACGATTTTTATGTAGAGGCTTAGTTTTGTTATTTATTTTCTTCGTATTTTTACTGGCTATAAAATAATACAACACCATGGGATTTTTTTCATCCTTGTTTTCGCCTTCGAAGCAGGAAGATGCGCTTGATGACAAGCAAAAAGAAGATTTAAAGAAGTTCGACATCCTGAAATACGATGGTATACGTGCGCAACGTGTAGGAAAGCCGGATTATGCTGTTAAGTGTTTCACCGAGGCCTTGAAGATCCAAAAAGATTTCGAGACCATGAAACACTTGATGTCCACTTACTATATGTTGAACAAGCACGAGAACGCGCTTGAAGTGCTGGACGACATGGTAGCCACGGAGCAAGAACCAGTAACCACATTATTGACACGGGCCAGCCTTCTCCACACATTGGACAGGAACGCGGAAGCAATAACTGATTGCACAAAGGCGATCGAATTGGAGCCAAGCAACCACCTTGCCTATTTCCAGTTGGCCAAAACAGAGCATGCGCTCAACGAACCAGCCAGCAGTATCGACCACCTGACCAGCGCCATCAACTTGAAAGATGATTTCGCTGAGGGGTATATGCTGCGTGCCGACCTGTACCTTTTCCTGAAAAAAGGGAACGACGCTTTAGCGGATGTTGAAAAAGTGATTTCGTTGACCCCGGAAGACGAAGCAGCTTACCTGCTGCGCGGGCGTACTCACGAGTTGTTGGGTGATGCCGAAGCGGCTTTCCGCGATTACCAGGAGGCATCGGAACTAAATCCTTTTAATGAAGCGGCATATTTGTTGGCAGGCCAGTTAATGGTAGCACAAGAAAAATATGACGAAGCAATCGCCCTTTTTGATGAAGCCATTGAGCACAATGAGCATTTTGCCAAAGCTTACGCTGAAAGGGGACAGGCAAAAGAGATACAAGGCGACCACGAGGGCGCTTCGGCAGATATGGCAAAATCCTTGGAATTAGGTTTTGATGTGAAGGAAAAGGCCGGTACGGGAGGGCACAATTTCGACGACCTTTACAAAGGTAACATTATATAACCGAATCGCGGGCAAGCATCCATCCATGATCAGTTTCGAAAGGTTTGAATTGCAGAATGGCCTGCGGGTGTTGGTGCATGAAGACACGTCTACACCGTTAGCTGCCATTAACATTCTATACGACGTGGGTTCGCGCGATGAAGATCCTGAAAAAACGGGATTCGCTCACTTGTTTGAGCACCTGATGTTTGGCGGATCGGTAAATATCCCCGAATATGACGCAGAGATGCAGAAAGTTGCCGGCGAAAACAATGCCTATACCACCAACGATATCACCAATTATTATTGTACACTGCCTGCCGAAAACATCGAGACGGCTTTTTGGTTGGAATCCGACCGCATGTTGGAACTCGATTTCAGCGAACGCAGCCTGGAAGTGCAACGACAGGTAGTGATTGAGGAGTTTCGCCAGCGTTACCTCAACCAGCCATACGGCGACGTGTGGTTGCTATTGCGTCCCGAAGTTTACCGGGCACACCCTTACCGTTGGCCGACCATTGGCAAAGATATCGGGCACATCCGGCAAGCAACCCTGGACGATGTCCGCACATTTTTCTATCGGCACTATGCACCCAACAATGCTGTAATGGCTGTTACCGGAAATGTGAAAACAGAACAGGTACGACGATTAGCCGAAAAGTGGTTTGCCCCTATCCCGCGACGCGATGTCCCGGTACGGCAATTAACGCAGGAGCCCCGGCAAACAGAACCCCGGACATTATCTGTTGTACGTGATGTTCCGGCCGATGCCATCTACAAGGTATACCATATAGATCAATTATACACAGAGAATTTCTATTGTGCCGACATGCTATCGGACGTGCTGTCGTCGGGCAAATCGGCACGTCTTTACCAGCGCTTGTTGAAAGACCGGCAACTATTCAGCGAGATAGACGCCTATGTGAGCGGGGATGCCGATCCCGGACTGTTTGTCGTATATGGAAAACCTATGCCCGGCATATCGCTCGAAACAGCAGACGCCGCTATCTGTGAGGAACTGGCAACATTATCGATCAACCTCCTGACTGTAAACGAAATGCAGAAATTGAAAAATAAATTCGAATCAGTTTTTATTCTCAGCTATACCAGCATTCTCAACAAAGCCATTCATCTTTGCCGGCGCGAGCTAATCGACGGAGCCGACAATTTGAATCACGAAGTGGAAGTATACCAATCCATCACCCCGGAAATGTTATGCAAGCACGCATCCCGGATATTCGTACCTGAAAACAGCACTACACTTTATTATTGTCGGGAATCATAAAAACATTTCATTTTTCTTTTTTGTAACCCTTTTTTGTTTCATACGTATACTTGTAGACAGACAGCGAAACACAAAGCTGTTTAATGATTATATATGTTTTTATACCAATAAAAGGAGTATGAGGCAAATCAAGATTTCCCAGCAGGTAACAACCCGTTCGGAAATGTCGCTAGATAAATACCTGTCGGATATTTCTAAACTTCAATTAATTTCTGTTGAAGAAGAAGTTGCATTAACCCAACGAATCCGGGAGGGAGATCAACAAGCGCTAAAAATGATGGTGCAAGCCAACTTGCGTTTTGTTGTTTCGGTTTCCAAGCAATACCAAAATATGGGATTGAGTCTTCCCGACCTGATCAATGAAGGCAACGTAGGACTTATCAAAGCGGCACATCGTTTTGATGAAACACGGGGATTCCGTTTTATTTCCTATGCCGTTTGGTGGATCAGGCAATCAATCATACAAGCACTGGCCGACCAATCACGTACCATCAGGCTTCCGGCACACCAAATAGGCATACTAAGCAAATTAAACAAGGCTGCAACAGCATTCGAACAGGAGTATGAACGCGAGCCGACCATTACCGAACTTTCATCGGTGATGGAACAAAGCCCCGATGAGATCAAATCGTTGATGTTGGCGGCAAATCAGGCTTTGTCACTCGATGCGCCTTTGGGCCAGGAAGAAAACACTTGCATGTGCGATACGTTGTCCGATAACGACGAATCAAGCCCGGATGAAGGACTGGAACAAGAATCGCTGTGCAGCGAAGTGGAAAGGGCATTGAATTCATTGCCGCAACGCGAAGCATTGGTCATACGGCTGTTTTTCGGCCTTAACGGTTACCCGCAGCATGCAGTGGAAGACATTGCCGACCGTCTGGATATCAGCTCCGCATCGGTAAGGCAACTCAAAGACAAGGCCTTGACACGATTGAGATCGGCCAAAAGAAGCAAAATATTACAGGGGTATTTAGACTAAAACCTCGCAAGGATAGCTTGCCACACTGAAAAGCGTACAAAGATTCTTTGTGCGCTTTTGTGTTAATGATAGACAACTTCACTATTTGTTATGTAAATTTGCACACACTTTAAGAGAACCGGATATTTCGCACTTTCCAAAATGCCTAAAAATAAATCACATGTTTTAGTACTAAGATACTTTACTGTATTTGTTTTTGCTATTATTTCCCTGAATCGGGGGTATGCTCAAGTTGATAGTACCTATATTGCCCCGTTTGAACAGGAGCTTTCCGTAGGCACTTATGTATACTACCAGTACACCATGCTAACGCACGAGATTGATGATAAAAATGCTGTCGTTTACAAGCCCAACAGTCCAGTAGGTGTCGGTCTGTCGCTCACATACAAAAGCTTCGCGCTCAGTGGCGGAATGAGTTTTGATTTTATGAGGGATCGGGAACGCGGTAAAACAAAGTCCCTTGACTTACAATACCACTACTATGGCCGGAAATTTATTTTTGATTTCTTCTTCCAGAATTACAAAGGTTTTTATACCGGAGACAACGACAAAGAAGCCGTCGTGCTCTACCCCGACATAAGGCTTGTACAATATGGCCTGTATGGACAATACCTGTTCAATTATAAAAAATATTCGCCGCGGGCGGCCTTTGGTCAAAGCGAACGTCAGGTAAGATCAGCAGGTAGCTTCCAACTGGGAGGCGGATTTTATTATAATAGAATACTGTCTGACAGTTCGTTGGTGATGTATGGCAAGAACAATTTGGACAACTATCAATTGAGTCTTAGCGGTGGGTATACTTATATGTGGGTCATCAAAAAAAGTTATTTTATATCGATCGGAACATCCTTTGGGTTTAATTTCGGAATCGAAAATGCCCGTGATTCAAAAAAGATTGAAGTATCGCCCAGTATATTTCCACGGATATCAGCGGGTTACAATGGCAATCATTGGTCATTAGGCTTGTCGTTTGTAATGAACAGGATGTATGTAGTCCATAATGATGAACTGAAAATGTTTTTCGATACAGGATATGCACAAATGTCTTTTATCTGGCGGTTTGATACGACCCCTCAATTCATAAAAGGGATAAGATTGATTAATTAGCCAATAATTTCTTTGTTGTGTCAAACATATCATGTACAATACGATTCGAATCCGTAAAACCAATCAGCCTATAAAGTGTTCTATTCAAACAAGATGAAACCATGTCACAAAATTCTATTTATATCAAGAATATGGTCTGCAACCGTTGTATCATGGTTGTTGAAGACAAGCTTCGTGAGTTGAGGATTATTCCTGTTTCCGTGAAACTCGGGGAGGTGGTCTTGGCTAATGAATTGACTAATGAAGAAAAAGAAGAACTGAGATACGTATTGTTATCCGTCGGCTTTGAATTGATCGATAATAAAAGAGTCCGCTTGATAGAACAAGTAAAAAGCGCGATTATCGAACTTGTTCACCGTAACAACAATGATCTGAAAAAGAACCTGTCGGACTACATCGCCGACAAGGTGCACCATGACTACACCTACATCAGTAACCTGTTTTCAGAAATTGAGAATACAACCATTGAAAAATATTTCATCGCCCAGAAAATAGAAAAGGTGAAGGAATTACTCGTTTATGACGAGTTAAATCTGAATGAAATCGCAGACATGCTTAATTATTCGAGCGTATCACATTTGAGTGCACAATTCAAAAAAACTACCGGACTTACACCCCGCCATTTCAAGCAGATTAAAGAGAATAAGCGCAAGCCGCTCGACAAGGTGTAAATGATATAAATCATAGCGTGAATTATATAACGGTTTGGCAAACTATTGTTCCGATCTTTGTGTTGTGAAATAAAAGATCATGAACTATGGCAAAGAATAAAATCATAAAAACGACCTTTCCCGTACTCGATATGGGATGTGCGTCATGCGCTGCAAAGGTTGGCAAGACATTGAATAGTCAGGAAGGAGTGGTTGCTGCCACTGTAAATTATGCAGCAGCCACAGCAGCCGTCGAATATAATCCCTCCCGGGTTTCCCCGGAGTCGTTGCGCAAAGCCGTACAAAAAGCTGGTTATGACCTCCTGATCGACCTCAATGAGAATATCTCCGATGAAGTGGAACAAGCGCATGCTGCGAAATATAAAAAGCTGAAAAACCGGACAACATGGGCAATTATCCTTTCTATACCTATTGTTTTTATAGGAATGATATTCATGGACATGCCTTATGCCAACGAAATTATGTGGATACTGGCAACTCCGGTGGTTTTTTGGCTTGGCAGGGATTTCTTCAAGGATGCATGGAGGCAGTTAAAACACCATTCAGCCAACATGAATACACTGGTTGCCCTTAGTACCGGGATTGCTTATTTTTTCAGTCTGTTCAACATGTTGTTCCCGCAGTTCTGGTATTCGAAGGGTATTCATCCACATGTCTATTTTGAAGCCTCAAGTGTTATCATTGCTTTTATCCTTTTGGGACGTATGCTGGAAGAAAAAGCCAAAGGAAATACTTCGTCTGCCATTAAAAAATTGATGGGACTTCAACCTAAAACAGTCACTATGATCAATGAGGCGGGAATACAAGAAGAGATTCCTATCGGCCGGGTAAAAACAGGTGATCTGCTATTGGTCAAGCCGGGCGAAAAAGTTGCTGTTGACGGTTTGGTCGTCGATGGCAGTTCGTATGTAGATGAGAGCATGCTCAGCGGTGAGCCGGTTCCGGTATTCAAAGAAAAAAGCACCAAAGTATATGCCGGAACCATCAACCAGAAAGGGAGCTTCCGCTTTCGTGCGGAAAAGGTCGGAGCAGACACCATGTTGGCGCAGATCGTCCGGAGGATACAGGATGCACAGGGAAGCAAGGCGCCGGTACAAAAATTAGTTGACAAGATTGCATCTATTTTCGTTCCTGTCATCATATTTATTGCCATCATTTCCTTTCTCCTTTGGTTGTTGCTCGACCCCACGAATGGGTTCACGCATGGCCTGTTGGCGATGGTCACCGTACTGATTATAGCTTGCCCGTGTGCGCTTGGTCTGGCTACGCCCACTGCTATTATGGTGGGGATTGGGAAAGGAGCGGAAAGAGGCATTCTGATCAAAGATGCGGAAAGCCTCGAGATCGCCAAAAAGGTGAATGCCGTAGTACTTGACAAAACCGGGACAATCACGGAAGGGAAGCCGATAGTTACAGACATTTTGTGGTTAAACGGCGACGATCGTTTCAAAAACATATTCTACACATTGGAAAAACATTCCGAACATCCTCTTGCCGATGCTGTAGCAAACTATTTTGGGGATGTTAATATCTTCCCGTTAGACAGTTTCGACAGCCTTACCGGGAAAGGAGTGATGGGGTCTGCAGACGGGAAGAACTGGTTTACCGGAAATGTCAAACTAATGACCGAAAACAATATTCGGATCGTTCGACCATTGGAAGCACAGTCGGAAAAATGGGCAGAAGAATCTAAAACTGTTATATGGTTTGCTGATGATCAACAGGCGTACGCAGTTGTAGCCATCACCGATAAGATCAAGGATCATTCACCGGAAGCTATCCGGAAACTCAAGGAATCGGGTATCGAGGTACACATGCTCACCGGCGACGGCGAAGCCACAGCCCGCGAAATTGCAGCAAAAGCCGGAATAGAACAATACAAGGCCAATGTCCTGCCCCACGAAAAAGTTGAATTTATCAAATGCCTGCAAGCCGAAGGGAAAACCGTAGCAATGGCAGGCGATGGCATCAATGATAGTGCCGCCCTTGCACAAGCCGACCTTAGTATCGCCATGGGCAAAGGAAGCGACATTGCCATGGATGTAGCAAAAATGACAATCATCTCTTCCGACTTGGTCAAAATACCCGAAGCCATCAGGTTGTCGAAACTGACCGTGGCCACCATTCGCCAAAACCTGTTCTGGGCCTTTATCTATAACCTGATTGGCATTCCGATTGCAGCCGGTATCCTTTACCCGGTAAATGGATTTCTTTTAAATCCGATGATAGCAGGGTTAGCAATGGCACTGAGCAGCGTAAGTGTGGTGACCAACAGCTTACGCTTGAAAAACAAAAAAGATTTGAAATGGATGAATAAGAATATGATGAACTTTGATTTTCTCGAAGTACTGATGCGGAAAAATTAGATAATCAAACAGTAACGATCAGCCTGTTTTTCAGAAGTATTTTACACTTCGCCGTAGTTTGGCGAAGCAATCCTTTATCTTTACATCGAATCAAAAAATGGAATATCATGTCAAAGATCGGCTATTTCTGGCGATACAGTAAGATGGTGCACAAGGTAAGGCAGCAGCCGTACATCAGTAAGAGCGATTTAATGGCATACCTCGAAAAAGGATTGGAGCATGCCCACGCTTTGGATGATACCATGACTTTGGGTATCTCGGCACGCACCATTGAACGCGACTTTCGCGAAATACGTAATCTGATAGGTATCAGCATCGAATACTCGCATGCGCGGCGGGGTTATTATATCGAAGAAGAAAACACATTTGGTGAGATGGCGCTGATGCGGATGCTTGAATCGTTCGACCTGTATCAGTCGTTGAACATTGCGCAGGACATCGACCGTATAGCCTTTCCTGAAAAAGAACGCCCGCAAGGATTGGAACACCTGTGTGGATTGATACACGCTATTGAGTAATGCTTTGGAAACAAATGGCATATTGCCCATGCAAATTGAACATTTAAGAAAATTACTCGATGAGATTAATCCGCACGGATACAACGGATTGCCTGTTGGCGGAAATGCATCGCGCATATTGTCAGAAATCCTGCTATACCGCACGCTGTCAAGTTTTGTGCATTTTGATAAAAAGTAGGCACCTTTGCAGGAGTCTAACCCAATAAAGCATGCCTACCGATTTGAACCTCTCGCAAGAAGAAATTCAGCAGCTAAAGTACGAAAGATATGAGT
>JAVBSH010000063.1:0-10323 GCA_031547085.1 Bacteroidales bacterium
TACTCATATCTTTCGTACTTTAGCTGCTGAATTTCTTCTTGCGAGAGGTTCAAATCGGTAGGCATGCTTTATTGGGTTAGACTCCTGCAAAGGTGCCTACTTTTTATCAAAATGCACAAAACTTGACAGCGTGCGGTATAAATTATAAAAGCCAGTGAGTCAAAATCCACTGGCTTTTTCTTTACCCATTCAAATTAAATATACCTTTGCAATGCACTGAATGCAGAACAATGTCGGCAAAAAATATTTTCAAAGAGACCTTTTCGTCACTCTACCATCAAAATTTCCGTTATTTTTGGTTGGGGCAGGCAGTGTCAACGATTGGCAGCATGATACAGGTAACGGCCCTGAGTTGGTATGTATACCAAATCAGCGGTTCACCGTTCCTGTTAGGACTGATGGGCGTGTTTGAGTTTGGTCCTGTGCTTGTGCTTTCGTTGTTTGTCGGTGTATTTATTGAACGGTTTCCTAAAAAGAAGATATTACTTTTTACACAAGGATTGTTTCTTGTACAGTCACTTGCTCTTTCGCTACTGGTGTGGCAAGGCGCTACCAATTATTGGTATTTTGCTGTACTTGCGTTGTTGGCTGGAATCGGCAATAGTATCGACCAACCTACACGACAGTCTTATTTTGTAGAATTGGTTGGGAAGAAAGATCTGCCCAATGCGATCTCATTAAATTCTACTACGTTCAATATTGCGAGGATCATTGGACCTGCCATTGCGGGTATCATTATGAAATATGTGGGAACCGCCGAATGTTTCCTGATTAACGGGCTGAGCTTCATACCTGTCATATACGGAATTGTATTGATTAGTGTTCCCGGTAATCCCAAAATGCTGAACAGGGGACGAAACGTATTTTCCGATATAAAATCGGGAATCCGTTACACCTTTGGAAATAACCTGTTGCTACCCACTTTCATCGTCATGGCCGTTGTATGCACTTTCTCGATGAATGCAAATGTTGTATTACCCATATTTGCTAAAGATGTAATGTTTGGGAACGAGGAAACATTCAGTTTCCTGATGTCGGTTCTTGGCTTCGGTTCACTTCTTGGCGCATTGTTCATGGCCGGATTCGGAAGCCGGATACGCAGCAGGAACTTTCTCATCATCACAGCTATCGTCATGGGAACGATGCAAATGCTTACTATTGTACCTATCCCGGCTAAATTTCAAATGATGTACATGGCTATCCTGCTTACCGTTATAGGGTTCACTAATCTTTGTTTCCTGAACAGGGCTAACACCCGCATACAATTGAACACCGATGATGCTTACCGTGGCCGGGTAATGAGCATCTACGTGCTGGTCAACACCGGGAGTACCCCACTGGGTAACATATTCACAGGATGGGCTATCGGGTTGACGGGTGAAAAATACGGATTCTTTATCAACGGGCTGGTTTCCTGCTCTCTGGTTCTTATTGTCTATTATTTCTACCGCGGCTACCTGTTGAAAGCAAAAGTGGTGAATTGAGTACAATCTATGGAAACGATCCCGCAATTCGAATTTCATAAAACCAAGTATGGCGATGAGCTTCTCATTGATGTGGTGGAACTCGCCTTTATCAAGAAATACATTGCGGAACATTCTGTTCACAAGCTGGCTTATTACGACATTACGCTGATTTCCGAAGGTGCAGGTTATTTTCATATTGATGACAGGAGATATACCGTCCAACCTGATGATGTTGTTGTTTCGCGACCGGGAGAAATACGGGAATGGGACAAGGATAACATCAGGAATGGCTATGCCTTGATTTTTGAAGAGGAATTCCTGCTTTCATTCTTCAATGATCCTGATTTCCTGCGCCATCTTTCCTATTTCCGGCAAGGAACCTCTTCGAAGATAAGTCTCGATGATGAAACCGCTACGCGCATCGCCGGTTTAATGAAGAATATTAAAAATGAAATAGACTCTTACCAGATAAAAGACAAACACATATTGAGGGCCTTGCTATACGAAACATTGATGTTGCTCAACAGGACGCACGTCAGTACTAACGGATCGGCAGATGAAACCAGGAAAACACCCAATCAACATGTCGATAAATTTATTGCCTTGGTAAATAAGGATTTTAAACATCATCATTCCATCTGTTATTTTGCTGATAAACTTTACATCACTTCAAATTATCTGAACGAGATTGTTAAAAACAAGACAGGAGTCACTGCAAAACAACACATTCAGGACAAAATAATTTTGGAAACTAAGAAAATGCTTGTATACACAAATTTATCAATTGTCGAAATTGCAGCCGGTCTGGGTTTTGACGACTCATCCTATTTCGCCCGGTTTTTTCATAAACAAACAGGGACCACGCCTTTACAGTATAGGAAGACCGTAAGATCGTAAGATGTGTAAGACCGTAAGACGTGTAAGATATGTAAGATCGCAAAATGTAAAATCCGTAAAAAGTCCTGTTTTTCCCATTATTTGTATGGCCGATAAAACGATTGGTTGCAATAGTTTTGTAGCGTTTTATTTAATCAATAAATGAAGAATGTGATATGAATCAAGAAAATTTGACAGCGAAAATCATCGCTATGGAAAAGGCGGCACTGGAAGAATGGAATAAAGGCAACCCGACAGGCTATCTGAATATCTTTGCCCCGGATATCAACTATTTTGACCCGTTTCAGGAGAAACGAATTGACGGCCTTGAAAAAATGCAGGTGTTTTACGAAGGATTAAGGGGGCAAATTTCTGCTGATAGATACGAAATGATTGATCCGGCAGTGCAAATGACCGATAAAATGGCAGTACTGAGTTACAACCTGGAATCATATTCGGGAAATTCAGTTTATAAATGGAACTGTACGGACGTTTACCAACAGGGATGTGACAACCAGTGGAAAATAGTCCATAATCATTGGTCACTCGTCAGGCCAATGGATATGAAAGGATAAACATTGTTGCAGCTATTGTACTCATGCGAAAAACAAGTATGCCAATACAATAGCTGCAATTACCCCGGCCAAGTCGGCAAGCAGTCCGACTGTAACGGCATAGCGGGTCTTGCGGATGCCTACCGAACCAAAATACAAAGCGACGATATAAAAAGTTGTATCAGCCGCTCCTTGAAACAGGCACGAAAGCCGCCCTACGAACGAGTCCGGGCCATAGTGTTGCATGGCCTCCACCATCATGGCCTTGGCTCCGCTGCCGCTCAATGGTTTCATAAAAGCAGTGGGCAGCGCTGGGACAAAGTCAGTATTCAAGCCAATCGTTCCAAAAAGCCACGCCAATCCGTTTATGATATAATCCATCGCACCCGAAGCCCGGAATACGGCAATTCCCACCAACATCCCTACCAGATAGGGAATAATTTTGATGGTGACATCGAACCCACTCTTAGCTCCTTCGATAAATGCTTCGTAAACGTTTACTTTCCTAACAAGAGCACCCATAATAAATGCTCCAATGACCAGGATCAGCAACAGGTTGCTTCCGACTTTCGAAACCACTTCTATTTGTTCTTTTTCCAAACTACCGATCCACCAGGTTAGTCCGCCTATAGCGGCAATGATTCCGCCTATCCAGCCTAACATCACCGGGTCGAGCAGGTTGATACGTTGCCGCAAAGCAACAATAATCATACCGGCCAATGTGGAAATCGCCGTAGCCAACAATACGGGGATAAAAATATCGGTAGGATTTGCAGCGCCAAGTATTGCACGTTGGGCAAGGATACTCACCGGAATAATGGTCAATCCGGAAGTATTGATCACCAAAAACATGATCTGTGCATTCGAAGCCGTGTCTTTCCGGGGATTTTCATCCTGCAATCCCTGCATGGCTTTCAGTCCGAGCGGCGTTGCAGCATTATCCAACCCCAGCATATTAGCCGAAAAGTTCATCATGATCTGCCCGAAAACAGGACTTTTTTTGGGTAGTTCGGGAAACAGGCGATTGAAAAACGGCCCTACGATCCTCGCCAAAAAGTTTACTGCGCCTGCTTTTTCACCAATATTCATCAATCCCAGCCATAATACCATTACACCGGTAAGCGGTAACGCAATATCCATCACCGCACTTTTTGATGAACTGAATGTGCTATCAATCACAGCCTTGAATATCTCAGCATCGCCGGTAACTATAAACTGAACGATGGCAACCACAAAAGCAACCACAAAAAAGCCGACCCAGATATAATTAAGCGCCATGAAGTATTTTTGACTTTCGATTGATGTGGTGCAAAGATAATTTTTATCTTGAATTATTCATATTCCTGCCCTCAACAAGCACTTCCACAGCACTGTTTGCAGTTAGTTGCATCCGGTCGAAATCAATATTTGTAAGAAGGTTGACGCCCGGCTTTTTATTTTTTTCGAAGCTGCCTGCAAATCCTTCAATCCCCAAAGCCATAGCCCCATTTAATGTTGCCCATTGCAAAAGTGTTGCGAATGGGATAGCGGGTGCATGCTGCCTGATGATTTTCATTTCTTCGAGAATAGATAAGCCGATATTGGAAGCTAAGCTATCAGTGCCTAGACAGGTTTTCATAAAATAATCCGGCGAAGCAAAAAGTGACAGGTCAGGCAATCGGCCTTGGATATACAAGTTTGAACCGGGGCAAAGCACGAAAAAACATTTCGGAGTGTTTGTCACGCATCTCAACAAGTCCTTTTCATCCGAGAAGGTATTGTGTACAAATAAACAATTGGTGGGGTAACGCAAACAACGGTGGATTCTATGCAGTATGTCTTTCGGAAAAACGTAACCGTCCGCCATAAAACCATTCTTCCGGAATACATCGGCTAACCCGCCCCGTCCTTGCATAAACAGATTTGTTTCCTCGTCGCTTTCCTGGTGATGTATGGAAACAACATTCGGTGGAAATGCAGCATACAACTCCTGCAATGCTTCCCACAATTTTGGCGACACCGAATACGTGGCATGCGGCGCAACCGATGCGTGTAGTCCTGCGTCATGGAACTTCTGTTCTATATATTTTGCATGTTCAATGATTTCCTCCGACCGGTTACCATCCAATCCAAACACTTCCACAAAAGTATAATAAGTCAAGAGGCTATTGCGCTTTACAGATAGGGTGTCAGTGCTGTTGGATATATCTCCCACAGCCACAATGCCGTTTCTCGCCATCCCTTCGTCCGCTGCTTTTGCTGCCGCAAGGATTACGGCACTATTTGCTTGACGGACGTTTCCTACAGACGAAATAAAACCGGGCAATCCCTTGTGTGGTTCGATGGCGCCATAAAGATGCGATAATTCGAGGTGACAATGAGCATTTACAAAGCCGGGAACCAATATGCCGTTGTAGAATTCCAGTTTTTCGCGTTCCCTCAGTTCACCACCCGTATCAATAATATCATCAATACGTCCGTCGTCATTGATACAAAGAATCCCGTTCTTGAGCGGCGGTGAGGATACAGGAAAAACATAATGTGCGGATAAGTAGCGCATGGACAAAGCCGATATCCGTTTAAAACTTTTTCGGAATATGGTACACTGAAATATCTTTGATTTCAGCGCGTTTCATCCATGAAGTATCAGCATCGTTGCGGTCGTGTTGCAACCAGTTGCCTTTCACATGTGTAAATTCATTACCCGGAAATAACGTTTTTTCCATACAATATTCGTACATCAAGCCATCTTTCCGCAGAGGTCTGATCCAAAGCGTATCGCGGACTCCCATTACAGTAGTGTCGCTACGCCACAGGTAAAGCGCTATACGTGGTTCGAGTGATTCGTCCTGCGGGTAAACCCTTATTTTGGCACTTATAATGTACGATCCCACCCCTTTCAGCAAAACATCGGCGGGCACAGTATCCCGTTCCCCGTCAGCAGGCAGGTAAAACTCTTTCTTACTGGTCCACAATTCCGATGGAGGATCAAGTTCTTCGGAAACCATCTTGTCAAGTTCGCTCAGGTTGGCAATTACCCTGTCATATACGTCCTGATATTTTTTAGGATGCGAACAATACCACGATACGGTACTGTCGAACTGCGCCCATTGATATCCATGGCGCTCTACCACGTGATGGTTGTATGGAATGGTATCCTTCCAGCGTGCGTTATGAATGCCTTCGGAGGAAAAATACGATTTCGAAAGGTACATGTCGGTGAGGATGGATATAAAATCTTTTTCAGGGATGATGGTGTTATTACCACAAGAAACCATGAAGACGAGAGATAGGAAAAGGAGCCTCACCCCCCGGCCCCCTCTCCTAAAGAGAGGGGGAGCGTGCTGCTCCACACCGGAAGTAAAAAAGTTATTCTTTAATTCACCTTTCTCCATATATTTATTCTAACTAAAATGATGTGCCTATCCACAATACATGAGAAACACATCTCGCCCTCTCCACATGGGGGGAGAGGTGGGGCTTTTCTTACGCGATAAAGTTGTCACTGATCGATTGATGCGAATACACTTTCTGTATGACGTCGGCAAACGTGTCGGCCACCGAAAGAACCTTGATCTTCGAGTGCGGGATGATGAGCGGGATGGTATCGGTAACCACCATCTCATCAATGGCCGATTTGTGGATACGGTCGTACGCAGGTCCCGAAAGAACCGGATGCGTACAAGCCACCCTGATCGTTTTCGCACCAAGCTCTTTCATCAGGTCGGCGGCAAGGGTAATGGTTCCGGCAGTATCTACCATGTCGTCCACAATCACAACATCCTTGTTTTCCACATCGCCGATCACCTTCATCTCGCTGATCTCATTCGCTTTCTTACGCAACTTGTAACAAATGGCCATTTCGGTATTCAGGAAACGCGAATATGCATTGGCGCGTTTGGTCCCTCCCACGTCGGGAGCGGCAATCACCAGGTTCTCGAGGTTCAGGCTTTTCAGGTAAGGCACAAAGATGGGCGAAGCGTAAAGGTGATCGACCGGAACGTCAAAAAATCCCTGTATCGGGTCGGCATGCAGGTCCATCGTCATCACACGGTCGACACCGGCTGCTACCAACAGGTTGGCTACTAATTTAGCTCCTATGGCGCAGCGCGGACGATCTTTCCGATCCTGACGTGCGTAACCGAAATAAGGCATCACCGCCACGATTTTGTATGCTGATGCACGTTTGGCCGCATCAATCATCAAAAGCAGCTCGAACAGGTGTTCAGCCGGCGGAAATGTCGATTGGATGATAAAAACAGTCGAACCCCTGACAGATTCTTCATAGGCTGGTTGAAACTCACCGTCACTGAAACGGAGAACGGAACATTTACCCAATCCGGACCCGAAACTTTTGGCTATTTTATCCGCCAGTTCCTGTGAGGCCGAACCTGCAAATATTTTAATGGGACTGTCGCTTGACATTATGACACTTAGGTTATTTATGGTATAAAATTAGGTAGGGCAAAAGTAGAAAAAAAAATCATGCGGTGAACCCTGAATCCCGAATCAATAATAAAGAGTTTGCAAATCAGTGGTTGGCCCGTGCACTACAAGTTTGCCATCAGGTAAAATTTCCATCGGATCGATCAATACCATCCGTTCGTCGCCCGTTTCTTTTGTCCGTCCGTGATACACGCAATACATTTTCCCGGCGGTAGTAAAAGCCATGCAATGTCCTGTTCCGGTCACCTTTCCTCCGCTTTCGGTATTTTTCTGCAACACAGGGTTATTATCCGCTTTCGCGAAAGGGCCTAACGGATTTTTGGAAGTTGCATAACCCACTGCATAATTTTTCCCGCCGAAATAATTCGCGGAGTACATCATATAATATGTATCTTTTTCTTTGATGATAAATGATCCTTCCGTCCAACGGCGATTCACTTCATGCGAAGTCACAGAACGGCTTTCCCACTCGGCCTGTTTGTCGTCTAATCGTACCGGCGGACGGAGCAACAGTTGCGGCTCACCGATGATATCAGAAAAGTCAGGTTTGATTTCCACGCCATACACCCAACTTTCCTCAATTTCGTCATACCATCCCTGTGCTTTCGCCCAATCGGCAATCTCGCTTGCCACCGGGTTTTTGTAACAACACCGGGAATAGTACAAATACATGCGTCCATTGTCGAACAGCAGGTTGGCGTCAATAATTGGGTAGCCGGGATCGAAAACCGGCCTGTTCATCAGGTCTTTGAACGGCCCCGAAGGTTGATCGGCCACCGCCACGCCGATACGGAAATTTTCCAGTTCGTTGGTCGGGTTTTCGCGCCAGTCGGCACTGAACAACATATAATACTTACCATTGATCTCATATACTTCGGGCGCCCAGAAATTAGCCGTACACCATGAATCGGCAGTATTTCCCTGGTAAATACGTCCCAGTTCCTTCCAGTTGGTAAGGTCGGACGAGACACATGCACGAAATCCGTCCTTCACACCACCGGTACCATACATATAAAAATTACCATCGGACGCTTTCAATACAAAAGGATCGCCAAAAGCTACCGACAACGGGTTGTGCAAAGTTGTTTCGCGGTTGCTGTTGTGACACGATAATGTCAACAGTGCTGAAAGTGCAACAAAAAGTATCTTCTTCATCAAATCAAAAATTAAAATTATCAAAATACAGGCGCATCCGCCTCAATGGAAGGAGAATTCGTAGCAACTACAGGCCAATCGTTTACCCACATAACTTTATCGAGAAACAAGCTGCGGCCTTTGGTATTCTCCACGCAAAACCCGTGGTAAAGAATCCAATCGTTACCGGCATTGTCCTGTACGATTTCCGAATTATGCCCCACACCTACAAAAGCGTCGTTTTTATGGATCACCACTTCATGATGATTGTCCATCATCGGTTGTCCTTGCTTATCCACATATGGCCCCCACAGATCTTCAGACCTCCCGACCACCGTTCTGTATGTACTTTTCAAACCTTCGCAGCAACTTCCGACAGAAGCAAACAGGTAATAATATTTTCCACGTTTGTGAATATAAGTGCCTTCATAGGCTGTTCCTGCAATCTGCTTCTTTTCACTATCCGCTTTGATGGATAATCCGTCATCGGCCAGTTCAATTCCATAGATGCCACGGAAACTACCCCAGAACAGGTATTTTTTACCGTTATCTTCCACGTAATTCTGGTCGATGGAGTTCTTTACACCAATGGTGTTACTCCGGAACAACATGCCCTTGTCGGTAAACGGTCCACGCGGATTGTCGGCAACAGCCACTCCCACACCGCAAGTCCATTCACCGCCCCATACCGACATAGAATAATACAACATGTACTTCCCGTTGATATAATTAATGTCGGGCGCCCACAAACCGCCTTTTGGCTCGAAGGTGGGTCGTGTCTCGTTGGTAAAGGCGGTTCCTGTCATTTCCCAGTCAACCAAATTGGTAGAATGGTATATGGGTAAATTCCTGACATCTTCGGTGCTATACAAATAAAAGCTGCCGTCATCCACTCTGATAATTGTCGGGTCGGGAACGCTCCGCCGGATGACGGGATTACGATAAGTCTTCTCTGCCGGAACAGTCCCGCTATTCTTTTCCTCGTCGCCGGGATAAGCGAAGCAGGAAGCCGAAAACAATAAGAATATGAAAACTCCAAAATACTTTTTCATCCTGATCCGGTATTACGACAATTTTTTGACGAGGTTATCCAGGTAAGCCTGACATCCTTCGGCGCCTTCCTTCGGCGCCCAGGCGGCAAAGTTTTTATCGTCCAACGGCGAATACGGACCGTTTTTTACTTCATAAACTACCGAACCTGGTTCCAGCGGAATGATACAATGATAAATGCAGGGAGCAATTTCGGCGCCGTAGACACCTGTGCCGGCTTTAAGAATTGTGTGCGAAGTTACGTTTCCGTCGTTGTCGAACTCCACTACCAGCACTTTGCCCTTCAGCAAGATAAAAGCCTCGCATTTGTCAGGGTTTTCGTGCTTGTGAGGCTGTATGTATGTTCCTGGTTCCAAGCAATTCAACATCCGTTGTAACGGATCGTCCAACTGCGGGTGGAAATTGTGGTTCATTCGTTTGCGAGGCGATACCGCAGCTTTGTCAATAACTGTTTGTACTAATTGATCGTTGATAATAACCATTATGAATTAAAGTCTATGTTCATTAGCGCAAATGTATACCTTTTCCATCAATAATGTGAAATATTTATCAAAAAAGGTGCAATTCCTTAAATTTTGTTAAAAAAGCTTTTATAAATCGTTTTTTTTTCCAACCTTTGTCACGGCTTTAGGCTACAACCAATCAATTGTAATTTTCGTTCAAAACAACAGTTTAATATGAATAACAAAGTATCAAGAAGAACCTTTTTAGGTACAACGGCAACTGCTGCCGCAGCTTTTACCGTGATTCCCAACCATGCTATGGGAAGTGTATTAGGGCATAAAGCGCCCAGTGATAAATTGAATATCGCTGTCGTT
>JAVBSH010000031.1:0-28833 GCA_031547085.1 Bacteroidales bacterium
GCTCATAATCTATTTTTTTTATTAGGTTTTCACGATATTCTTGGGTTAATACTTTGGAGATAGCCCCATATTATTATGCTATAAAGATAAGCATTGAGTGGGTATTGACCAAAATATTCCTTAAGTAAACGACATTTAATCATTAATTGCATCCGTACAATTGCTTTACGAATCCGTACAATTATTAATTGCGCACGTGTAATTGCTTGATGCAGTTCTGCAATTCATTCATGCAGCTTTGTAAATTATACCTTTCACGGTCAAGTTTTGTGCAAAGTTAGATTGTTTCATTGCTCATACCTCGCGATTCGCAATGACGAACGGTAGCGCGTCATTGCGAGGCGGTAGCCGAAGCAACTTAGCGTAAGCGATCTACACCGAAGGTAATCCTAAATTTGAATGCACAAAACTTGGCGGCGTGAAATATAATTATTGGTACAAAATAACCTATAATATAACTATAATGTGGTATAATATTTGTGGTAAATACGACATGTTATTGTTTGTTTACTTTTACTTTTTATTCATCATTTAATCTTTACTTTTATGGAACAAAATACAAGACGTCTTACTCTTAAAGTAGTGACAAAAGATCGGAATGTTTTAGAAGTTTTGAAAGGTATGGCGGAATATCGTCCGGCAAAGGATGAATTTTCGCTTGGATCATTGGAAGCTTTAGCAGATGACCTCGCTAAAAAGAAAGCGGCCAGGTTGCGGAAAGAAGGGGAAGCTAAAGCTGCACGCGACAGCGAGGTGGTAGCCGAACATGCCTTCCACCATGCGATATTGGGCGCCAAAGACCAGGTACGTGCACAATTTGGCGACAGTTCCAACGAGTTGCAAAGCATCGGCCTGAAGAAAAAGACGGAACGCAAAGCGCCCAAAAGGAAAACGGCAAAGAAATGACCAAACTTTGCATTCGAGACGAAAAAGACCAGCTAGTAACTGGTCTTTTTCATACCATAATGAATGATTAAATCGAAACAATTGGCAGACAATACACGATACACAGCGGAGAAAATTAAACACTTTGTAAAAAACTCCCACTTGTGGGGTATTGAATTGAGATACGGCAACCTATTTTTGTATCGTGTAAAAAACAAATATGCCATGAAAAAGATAACATTATTATTGACCATTATTAGCTTGTATGCAGGAATAATAGATTTGTCTGCAAAAACAATTTACTATGTAAAGGTAGATGGGACAGGAAACGGAACTTCCTGGGGTGCAGCTTCAAGTAATATTCAGGATATGATTAATAAAGCAGTTGCCGGTGACGAAATCTGGGTAGCCAAAGGCACCTACTATCCCACCAAGCAGACCGATGCCGGGGATGTGCGTTCCAAAATCTTTGTGATGAAAGATAGAGTGCATCTTTACGGCGGTTTTGCCGGAAACGAAGCAAGTGCCAGTAGCCGTGTCAAATCGGATAGAGATGAGAACGGCACGGTGGAAGCTTGGGAGTTTACCAATGAGACGATTCTAAGCGGGGATATTGACGGGGTGGAAGATGTTTGGACGAAAACAGAAGTAACTGAAGGAGATCAAAAGAACTGGTACTGGACTGTTACAGGAAATACGGGAAATTGTTACCAAGTAGTTACCTGCCAAACTCTGTTTACTAATGAAACCCAATTAGATGGATTCACTATAAAGGGAGGATATAATACAAAAAATGGCATAGGAGCAGGTATTTATGCTCAGGGAAAGCTGATAGTAACCAATTGTACAATAAGCAATAATGCGACTAATTACAATACAAACAAGTCTTGTGCTGGAGGAATTCATAATACCGGCACCTTGAACAATAGCTTGATCATCAACAATGCTGCACGGGCAACATCTATCGTTACTTATGGTGGCGGGATATACAATACTGCAACAGGGGTTGTTCATAACTGTACAGTAAAAAACAATTCAGCAAACTCATCTTATTCATATGGCGGCGGAATATATAGTGAAGGTGCTATAACCAGTTGTATAATTATGGAAAATGCTTCGCGTTCAACTTCGTGTTATTCCGATTTTTTCGGTGGTGGTGGGGTTTGTAATCAATCCGGAACTGTAACTGACTGCGTGGTAAATAACAACATGTCTTCGCATGGAGGAGGGGGAATATCCAATAATATGGGAACAGTGAGTAACTGTACGGTAAATAATAATTCGATTGATCGATCAGTTGGATGTAGCCGTTTTGAAGGTGGTGGCGGAATTTTCAACTATAAAGGTACTATAAGCAACTGTAGAGTGAATAACAACTCTTATCGATACGACGGTGGCGGAATTGTAAACCATGAAGGAATTATTGAAAACTGTATCGTAACAGGTAATTCCGGAAGGAACGGTTGCGGAATATATAATTGGAGTGGTACCGTAAGAAAGAGTACGATAACTGGTAATAAGGGCAGCTATGGTAGCGGTATATACAATATGGGAATAGTTGACGATTGTGAGGTAAGTGGTAATGACGGGACACGTGGAGCTGGTATATACAACACTGGGACAGTCAATCGTTGTATAGTAAGTAGTAATTCTATCGACAATATTTCAGGACGCATTTTAGGAACCATTTCTGCTCATGGAGGAGGAATTTACAATGATGCAGGAACAGTAAACTATTGTGTGGTATATAATAATTCCTGTTTTGCTCGCAATTATTTGAAAGGATATTCCGCGTATTCCTATGGCGGTGGAATATACAACTATTCTGGAACTGTAAACACCTGTTGCGTGAGCAATAATAGAATTTCCGCATATGCATCCAGCGCAACTGCTTATGAACGAGGAGGAGGTATTTATAATTCGGGTACTTCTTCGAAAAAGGCAAATGTTTATTGTGCCACGGTTGTTAATAATTCTAATGATAATCTTTATGGATACGGAGATGGATACGATTATGCTTATAATAACATTACCTCATCTTTCGATTTAACGGTAAATTTTGTTCGGCCAACTTCATTTTCCGGCGCTGTTTCCACAGATGAACAGCAAAAAGCCGAATTGCTGCAAGCCGACTGGCGGTTGAAGAGCACATCCTCGTATATTGGTACCGGAAGTACGGCAAATTTGCCTAATGATATCATTAATGGAACCGACCTTGCCGGGAAACCAAGAATGCGCAATGGTAAGATTGATGTAGGTGCTTATGCGTACGATGCAACTCTGGTTTTTTACACAATAACCTTTAATACGCAAGGCGGCAGTAGCATTGCTTCTACTGATGTGCTTTCCGGCGATAAAATTACGCGACCTGCCGATCCTACCCGCTCAGGCTACACTTTTGGCGGTTGGTACAAAGAGGCAGCCTGCACCAATGCATGGAATTTTGGTACGGGTACAGTCAGTGCCAATCTTACCTTGTATGCTAAATGGACAGTGGCGGGTACTATTACATATACAGTTACCTTCAATACACAAGGCGGCAGCACCGTTGCAGCAATTACTGTCAATAGCGGCTACAAGATCACTCGTCCCGCTGACCCTACCCGCACAGGTTATATCTTCGGTGGCTGGCACATAGATGCTGCCTGTACCAAAGCATGGGATTTTGCAACCGATATGGTGAACAGCAACACCACCTTGTATGCCAAGTGGACGGAAAAAAGCGAAAATACCTATACCGTTACTTTCGATACGAAGGGTGGCAACGCTGTTGCCGCTGCAATTGCAAATGCCGACGGCAAGGTCACCCGCCCTGCCGATCCTACCCGTACGGGTTACACATTCGGAGGCTGGTACAAGGAAGAGTTCTACACCACTGCCTGGAATTTCGATACTGATGTGGTGAACAGCGACATTACCCTGTATGCTAAATGGACAGAATCGACCACTGGTATTGAGCTTTCCGACAAACCTTTGGCCAAAGCTTACCCTAACCCAACGGATGGCTTGTTCACCCTGAATTTTGAAACGCCGGGCAAATACCATGTTGCCATCACCACGCTTGCCGGTAAGGCGTTGCTACGCCAAGTCATCTCCGATCAGGCGACACAAATGAATATCAGCCATTATCCGGGTGGTATATATTTACTGGTAATCGACGATGGTAAATTGCAAAGCGTAACAAAAGTGGTAAAAAAGTGAAAATTGAAAGATTTGTGTGATTATTTGGGCAAACATATTTGTATGACATCCGTATAAGAAATCATGCAACGATTTTTAATACTTATATCAACCATCAATACTTAGTTCAATAACCTAATTTTAAACCAACCATGAAGAAAATTTTATTACCGGCTGCAATAGCCTTGATCGCTATGATGATGACAGTGCCTACAGCTTGTTCCGACAAGGAGGATGTTGCCAAAGAGGCTGCTGAAGAAGCCTGCGATTGCCTCAGGGGAGGCAAAACCCTGGATGACTGCATTGCCAAAATCAATGCGGATTATAAATACAGCATTGATGATGCGTTTATTAAAGCTTTCAATAAGGCTCAGGATTGCGATATTGAAATTTATATCAAAAAGTGAAAATTCGGCGACTGTGTTTCTATGGTCATACAAAAGTCCCTCTTTTCATCAATGGAAAGAGGGACTTTTTGTCTGTCTTAAAGGGCATTACCCATACAAATACTGGGCTGCTCCTGCAAAGCCTACGCGCGGATTCACGCACATAACCGGTATTTTAGCGCTATTGGCAATGATCTCCTGTTCGTCGGCGCCAAACATATAGTCAAGAATTGTGATATGCTTGGTGGTCATCACAATAATCAGGTCGGCATTCATCTTTTCCGCGAAACGGATGGTAGCTTTGGCAAAATTACCTGATTTAGGCGCCGTGTGTATTTCGTATTCAATTTCGTTCTGTTTCAGGAACCGGATAGCAAAATTCAAATTGGTATTCACCTTTTTTTGCAGATCGCTGTCGCTTACCGGGTATTTGAACAAATGAATCTTCGACTGGAAGTTGCGTCCTATGTATATGGCCCATTGCAACTTCTCCTTATTCTCCGACTTAAAATCAATTGGAAATACGACATCGGAAATTTTCACACTTTGAGCGGGTTTGGATTGTACCACGATGAAAGGGGCGTTCGAACCAATAAGCACCTTTAATGCCTTACTTCCAAATAATTTCTGTGTCCCTTTGATGCCGTGCGTACCCATCACCACCAGTTGGGTATTCGATTGGGTAGCATAATCGGAAATGGCCGTAAAAAGATTACCTTCTTTTACAACCACTTTACAAATAATCCCGTCATGTTTTAATGTGTCATTGCACACATCGGCCATCTTGCGCCGTGCATTCTCAATCTTCTCAGGAGCAGCCCCAGGTTCAACAATATGAAGCAGCTTGATTTCATACCTCATGATATAAGCAATTTTCACAGCATGAGCCAAAGCATACTCCGATACATGAGTGAAATCCCATGTAACAACAATGACATTATTATCCTGGTCTTCTTGCATCTTAATTGAGTTTATATTGATTAACTCCCACAAAAGTAGCCATAATTATTCAATTATTGATAAAAAAATATTCGTTTTTCGAATTATTTGGCACACCAATACGATGATTACGAGTGCTCATACACGTTATTAATAGTGTTGCGGGACAGCTACCTGTAATCAAAAAAATGCTGGTATCACAAAACGACACCAGCATTTTCAAATATATCAACGAATAGACGGTTAACCAATTTTCCGTGCACCGTCCTTGATTACGACATCATAGACTTTTGCCTTGATACCGAATTTCTTTTCGTAAGCCTCGGTAGATTTGGCCACAAAAGCATCATGTAATCCCTCTTTTACCAAGTTAATGGTGCAACCGCCAAAACCGCCGCCCATTACACGCGAACCAGTAACACCGCATTCCTTGGCCATATCGTTGAGGAAGTCCAGTTCAGGACAGCTTACTTCGTACTTTTTGCTTAATCCCTCGTGGGTTCCGTACATCTTTTTGCCGACAGTTTCGTAATCGTCCTTTTCCATGGCGGCACAGGCATCGAGCAGGCGTTGGATTTCTTCAATCACAAATTCCGAACGCATGTAATCTACCGCATCTACCTCGTTCTTCACTTCTTTCAGCATGTCGAGGTTGGCATCGCGCAGGAGCTTTACTTCGGGATGACGTGTGGCAATAGCAGCTACCACCCTTTCGCATGATGCGCGGCGTTTGTTATATTCGCCACCGGCAGCCAGGTTATGCTCTACGCAGGTATTGATAAGCACTACTTTGTATCCCTTCGGGTCGAACGGGACATATTCGAATTCCAATGAACGACAATCCAGGCGCATCAGGTATCCTTCCTTCCCATGGCAGGAAGCAAACTGGTCCATGATGCCGCATTTGATACCTACATAATTATGTTCGGTAGCTTGTCCCATCAGAGCGATTTCCATGCGGGTGAAACCTAAACTGAACTGGTCATTCAAGGCATACCCGAAACAACTTTCCAGGGCAGCCGATGATGACATACCAGCACCGAGGGGAACATCGCCGGCAAATACAGTGTCGAATCCTTGCACTTGTTTGCCTTTCTTGGCCATCTCACGGCACATTCCGAAGATATAGCAAGCCCATTGCTGAGCCGGCTTATCGGCCTCTTCGAGGCCAAATTCGCATGATTCATTCAGGTCCAATGCAAAAGCGCGCACCTTGTTGGTCCCGTTAGGCTTGATTTCGCAATACATAGCCTTGTCGATAGCTCCGGGTAATACAAAACCACCGTTATAGTCGGTGTGTTCGCCAATGATATTGATTCGTCCCGGCGAAGTATACATTGCGCCACCTGTTCCATACAGCGATGCAAATTTCTCTTTAATTTTTGAAGTGTCCATATTTTTACAAGTTACAAGTTACAAGTTACGAGCTACAAGTGGTAAGAAAAATATCCGTCACTTGTAACTCGTCACCTGTAACTAATTTATTTAATTAACGGGAATATCTTTGTTAACATTCTTGCTGCCGATCAATGCATAGTAGAGCAAATATGCCAGACCCAAGAAAATTACCCAATAACTGGTCATGTAACCGGCTGTATCAACAATCGCATTTTGGATATACGGGAGGATACCACCACCGCAAACCAGTGTCATAAAGATACCGGAAGCTGCTGCCACATATTTACCCAAGCCCTCAACGGCAAGGTTGAAAATTCCACCCCACATGATAGAGGTGCAGAGACCAATCAATACAAGGAACATTGCATTGATGGGCACTTCAGCAAAACCAAAAGAAAGGCTTCCGGTGGCTGATGTCTGGAATACAGGTAAGGATATTTTGGTAGTGATTGGGGAGAAGATAGCGCAGGTTACCAATATTAAACCCACTAACGAAACAACAGTGAGCATGGTTTTGCTGGAAACTTTCGCTCCAATGGAAGCGCCTACCAAACGACCTATCAACATCAAAAACCAATAAGTGCCTACAACAAACCCGGCTGTAGTAGCATCCAGACCGGCAATGGGGTCGGCCAAAAACAAGTTCATCGTTCCGGGGATACCAACTTCAACGCCTACATAAACAAAAATAGCTATAGCACCCAATATGAAATGACGGAATTTTAAAGCGCCCCTCATCAGGTTACCAATCGGTTCAGCAGATTGAGCCAAGTGTGGTTCAGGAATAGATACGATGTTCAATACAATGAAAACAAGCGCAAAGATTCCCAATGCAATGTACATTACAGGATATACGTCAGTAATATTGGCTTTTGTAACTTCGCCAACCAAAGCGCCAACTAATATCGGAACGAGTGTACCGCACATTGAGTTGAACGAACCTCCTACCTGGATCAACTGGTTGCCTTTATTGCCACCACCACCCAGTGTGTTCAGCATAGGGTTGACCACTGTGTTGAGCAAACACATGGAAAAACCGGCTACGAAAGCACCTGACAGGTATACTACAAAACTTGCAGCATGGCCCGAAAGATACTGGATGCCAACGCCCACAAAACCGATAGCTACTGCAATCAACGCTGTTTTCTTGTATCCCACCTTTTGTAACAGTAAGCCACCGGGGATCCCCATCACGGCATAAGCGATAAAGTTAGCCAGATTTCCCAACATCCCCATGGAGTTAGAAACTCCGAACTGGTTTTTCAGCACCACTCCCATGGGCGCTGCCAAGTTGGTGACGAATGAGATCATCCCGAAGAGGAGAACCATCATGATAATGGCAACAACGTTGCCGTTTTGTTTTTGTTGTGACATAAATAATTGTTTTTAAGGTTTGAAAATGAAATTAATTTATTCGGTATAAAATTTAAAAATAGTTTGCGATTGGAAGGTTTCTCCGGGACGGAGGATTACAGTAGGATATTGCGGTTTATTAATACTGTCGGGATAATGTTGTGTTTCGAGGCAGAAGGCAGAACGCATCGGGTAACGTTGGTCATTTTTGGCCACAAATTCGCCGGTCATCCAATTGCCGGTGTATAGCTGTACGCCCGGTTCGGTGGTAAGTACATCCATGGCAACACCAGTTTTAGGCGAAACGGATTTAGCGCAAAATGACAATTCGTTGCCTTTCTTATTTAGTATGTATGTGTGGTCGTATCCTTTCCCGTAAATCAATTGCTGGAATTTTTCTTCAATACGTTCGCCGATGGTATGTGGTGTACGAAAATCCATCGGTGTGCCGGCTACAGGTTCAGGATTGCCGTAGGGAATGGCTGTATCATCGGTAGGCAGGTAAGTATCGGCATTGATAGTAAGCGAATGATCGCCGATGTAAGGATCGCCAGCGCCCGAAAGGTTGAAATACGAATGGTTGGTCAGGTTCAAAATGGTAGCCTTGTCCGTTTGAGCCTTGTAGTCGATTTGTACGGCATTATCGTCAGTCAGTTTGTAAGTGATCGTGGTGGTCAGCTTGCCCGGGAAACCCTCTTCTCCATCAGGAGAAACATAGGTCAATTCGACAACTTGGTCATCAATTTGTTTGGCATCCCACACCACAGCATTGAACCCTTTCAGCCCACCGTGCAGATTATTGGGGCCATTATTGATGGCCAACTGGTATTCCTTGTCGTCGAGCGTGAAACGGCCCTTGGCGATGCGGTTACCCGTACGCCCGCATACGGCGCCGAAATATGGTTCTTTCGATGACAGATATTCCTCAATGTTGCTGTGTCCCAACACTACATCCGTCATTTTCCCGTCTTTATCGGGCACATGGAGGGAAACTATCTTAGCACCAAAGTTGGTAACAGACATTTCCATCCCTTTTTTGTTGGTCAAAATATACAGGTCAACGTTTTTCCCATCTACTACTTTTTGAAAATCAGCTTTCTTCAATCCGCCCAGCGTTAATACCTTGCTCATAACAATAATAAAAGGTTTAAAGTATGAAATTATAGGTCAAAAGCCACATGATCCCTGAAAACAGGGAAATAAAAAACATAAAACTTGAAACTTGTGACTTGAAACTTTACCGATGCAAATATATAATTTTAATGAAGAAACGAACATGACGAATGATTTTTTTTTGATACTTTAACAATCCTTATCTTTGCAAACGTATCAAAACCAATTATCATGGCAAAGAAAGAACTTTCCTACCGCGAGTCGATGGAAGAGTTGGAGACAATCCTGGAAAAGATAGAAAACGGTGAAACGGATATTGATGATTTGACAGTTGAGATCAAACGTGCTGCAAAACTTTTGCAGGATTGTAAAGAAAAATTGTTCCGTACCCAACAGGAAGTGGAAAAAGTGATCCACCCGGATAAGGCGGAAGAATAATCACCATTCGGGTGGTTTACCCCGATCGCTCTTACGGAGCGAATTCCTGCGTTTCTCGTCTAACCGTTTTTCTACGGCAGCTTTCGATGGTTTGGAACGTTTGCGGGGTTTGGCAACCAACAAAGCTTTCTCGAGTATACCGATTGCCCGTTCTATCACCAACTGTTTGTTCTGTAACTGCGAACGTTGCTCGTCACAACTCAGTTGCAGGTAACCATCGTCGGTGATGTTGGATGACAAACGCCTGAATATCCGGTCCTTCTCTTTATCATCAAAAAGTGCAGAAGCGGCAATGTCGAACCATAAACCGACCTTTGTTTCGGTTTTATTCACATTTTGGCCACCCTTTCCGCTGCTACGCGAAGTTTTGAATATACACTCATTTTCGAAGGCTACTAAATCAATCATGATCTTCTTATTTACGGCACAAATATACACAGAAAGTATGCTTCTGTCTCCTAACTGTATTTTGGTGCACCAAATGTTGCATCATCAGAAAAATAATTTCATCTTTGTACATTCAATTTTTATCAAAATGTATTATCAGCAGGAGGCAAAATTCATCGTTGCCGTGGATGGTATTATTCTGGGTTTCAGAAATAATGAGTTGTATATATTGGTCACTAAACGCAGGTTCGAACCGTTGAAAGGTGGACGTTCGCTTATGGGAGGATTTACACGTACTGACGAAAGTATTGACGAGGCTGCCCGGCGGGTAATACAGGAATATACCGGCCTCGAATGCGTCCATATTGAACAGGTGGGCGCTTACGGTGAAGTGAACCGTGATCCCGGTTCGCGCGTGATTTCTGTTGCCTACTATGCGTTGATCAATCTGGGACAATTTGACGACGAACTGAACAAGGAACAGGGTTCGGAATGGGTTAATATTAACGAGGTAGGAGAGCTAATCTTCGATCACAACCAAATGTTGATGGATACTATCCGGATTTTGCGCCGCCATGCGGCTACGCGCCCGGTAGGGTTCAACCTGTTGCCCGAAAAGTTTACTTTGCCGCAGCTACAGTCGCTATATGAGGCAATTTACCAGACGGATATTGACAAGCGTAATTTTCGCAAACGTATCCAGCAGATGAACATTCTCGAAAAACTGGCAGAAAAGGATAAAAGCAGTTCCAAAAAAGGAGCATTCTATTATACTTTCAACAAGGAAAAATACGACCTGTTACTCGAACAAGGTTATTCACCCATGTTTTTCTGATATTATATCTGTTTACCGGAAACAAACGCGATTCGAGAACAATCACACTCCTTATTTTGTTCTCCCATTTTGGATATACCCCCGGTGTGGGAAACAGGCAGATGATGCTTTATGTGATTGTAAAACGATTTCTCGATAATTCTAATGAAAAGAATCTCTATTCTTTTGGCTATTGTTATGTTTATATTAAATTTATGTTCCAGAAGGCCAGGAAAAGAACAATCCAGAACTGTGCCTGACACGGTTGCTGTGGAACAGGGATTGCCGGTAGACTCAATTGTCGCAGAAAGAATAGAAATCATCAAGGACTTCCTTTATAACCAGCACACGTTGGCTGATACGTATCCTTACAAAGATACCGTCCGGATATTCCAATGGAACAAAATACGGGAGCACCTGACTCAACTCGAATCGATCCGTAAAGAAAAAGATGTTAGCTGGGGTATTTTGCAAAACTACAAGAACCTGAACGGGGAAGCTCCACTTGTGAAAATATTCCGGCGCAACCAGTACCATCGGGTAACCGATACATTCGATGTGGAACGATACCAGGCAGTGCCATTATTCTTCCCCGGCGACACCACCGTTGCCGAACGCTATGGCCGGGATGGATGGCTTGTAAGATTTATCGGTGACAGCATGGGCTTTACAAGAATATCGGTTATTGGTATTGATGGCAACTGGCTTATCCCCAGCAGGTATCTTAAATTGATCAGTGATACGGTAACCTTTGATAAAACTGTCTTTGTCGACCGTACCAACCAGAATATTATCACTATGGCCAAAATGGGGAATATTTGGGTTGTCCGGAGTATGAATCCCGCCACTACAGGTCTGCACAGGCCACCTTTCGAACGTGAAACCCCTGCCGGCATGTTTGTTATACAGGAAAAAAAGACCAAAATGTTTTACTATAAAAATGGGACGACGGAAATAGGTGGTTTTGCGCCTTATGCCAACAGGTTTTGTAACGGGGGGTACATACATGGGGTGCCTGTTAATGAGCCAGATACCGACATGGTCGAATTCAGCCCGACACTTGGTACAATACCACACTCTCACATGTGTGTGAGAAATGCCACCTCGCATGCTAAATTTATTTATGACTGGGCTCCTATTGAAGGAACGCTTGTTTTTGTATTTGATTAAATATTTGACAATCAATTTGGCACGATAGTTGTTTCATATCGCACATGCAGAAATTTGTAATATCCCTTTTTATACTCCTTTGCCTACCTGTGAACAATTCGCGTCCAAATAATAACGATTGGACGCCAGCTTGGTCGGAAACTCAAAAGCTTTATGCCGAAATGCAGTTGGAAAATGTTGTTAGTTACACCGCATTTGAAAACGCCGTTGCCGGCTATCAAAAGCTGAATGTCAAAAACAAGGATATCTTTACGTTGATTGATTTTACCAGACCTTCGACCGAAGAGCGTTTCCATGTGCTTGATATCAAACAGAAGAAAGTTTTGTTTTCAACGCATGTGTCGCATGGAAAAAATAGTGGCGGGAATTATGCCACATCATTCTCCAACGTGTCCGGTTCAAACAAAAGTTCGTTAGGTTTCTTTGTCACGGAAAACACTTATGAAGGGAAACACGGTTATTCGCTAGTGATTAACGGCCTCGAAAAAGGTGTTAATGACCGTGCTAAAGAACGTGCCATCGTGATCCACAGTGCCGGTTATGCCAATCCTACGGTGATTGCTTCCTCAGGCCGTTTGGGGCGTAGTTTTGGGTGCCCCGCATTACCGGAAGCAGTCTGCAAACCTATTATCAATACTATAAAAGATGGAACACTCCTTTTCATTTATGCAAATGATCTGGATTATCTTAACCAAAGTTCTGTTTTGTAGCTTTTTGATTTGTATTTTTCCTTGCTTTGCGTTTTCGCGCCTTTGAGTGATTATTCCCTCGCAAAGGCGCGAAGACGCAAAGCATAAATTTATACCGCGAGAAATATAATCATAACGACTAATCCGAAAAATTTTTGAAATAGTTTTGGATGAGGATGATCGGCGTTCCTTTATCACCACTACCGCTGGTCAAATCCGAAAGGCTACCGATCAGGTCTACCAGCCGGCGCGGAGTCGTGCCTTGCGATACAAAGGTGTTCTTTTCCTGTAGTTTCTTGGCGGCAATAATCTTTTTGATTTCCGTCGCAGCCTCTTCACCATTCAGCGCCTTTAAATCATTATCAGCAATATATTTTAATTTAAGCTCGTTGGGCAATCCCTCCAGTCCGGGTGTATATCCGGGGCTTACGACGGGGTCGGCAAGTTCCCAGATGCCGCCTGCCGGATCTTTGAAAGCGCCGTCACCGTACACCATACACTCCATTTTCCTGCCTGATGCCTTGTTCAGTGATTGTTGCAGCGCCAGTGCAAACTCCATCGCATCGCGCGGGAAAAGCTTTACGGTATCGGTATCGGAAAGGTTACTTCCCAAAAGCCCGTATTGCGAATGGTAGCCGCTGCCATCAATGGGTTCGGTCATCAGGTCGGACAGGCTGTATACTTTTTCGGCTCCTGCCTTCAGAAGCAAACGTTTTGTCCGTTCACGGGTATGGATATCCGCGCTGATCACATATTTGGTATACCGGAGGATATTTGCCGGATCATTGGATAAAACGATCTCAATATTCGGATGCAGTTCCTTGTAATACTTAATATAATCCACTCCAGTGAAAGGATGGTTGATTTCAGGGAAATATTTCCGGAAATCATTTTCGGTAAGACTGGTTGTTGCCGGATTAATCCCGAATTCATCCAACAAATCGAGACTAACCAACTGGTTGCCTACTTCATCCGAAGGATAGGATAGTTGTACGATCAGTTTTCTCACGCCGCATGCCGCCGCTTTCAATATCAACGAAAACCGGTTCCGCGACAGGATCGGGAAAATCAACCCCACGGTTTCGTCACCAAACTTAAGGTTGATGTCCTTGGAAATCTGCGCAACTGTGGCGTAATTACCTTGCGCACGGGCAAGTACAGCTTCCGTAACCGACACAATATCCCTGTCGTTTAGCGTGATGTTATTTTCCTTCACGGCAGTCATCACACTGTCTGTTACGATCTTGACGAGGTCATCGCCCTGCCTGATGATGGGCGCCCGCACCCCACACGAAATAGTCCCTAAAGTATTCAAAATTCCGTCCCTTCTTTAATGATTATGTTGGTGCAAAAATATGTATTTTTAAAAATGTAATACATCTTTTTTGACTCTTTTATTTAAATGCACCTTAATATCAGGTAAATATAAATTTGGCTTTCAATTATTTCAACAATTTTTTATCTTTGTTCTCAAGTTACAATATGATCTATAATTCGGTAATTTTGCCATCAATATGAAAACCATTTGCATAGACGCAGGTAACACTTTCGTGAAAGTAGCCATTGCTGAACAGGGCGATATTTCAAAAGTAACAGCTATCCCGCTTGCCGACAGGGGTGCTTTGCTCCGATATATTGAAGCATTACCCGGCGCCGGGGCATGTATACTGTCGAGTGTCAGTATGGCCGATCCCGGACTGTTGGATATTCTATCAAAACATACTCCTTATTTTATAGAACTAACTGCTGATACGCCTATCCCGATACATAACCTGTACGTGACGCCTGATACCTTGGGCAAGGATCGCCTGGCTGCTGTTATAGGAGCTTATAGCCTTTATCCTAGCAAGGATATTCTGGTGATAGATGCTGGAACGGCTTTGACCATTGATTTTATCGATGCAGAAGGTAACTATCATGGCGGAAATATATCTCCCGGCCTACGAATGCGTTACCAGGCACTGCACGATTATACAAAACGATTGCCGCTGGAGAGTATGTCTGAAGACTTCAACTTCATCGGCAACTCGACTTCATCTGCAATCATTGCCGGAGTGCAAAATGGTATCATTTTTGAAGTAAATGGATATGTAGAGCATTTTGTCAAACAATATCCAGGTTTGATCACAATAATGACAGGTGGTGATGTAATTTTTTTTGCAAATAAAATTGAAAAGCCTATTTTTGCGGATGAAAAACTGATTTTCATTGGATTGGAGAAAATTGTATCATATAACCTTAAAAGATAATGAATTAAAACCTGTCTCTGCAGATAAGGGTTACAGGTAACAGATAAACGTAAAAAGAATTATGACCATGAAGAGAGTAGTTTATAAATTTTTGGGAATAGCGGCAATTGGCCTGTTCTCAGTAATGTCCGTATCGGCACAACCAGGAAGGGTTACCGGGACAAAATACGGAAAAGGACAGGATAGTGTGGATTGTATCAGGAATCTGTCTCTATACCGGCAGGATTACAATCATAAAAATTATGAAGCCGCCATTGTATTTTGGCGTAAAGTTTTGAAAGATTGTCCTATGGCATCCCCAAATCTGGCAGTTCCTCATGGTACGACCATGTACCAGTATTTTATTTCCAGGGAATTAGATCAGGCAAAGAAAAAAGCATTGGTGGATACATTAATGCAAGTGTATGACAAAGGAATGGAGTTATATCCAGATAAGGCAGGATATTACATGACATTGAAAGGACAAGATATGGAAAAATATTCAAGCCTGTTCGACCAGGGTGATATTTTGAAAACACTTGAGGATATTATGGTCAAGGAAAAAGAAAAAACCATGCCAAGGGTTTATGCCAATTATATAAAGATGGTGATGGACCTGAACTCGGCCGGCAAATTATCCGACGAACAGTTGTTTGACGACTATACCAAGGTAAGCGACTACATCAATGCAGCCATCAAAAAAACGCCTACAGAAGAGTTGGCTAAAGCTCGCGATCAAATCGATGATGCTTTTGCTTCAAGTGCAGCCGCCACTTGCGAAAATCTGATCAAGATTTACGGAGCCAAATACGAAGCCAATAAAAGCGATGCTGATTTCTTACGTAAGTTGACCCGTATGCTTAACCGGAAAGAATGCACCGATTCCGAATTGTTTGAAAAGGCTTCAGAACAGCAATATGCACTGAATCCATCGTCGGATGCTGCTTTCAATATGGCTAAGCTTTTCCTGAGAAAAGAGAATTATGACAAGGCCCTCGAATATTTCGAAAACGCCATTAAAAGCGAAACCGATCCTCTTGAAAAGGCCAATTATAATTATCAGGTGGGTAGTATCATGCTGGCTAAGTACAGCAAATACACTGATGCCAAAAAGTATGCACTCGAAGCTATCAAGCTCCGCCCCGACTGGAGCGCACCTTATATCCTATTGTCCCAAACCTATGTAGCTGGACCTAGATGCGGAGAAGATGATTTTGAAAAAGCATACGTATACTGGGTTGCTGTAGATAAATTGCAGAAGGCAAAGGCTGTTGACCCGGATTGCGCCGGCAAGGTTAATCCGCTAATTAGTAGCTACACACAGCACTTCCCGAAAAAAGAAGAAGCTTTCTTCCGGAATATCACGGAGGGAGCAAATATCACTGTCGGTTGTTGGATAGGCGAAACCACCAAAGCACGTTTCAGCAATTAATCAATATACCAATTGTTACGAACCCTCAAAGCAGCTTGGCCTTGGGGGTTTGTTGGTTGTTAGAAGACACCTTTTTATGAATTATTTCTTGAAAAAAGTCCAGGTTATTTTTATAGTGATAATGGCATCATTTTCATGCTCTAACGACATGAGCGTGATCAATAAGATTATTAATCCGGAAGAAGAACCTGACGTGGTGGCTAATAACATAGAGGTATTGTTTTCTGATTCGGCGCGTTTACAAACGAAACTCCAAGCACCGGTTTTTAAACAGTTTTCCTCGGCCAGCGAAAAACGAAGAGAATTCCCGGAAGGCCTGCACGTTTGGTTTTACGAAAAAACAGGAGAGTTGAAAGCTGAAATAACGGCTAACCGGGCATTTCAAAATATTACTACCGAAATTTGGGAAGCAAACGGTAATGTAGTGGTGATAGATTCGGATGGAAAAAAATTGGAAACTGAACAATTATTTTGGGATCCCCAAAAGAAGATTGTGTATAACGAAAAATACACCAAAATAACCTTAAAAAATGGTACTATGTCAAGTGGGGAGGCCTTTTTTGCCAAGCAGGACTTTAAGAAAATCTCTATGCCTAATAAATCGGGAGTGGGTAAAGCCGTCATTTATATGGAGGATGAAGAAGGAAAAACTGATGAAAATAAACTCGAAGAGGATAAACCTAAAGAGAATAAACCTGAAGAATAGAAAATGAGTCCGTTACTGATGATTTTGGCATTGATTTTTGCCGCTTTTTTTTCGGGTATGGAGACAGCATTTGTGTCGTCCAACAAATTGCGGTTAGAGTTGGATCGTAAGCAGGGAAAATTCCCTTCCGGGATTATAAATATCTTTACACAGCGCCCCGGACAATACTTATCCATTTTGTTGGTGGGTTATCATATTGCTTTGGTCATATACGGACTTATGTTTGCCATGTGGCTGATGCCATTGATCGAAACCGGGATTTCTTCCGTCTTTCTGGCTGTGGCGATCGTAGTCGTCCTTGCAGCAATAGCGTTTTTCATCATAGTCGAATATTTACCAAAAGTCTTGTTCCGGATCAATCCCAACACAACATTGGATGTGTGTGCCGTTCCTTTACTGGTACTGTACAGTTTGTTGTACCCGGTAACCAAAATAATTACCGGGATAACCGTTTTCTTTGTCAAAATTTTCACAAAAGTTGATACTGGAAAAAGTAACGATGACTTGGTGTTCGGCAAAGCCGACCCGGATAACTTTGTCGTTGGCGAAGCGCAACCTGTCAGTAAGGAAGAACAGGATGCCGAACACGAAATAAAGATATTCCAGAATGCGCTTGACTTTTCAACCATCAAGATACGCGACTGTATGATTCCCCGTACAGATATTGTAGCCATGGAAGAAAACACGCCCATAGCAGAACTGAAACAGAAGTTTATTGATACGGGCGTATCCAAAATTGTTGTTTACAACGAGGATATCGACAATATTATTGGTTACGTACATTCGAAGGAGCTGTTCAAAAACCCGCAATCCATCCAATCGATGATCAATCAACTGACATTTGTTCCCGAAACGATGTCAGGAAATAAAATGATGCAACTGTTCATGCAGGAACGACGTAGCATCGCCATTGTGGTAGACGAATATGGGGGTACATCGGGGTTGCTCACCCTCGAGGACCTGATCGAAGAGATCTTCGGTGATATTGAGGATGAGCACGATAAGGATAATCTGGTGGAGCGGCAGATCAAAGAAAATGAATACCTCTTTTCCGGGCGGCTCGAAATCGAATACCTCAACGAAACGTTTCATCTCAATATCCCTGAAAGGGACGATTACGATACCTTGGCGGGATTTATCCTTTACCATCACCTCAACCTGCCGTTAGCCGGCGAAATGATTCATATAGAATCATATACCTTCATCATCCGGAAAGTGACCAATACACGTATTGATTTGGTACAGATGACGGTGAATAAGTAATTTTATGGTGGTGAGTGGTTTCTGAACTGTTAGACTTTCGCCCACTTAACCAGACGGAAAGGAAATTTGATGAGGCCGACATTAACAACAGGTCAATATTTGTCATAATTTTGCATCAGATTTATCGGTTGTAGATGAAGAATCATGTCAATCAAAAATATCACTTATTATCACAATGAAAGAATTCAAAAGACACTTGGTAACCACCGCTTTGCCGTATGCCAACGGCCCTGTTCACATCGGCCACCTGGCCGGAGTATACGTTCCTGCCGATATCTATGTCCGCTACCTGCGTTTGCGTGGGCGCGATGTGGTTTTTATTGGGGGGAGTGACGAACACGGGGTGCCTATCACCATCAAGGCGCGGCAGGAAGGCGTTTCACCACAGGATATTGTTGATCGGTACCATATGCTGATCAAGGATTCTTTTGAGCATTTCGGCATTTCGTTCGACATCTATTCGCGCACCACATCAAAAATACATCACCAGACCGCTTCGGAGTTTTTCAGGAAATTGTATGATGACGGTAAGTTTGTGGAAAAAGAAACCGAACAGTATTATGACGAAGAAGCCCATCAGTTCCTGGCTGACCGCTATATCATCGGCACATGCCCGCATTGCGGCAACGAACGCGCATACGGCGACCAATGTGAACAATGCGGGACTTCGCTCAATGCCACTGACTTGATCAACCCGAAGTCGACCCTCAGCGGATCGGTTCCCGTGATGAAACCTACCAAACATTGGTATCTCCCACTCGACAAATACGAATCATTCCTGAAAGAATGGATTCTTGAAGGACATAAGGAATGGAAAAGCAATGTGTATGGACAATGCAAATCGTGGCTTGATATGGGTTTGCAGCCACGTGCCGTTACCCGCGACTTGGACTGGGGTGTGCCTGTTCCCATTGAGGGTGCCGAAGGTAAGGTACTGTACGTATGGTTTGATGCGCCTATTGGGTATATTTCCAACACTAAGGAATTGCTACCCGATACCTGGCCGGATTACTGGAAGTCGGAAGACTGCAAGATGGTGCATTTTATCGGGAAGGATAATATTGTGTTCCACTGCATTATCTTTCCGGCGATGCTTAAGGCAGAAGGTTCATTTATCCTTCCGGAAAATGTGCCTGCCAACGAATTCCTGAATCTCGAAAACGATAAGATTTCGACTTCGCGTAATTGGGCGGTGTGGCTTCACGAATATTTGGATGATTTTCCCGGGAAGGAAGATGTGTTGCGTTATACACTGACAGCCAATGCACCCGAAACAAAGGATAATAACTTTACATGGAAGGATTTCCAAGACCGCAACAACAACGAATTGGTTGCGATATACGGAAATTTTGTAAACCGTGCATTAGTGCTCACCCAGAAGTATTTCGGCGGCATTGTGCCCGAAATTACAGGATTGACGGATTATGATAAGGATACCTTAGCCGAGATTGCTGTTATTCGTGCTAATGTGGAAGGTTCGCTCGAAAATTTCCGTTTCCGCGAAGGGTTAAAGGAAGCCATGACCCTTGCCCGCCTTGGTAACAAGTATCTGGCCGACACTGAACCTTGGAAGTTAATCAAAACCGACGAAGCCCGTGTAAAAACGATACTGAACATCGCCTTGCAACTGGCTGCTAATATGGCTTTATTGTCCGAACCTTTCCTGCCGTTTAGTTCGGCGCGACTCAAAGAAATGCTCCTGATGCCGCAGACTGCATGGGATTGTATTGGCAACAGCGACTTGCTGGCAACCGGACACCAATTGGGTGAGCCGTTCCTGCTATTCGAAAAAATAGAAGACGAAGCCATCGAAAAGCAACTGAAACGCTTGGCCGACACGAAAGTCGCCAATGAAAAGAACAGTTACCAAGCAGCTCCTGCCAAACCCGACATCAGTTACGATGAGTTTTCGACCATGGACATCCGTGTGGGAACTATTCTTGAAGCATCACGGGTACCCAAAACCGATAAATTGATGAAATTACTGGTGGATACAGGTATCGATAAACGCACCATTGTATCGGGCATTGCCGCATATTTTACCCCCGAAGAATTGCCGGGCAAACAGGTTTCAGTATTGGTAAACCTGGCACCGCGCAAACTGAAAGGAATCGACTCGCAGGGAATGATCCTGCTGGCTGAGGATGCCGATGGAAAACTGGTATTTGTGACGCCTGAAAAAGTTGTGACAAATGGAGTAGTAGTAAGATAAACAATGAAGATTGTATAAACTTCAATACATATAAAAATGAACAGGTCAATTGTTATCACATTTTTTGCAGCGTTAATATTTACTGCTTGTACTTTGGCTCCCAAATCATATGTAGTGGAAGGCGTTGTTCCCGATGCTTCGTACAACAACCAGATGGTGTATTTGTATAATTATGAAACCCGCAAGCAGGTGGATAGCGCTCTGATTACCGACGAAAAATTCACATTTACCGGATCGGTCGACACTGCCGTCATCCGTCGTCTTTCATTGAAGAGGCTGTATGCCAATATTATCATCGAAAACGGAAAAATATCGGTGGATATGGCTGTCCCTGAAAGTGCGAAAGGAACTCCGTTGAATGACGAATTCTCGAAATATCAGACTAAATTAAGCTCACTTATCAAGGTAGTCCGTGAGGACTATGAAAAAATAAAACAAAATCAGGATATTGGTGAGGAAACACGCCAAAAACAGTTAGACGAAAGTGAGAAACTTTATGAAACAAAAATGGATTCATTATGTACAACATTCTTCAATGCGAATAAAAACAACGCATTGGGCACGTTTGTGCTGTGGAACTGGTCTAATATATTGGAACCCGATGAATTAGATTCGCTGTATGCACAAGCCGGTGATATTGTGCGCAAATTCAAGATATTACAAAACATCATCAACACCAATGCAAAAGCCAAACAAACGGTTGCCGGCATGCCTTTTGTCGATTTTACCATCGAGAACGGAAATAAGGACGGCAGTAAGGTATCGCTTTCGGATTACGTGGGCAAGGGTAAATATGTGTTGGTTGACTTCTGGGCATCGTGGTGTGGGCCGTGTATGGCTGAAATACCTGTAATTGCGGAAGTTTACAACAAATACAAAGGGGATAAATTCGAAGTGCTTGGCGTAGCTGTGTGGGATAAACGCGAAGAAACCCTGAAATCCATCGAAAGTCGTAATGTAGCATGGCCGCAGATACTCGATGCAGGTCGCATTCCTACCGAACTATACGGCATCAGCGGTATACCACACATCATCCTGTTTGCTCCCGATGGTACGATCATTGCCCGCGAACTGCGCGGAGATGACTTGAAAGCAAAAGTTGCAGAGGTGATGCAATAATTTTATACCTTTGAAGGTTAAAATAGACAGTCATGCGAATAGAAAGTATCAGTATCAAAAATTATAAGGTTTTTAAAGACACGGTTGTTAAGAATCTTTCGAGAATGTCTGTATTTCTTGGGGTAAACGGCTCAGGAAAAACAACATTTTTTGATGTATTCGGTTTTCTGAGTGATGCTTTACAAAATAATGTGACTGTTGCCATTAACAGGCGCGGTGGATTTCATGAATTAATCAGCCGTGGTTGCAATGATAAAGACAAAATCGCTTTCGAAATAAAATTCCGAAGTCCCCAAATAGGCGAATCTTCAGCTCCCTTGGTTACATATTCGCTTGAAATCGGATATGAAAATGGTAGAGCTATTGTTGAACACGAAATTCTTAAATACCGTAGGGGCCAATATGGACAACCTTGGAAATTCTTAAATTTTGAGAGAGGAGAAGGAACGGCAATTTCAAATGAAGAAGAATATGGAAAAGAGGGGGTAAAAGATGAACGGGAACACCAAAAAATTTCAAGTCCCGATATTCTCGCATTAAAGGGGTTGGGCCAGTTTGAAAAATATAAGGTGATCAGTTCTTTCCGATCATTATTAGAGAATTGGTACGTTTCGAACTTTAAGATCGAATATGGGCGGGGAATTTCGGAAACGGGAATATCCGAACATCTTTCTAAATCAGGTGATAATCTCGCTCAGGCAACAAAGTACTTGTATGATTACCACCGGGATACATTCAACCGGATTATAGAGAAACTCCCGCAACGTATCCCGGGAATCAGTCAGGTAGAAGCCAAAGAAACGGAAGACGGCATGATTTTGTTGCGGTTTCAGGATGAAAATTTTGTAAATCCATTTTTGTCTAAATTCGTGTCAGATGGCACTATTAAAATGTTCGCCTACCTCGTTTTGCTGTATGACCCTAATCCACATCCGTTGTTGTGTATCGAAGAACCTGAAAATTACTTGCACCCCGATTTGCTTTTGCAGCTTTGTGAAGAAATCCGGGAATACTCCGAGCATGGTGGACAAGTCTTCGTTTCGACGCATTCTCCTGATTTTGTGAATGGTGTGAATGTGGATGAACTATTCTTTCTCAAGAAAGAAAATGGGTACACGACCATCCAAGCGGCAAATGACGATGATATGGTGATGAAACTATCCAAAGATAATAAGTTGGGGTGGTTATGGCGGAATCATTATATCAGCGGAGCTAATTTATAGTAGGATGACATTACACGTATTTACGGAAGAGGCTTCATTTGAGAAATTCGCTCGCTTGTTGTTTACACGGTTGATACCCGGCGTAGATGTGAGAATATATCCACACCAGGGAAAACAAGATTTGGAAAGGGCGCTACGAACAACGGTTCCTACCATCAGCAAAATACCGGATGCCAGAATACTTATTACAAGGGATCAGGATTCGGACAATTGCCGTACGCTAAAGAGGCGGTTGCTCGAATTGGTTGCAAACCAGTGCTCTTGTGCATATAAAATACGCATTGTGTGCCGGGAATTGGAATGTTGGATGCTTGGCGATATGGACGCGATTGCAAAGGCTTATCCCCGGTTTAAGCCCGAACAATATAAACATAAAGCTGATTTCAGGGAGGTTGACCTAATTGCTGATGCGCCTGACAGACTATTACGAATGATTCCCGAACTGAAACAAAACAGAAGTTTATCCAAAATCGCTTTTGTAAGTAACGTGGTTCCACACATGGATATGGATGTCAATACATCCGGAAGTTTTAACCATTTTGTCACGGCAGTCCGCCAGTTGACAATATGAATAGAAAATTAAAAAATCAAAAATGGCACTGAATCGTCGTTGGAATAAATTTTGGATAGGTCTGGCATTAGGTATTATTTTGCCGTTGATCGTTTTTCTTTTGGTGTACCTCTTTGGATATTCCGGAACACCTTTTGGTGAATTCCTGGAATATGCATTTGTTATGCGGGCATTACCGAAAATACTCAGTTTGTGCGCTATCCCTAATCTGGCTATTTTTTACTTTTTCTTAAACCGGGAATATTGGTCTGCCACACGGGGTGTTATTGCAGCTACACTTTTGTGTACATTGGGCGTGGTTATCATTAAATTTCTGTTATAGTTATAAATCATAGCAAAGACACTAAGAAAACCCTTAGATCCTTTGTGTCTTTGTGGCAAAATAAAATTAAAATGAAACATTTCACATCGGTACATGATGTTACCAACCTGAAAAAGCTTCTTGCTGAAGCCTTTTTAATCAAAGATAACCCGTTTCAATACGAAAATATGGGTAAACAACGCACAATGGGGTTATTGTTTTTTAATTCGAGCCTTCGCACACGCCTCAGTACGCAGAAAGCTGCCCAAAACTTGGGAATGAATACCATGGTGCTCAATATCAATGAGGATAGTTGGAAAATAGAAACCGAATTCGGTGTAGTAATGAATGGCGACAAAGCCGAACATATCAAGGAAGCAGCGGCGGTTATCGGTCGTTATTGCGATATCATCGGCGTACGTTCGTTCCCGGCATTGAAAGACCGTAAGGCTGACTATTCCGAAAGTGTCATCAACCAATTTATTCAATATGCCGGTGTTCCCATTGTAAGTATGGAATCGGCCACACGCCACCCATTACAGTCGTTTGCCGACATCATCACCATCGAGCAATACAAAAAAGTGGAACGCCCGAAAGTGCTGTTAGCATGGGCACCGCATTGCCGTGTGTTACCGCAGTCGGTTCCCAACTCGTTTGCCGAATGGGCTGTTGCTGCCGGTTACGAGGTTGTGGTTACTCATCCCGAAGGCTACGAACTCGACCCTATGTTTACTAAAGGTGCTACTATTGAGTATGACCGTGAAAAAGCATATAAAGACGCGGATTTTGTATATGCTAAAAACTGGTCATCGTATTACAGTTATGGCAAAATTCTTTGCGAAGATCTTGCCTGGACTTGCAATGCCAAGAACATGGCATTGACCAACGATGCCAAATTTATGCACTGCCTGCCGGTACGCCGTAATTTAGTAGTATCCGACGAAGTGATCGACAGTCCCAACTCCATTGTTATTGAGGAAGCTGCCAACCGTGTAGTGTCAGCACAAACGGTACTTTGGGAAATCTTGCAGTCGATGTAAATACACGCAGGCCTGCTGGGTCTCAAAGATCCGGCAGGCCTTAATTACAATGTATCAAACCTGATGGATTCCTGAAATTCAGCAGGTTATCATGACACCTGCATTCCAAGAAAATCAATATGGATATGAAAAAGATTCTCCTCACCTCGATTCTGTTCATACAGGTATTCTTCCCGACGGAAGCCCAACCTATCCCACGCGTAACGCCCGAATCGGCAGGAATGGATTTGCATCGGCTGGCATATGCCGACAGTGCTATCCTGCGGTCGATTGCAGCAGGCGAAACACCCGGCGCAGTGCTTGCTGTTGTCCGTTTCGGCAAACTGGCTTACCTGAAAGCTTATGGTAACAGGCAAACACACCCCGCTCCTCTCCCAATGGCCGAAAATACCGTATTCGATATGGCTTCGGTAAGTAAAGTGATGTCGACCACGCTTTGCGTCATGATATTAGTCGAACGCGGTCTTTTACGGCTGTATGACAATATATCGCTGTATATCCCCGGCTATAAACCATGGGAAGACACTGCCTCCGGCCAAAAAACAGGAATCAGGGTGATTCATTTATTGACACATACTTCGGGATTGCCCGCTTATGCTTCGGTAGAGGAATTGCAGAAGCAGTATGTTACACCTAACCCCGACGGCATGATCGAACATATCGCCAATGTGCAGCGACTTTCAGCTCCCGGAACGCAATGCCGTTACAGTTGCTTGAATTTTATCACCTTGCAACGTATTGTCGAAACCGTTTCCGGAAAGAGTTTGCAGGTGTTTGCACAGGAAAATATATTCAAACCGTTAGGGATGAAGCACACTGACTACAATCCTTTGGGAGAAACGTTGGATTGGGCTGCTCCTACCGAACAGGATAAGACACCTACCGGCACGGTACACGATCCGCTTGCACGGGTAATGAATGGCGGAGTGTCGGGCAATGCAGGCGTCTTTTCCAATGCCGAAGACCTTGCCATCTTATCAGCTATGCTGCTGAACAATGGCGAGCTGAATGGGATACGCATATTGAGTCCGCTCACGGTAAAAGCCATGCGAACCATCCCGGAAGGATATGACGAGTTTGGCCGCACGTTGGGTTGGGACCTTTCGTCGGCTTATGCGTCGAATCAAGGTGACCTGTTCGGACCAGCCATGTATGGACACACCGGTTTCACCGGCACCTCGCTGGTGATCGATCCCGAAACGCAAACGGCTATCATATTGCTCACCAACAGCGTACATCTCGAAACCGGGAATACAATCCGCCTGCGCAGTGTAGTGGCTAATGCAGTGGCTGGGGCAATCAGCCGGATAGAAGAATGACTTTCATTTTATATAATGTGTGAGGAAAAATATAAATGCACAACTTAGCGAACTTAGCGCCAGCGTTCTCACGAACGATAGTGAGTAACCGATCTCACCGTAAGATAAAACTTGACTGCGCGGGGTATAATTCTTAAAATAACCAATAATACCGGATTTCATGAGCTATTATTATCTATGTGTTGATAATATTGCCTGTATATTTATATGGATTTTTTTCGGAAATGTTACATATTGTAACTACCTTTCCCGGAATCCGGAAAGAGGTGTTTTTGTTTACCGGGGTTCTCCCGAAGTCCGGAAGGGAGTATTTTTCGCATGGAAAGCATTTCCGAAGTTCGGAAAGGGATATTTTCTTATAAAAAAGCATTCCCGGAGTTCGGAAATAACTGTTTTTTGCCAAAAGTACCATTTCCGGAACCCGGAAAGAGCGATTTTAATTTTTCGGAGTATTTCCGGAATCCGGATGGGGGTGTTTTTATGCCGGAAGATATTCCCGAAGTCCGGGATATCGTTTTATCGCCGGTTATACTTCACGCGGGATAATTTTGTTCTTTGCGATCTCACCGTAAGATAAAACTTGACCGTGCAAGGTATAACCTTTAGCTTGTGTGCGAACACATAGTAATAAATGATTACTTTGAATCTTAAATCTTGAATTATGATCACTTTTATGAAGCAGTTATTTTTCACTTTGATGTTATGCTGTTTGACGGCAGTAACTTTTGCACAAGGCAGTTACGATCTTGTGATTGTCGGAGGTACTCCCGGCGGTATCATGACAGCCATTGCAGCAGCACGCGAAGGTAAAACCTCGGTATTGCTCGAACGTACCAACCACTTCGGCGGACTTCCGGCCAACGGACTGGGCGCTACCGATATCGCCACACGCAAAGCTACTACCGGTTTGTTCAAGGAGTTTGTCGACCGTATATTGGCGCATTATGTCAACAAATACGGGAAAGATTCCGAGCAAGTAAAAGTATGCAGCGATGGTTACCATTTTGAAGCATCGGTAGCTGAACAAGTGTTTACAGAGATGCTGGCCGAGCAGAAAGGCAAAATCACCGTATTGAAAATGCGACAGTTCGATGCAGAGCCGCGTAATATCGAGATGAAGAATGATGCGATTGCTTCTATACGTATTTTCAACCGCGAAACCAAACAGATGGAAACCTATACCGGCAAGGTGTTTGTGGATGCCACCTATGAAGGCGACCTCGGTGCAGCAGCCAAAGTCCCTTTCCGGTTGGGGCGTGAAGGTAAAGATGAGTACAATGAACCCGGCGCCGGCGCGGTATACAAATATTGGGGCGGTCCCGAACAGGATTGTAGTACGTTCCAAACCGATAATGCCGTACAATCATATAATTACCGCCTATGCTTGACCAATAATCAGGCAAATCGCGTCGCGGTGAAAAAACCGGCAAACTATAACCGCGAAGAGTTCGCTTCGTTGGTCGATGATGTATGGACAGGCCGGCATACAGGCACGCAGATGCGGAAAGTAACACCCGAAATGATGGAGGCCAACCGGCAGCATATTGCCAAGGGCAACAAGACGCAAATCCCCGGCGACCCATGGGGTATCGCCAAGGTCACCAATATGGTGGCCTTGCCCAACGGCAAAACCGACGCCAATAACCAGCATATGGCATTCATTTCCACCGACCTGCCCGAAGAAAACTGGCCGTGGCCGACTTCCGGCTGGGATTGGCGCGACCGTTATGCACAACGATTACAGGAATACATCACCGGGTTAATCTGGTTTGCCCAGAATGATAAAGCGCTGCCCGAACATTTTCGTAAAGCCTGTCTCGAATGGGGCTTTGCTAAGGACGAGTATACAGATAACGGCAACTTTCCGCGTCAGGTATACGTTCGGGAAGGGCGTCGTTTTGAAGGCGAGTATTTTTTTACGGCCAATGATGCCATTCCGGTGGCTCCCGGTCAACGTCCGCCACTGCACAACAATAGCATCACCGCCAGCCACTACGCACTTGACTCGCATGCCGTGCGCAAACGTGAACCCGGCAAGATCCACCTGGATGGTTTTCTCAGTTATCCATCGGCTGTGTATACCGTACCTTTCGGTGTCATCGTACCTAAAGGTGTGGATAACCTGTTGATTCCCGTCCCGGTATCGGGTAGCCATATCGGCTTCTCCACATTACGTATGGAACCATGTTGGATGGCTTTGGGACAGGCAGCCGGTATTGCAGCGTCTATCAGTATTGACAACCAGACAAAGATCAAGTATGTGCCAATGGATAAGTTGCAGGACAAGCTCATCAAGCAAAAAGCTACCTTATTCTATTTGCGCGACATTCCGGTAGACAGTCCCGACTTCGAAATGGCACAATACATGGGTTTACTGGGCTATCTACCCGGTTGGGAAGCTAACCTGGAGGAGACGATAGATGCTGAAACTGCTACTTTATGGAGTGGATTGAGCAAAACAAAGGTCGATACCGGAATGCGGAGAAAAGAGGTATTGCAGAAAATTTACCGGGAGATCAGGAAATAACTAGTGTCGTGTCATACATTAAAAGTCGGATAAAGTTTCTTCAATTTAATCCGAGCATCTTCAGTGGTGAACTGCCAATTGATTTTAGCATTCTTATTATTACGGGCCTCCTGCCAGGCTTTTACTTGTTCTTTAATCTT